>NZ_JAGIQB010000038.1:0-76845 GCF_017815025.1 Cupriavidus phytohabitans
ACGTGTGCCCGAAGGGTCTGAACCCGACCAAGGCCATCGGCAAGATCAAGGAGCTGATGGTCCGCCGCGCGGTGTGATCCTGCGGCTGTCTAAGTAGTAAGCGGCGCGTCAGCCAGAGCGGCTATATCTGGCGGGCGCGCCGAAAGTAGGAAGCCATGACCGAGAGTCCTGCCACCACCTTCTCCCATCAGGCCGATCCGCACAAGCGCGCACGGTTGCGCTGGCGTGCCCGCCGCGGCCTCCTGGAGAACGACATCATCGTCGAACGTTTTTTCAACCGTTACGAGGAGAGCCTGTCCGACGAGGATGTGGCTTCGCTGAGCCAGCTGTTCGAACTCAGCGACAACGAGTTGATGGACCTGCTCCTTGCCCGCAAGGAACTGGACGGTGAGCTCGACACGCCCCCGATGCAGCGCGTAGTGAACCTGCTGCGTACGGTCTGAGTTTTGGTCAACATTATTATTCACAGCATTTGAAGGATCCGACATGACGCCGTCCGATGTGAAAGCCACGCTATCGTTCTCCGATGGTTCCCCCAGCGTTGAGCTGCCGATTTATACGGGCACCGTTGGCCCGGACGTGATCGACATTCGCAAGCTGTACGGACAAACCGGTAAGTTCACCTACGACCCCGGTTTCATGTCGACGGCTTCGTGCAATTCGAAGATCACCTACATCGACGGCGACAAGGGCGAGCTGCTGTACCGCGGCTACCCGATCGAGCAACTGGCGCAGAAGTGCGACCACCTCGAGACCTGCTACCTGCTGCTCAAGGGCGAGCTGCCCAACGCCAAGCAGAAGGAAGAATTCGTCGGCCACGTGATGAACCACACCATGGTTCACGAGCAGCTGCAGTTCTTCATGCGCGGTTTCCGCCGCGATGCCCACCCGATGGCCGTGCTGACCGGCCTGGTGGGTGCCATGAGCGCGTTCTACCATGACGCGATGGACATCGACGATCCGCACCAGCGCGAGATCTCGGCCATCCGCCTGATCGCCAAGATGCCGACCATGGTCGCCATGGCGTATAAGTACAACATCGGCCAGCCGTACATTTATCCGCAGAACGACCTGTCCTATTCGGGCAACTTCCTGCGCATGCTGTTCGGCACGCCGTGTGCGCCGTACACCGTGAACCCGGTGCTGGAGCGCGCGCTGGACCGCATCTTCATCCTCCACGCCGACCACGAGCAGAACGCCTCGACCTCGACCGTGCGCCTGGCCGGCTCGTCGGGCACCAACCCGTTCGCAGCCATCGCCGCCGGCGTCGCGTGCCTGTGGGGCCCGGCCCACGGCGGCGCCAACGAAGCCGCGCTGAAGATGCTGGAAGAGATCGGCAGCGTCGACAACATCGGCGAGTTCATCAAGCAGGTCAAGGACAAGAACTCGGGCGTGCGCCTGATGGGCTTCGGCCACCGCGTGTACAAGAACTACGATCCGCGCGCCAAGCTGATGCGCGAAACCTGCCATGAAGTGCTGAACGAGCTGGGCCTGCACAACGACCCGCTGTTCAAGCTGGCCATGGAGCTGGAAAAGATCGCGCTGGAAGACGAGTACTTCGTCAGCCGCAAGCTGTACCCGAACGTCGACTTCTACTCGGGCATCGTCCAGCGCGCGCTGGGCATCCCGACGTCGCTGTTCACCTGCATCTTCGCGCTGGCCCGCACCCCGGGCTGGATCTCGCAGTGGGAAGAGATGATCACCGATCCGGAATACAAGATCGGCCGTCCGCGCCAGCTGTTCGTCGGCGCCGCCACGCGCGACGTGCCGGACGTGGCCAAGCGCTAAGCGCAGTTCATCCGATCCGCTGCGCAGTGCAGCAATTGCAGACGCCCCGGCCCGCCGGGGCGTTTGTCTTTTCTGCGTCGGTGCGCCTTGTGCAGTGCAACGACGGCAAGGGCAGGAAATTGCACCTTGACTGGTCCGGGCCGCAATTAGTGGAAAATTGTGTCGCGTTTTCCCAATGGGGTTCCGCATTTATTGTGCGATTGTCGCGTAGCGCAGGAAATTTGACCCTATAATGCGGGCTGCTTTGCCGACGGCAGCCGGGCCATCCCTCCGGCATGCGGTGCGGCAAGCGGGGCAGGCGAATCGCTTGCGCAATAGAGAACGCATCAAACGTTGTCTTTCCGAACCTTGGTCCCCATACCACAGCGGGGACTGACACATGCCGGGCCCCGCACAGCTTCTTCTTCCTTGCAGGCCTGTCTTCCGCGTTCGGGGCGGCGCTTCTGCCAGTCCCGATCCCAGTAGTCCGCGGGTGTTGTTCGATTGCGCAGGTCATTCCGTTTCTGCCCGGATGACCCAAACATAAATCGAGGAGCTCCTGATGACGCTGTCCCGTCTTACGACCATTTCGCTGGCTGCCATGCTGGCCACCTTTGGCGCCGCAGCCAACGCCGAAACCGTGAAGATCGCCATTGCCGGCCCGATGAGCGGCTCGGTGGCGCAATACGGCGACATGGTCAAGGCCGGTGCGCTGACCGCCATCGAACAGATCAACGCAGCCGGCGGCGCCGGCGGCAACAAGTTCGAGGTGGTGATGATGGACGACGCCTGCGAACCGAAGCAAGCCGTCGCGGTGGCCAACAAGATCGTCAGCCAGAACATCAAGTACGTGATCGGCCATGTGTGCTCGGGTTCGACCATCCCCGCCTCGGACATCTACGAGAACGAAGGCATCGTGATGGTGACGCCGTCGGCCACGGCGCCGCAGCTGACCGAGACCAGGAAGCGCAAGTTCATCTTCCGCACCATCGGCCGCGACGACCAGCAAGGCCCGGCAGCCGCCCAGTACATCATCGGCAAGATCAAGCCGAAGAAGGTTGCCGTGCTGCACGACAAGCAGTCGTACGGCCAGGGCATTGCCAGCTCGGTGAAGAAGGACCTGGAAGCCGCCAAGATTCCGGTGGCCGTGTTCGAGGGCATCAACGCCGGCGATTCGGACTACTCCGCCGTCATCACCAAGCTGAAGTCGCAGGGCGTGGACTTCGTTTACTTCGGCGGCTACCACCCGGAAATGGGCCTGCTGCTGCGCCAGGCGCGCGAGCAGGGCGTGAAGGCCGCCTTCATGGGCCCCGAGGGCGTGGGCAACAAGGACGTGACCGCGATCGCCGGGCCGTCGTCGGAAGGCATGCTGGTGACGCTGCCGGCCGACTTCTCGGCCGACCCGGCCAACGCCGGCCTGGTGAAGGCATTCGCCGACAAGAAGCGTGACGCCAACGGTCCGTTCCAGATGCCGTCCTATGCCGCCGTCAAGATCATCGGCGACGCCATCGCCGGCGCCAAGAGCACCGACCCGGCCAAAGTCTCGGCGTACATGCACAAGAACGCCTTCACCACCCCGATCGGCAAGGTCGAGTACGACGACAAGGGCGACCTGAAGTCCTTCAAGTTCGTGGTCTACACCTGGCACAAGGACGCAAGCAAGACCGCCGCAAACTAAGCAGGCGCTCCCTTCCGCACACGCCCCGCCCGTACCCCGGGCGGGGCGTTCTGGTATCGGGCTTCAAGTTCCTGAGGCTTCCCCAATGAATGAATTCCTCCCACAGTTCACCCAGCAGCTGGTCAACGGCCTGACGCTGGGTGCGATCTACGCGCTGATCGCCATCGGCTACACAATGGTCTACGGCATCATCGGCATGATCAATTTCGCGCACGGCGAGATTTACATGATCGGTGCCTATGTCGGCCTGGTCACGCTCACCGCGATCGGCGCCCAGGCGGGCTACCCCCTGCCGCTGGTGCTCGGCGCCGCCTTGCTGGTCTCGGTGCTGGTCACCGGCGTCTACGGCTTTGCGGTCGAGCGGGTGGCATACCGGCCCCTGCGCGGCGGTCCGCGGCTGGTGCCGCTGATCTCCGCCATCGGCATGTCGATCTTCCTGCAGAACTATGTGCAGATCGGGCAGGGCGCGCGCGACGTGTCGGTGCCGGTGCTGATCTCCGGCGCCATCGAGTTCCAGATGGGCGGCGACTTCACCGTGACCGTGCCGTATTCGCGCCTGCTGATCGTGGGCGTGACGCTGGCGATGATGGTCGCGCTGACGCTGTTCATCGGCCGCTCGCGCATGGGCCGCGCCTGCCGTGCCTGCGCTGAAGACATGCGCATGGCCAATCTGCTCGGCATCGACACCAACAAGGTGATCTCGTTCACCTTCGTGCTGGGCGCAATGCTGGCCGCCGTCGGTGGCATGCTGATCGGGCTGAGCATCGGCAAGCTCAATCCCTTTATCGGCTTTATCGCCGGCATCAAGGCCTTTACCGCGGCGGTGCTGGGCGGTATCGGCAGCATCCCGGGCGCGATGCTCGGCGGCGTGCTGCTGGGCCTGGCGGAAACCTTCGCCTCGGGCTACATGCCGGCCGAATACAAGGACGTGGTCGCATTCAGCCTGCTGGTGCTGGTGCTGCTGTTCCGTCCGACCGGGCTGCTGGGCAAGCCTGATGTCGAAAAGGTGTGAGGGAGGGCGAGACCATGACTAACCAAGTTTCTGCGATGTCCGCCGCACAGGTAGCGCGCGGCGCCATGCCGGGCCAGTCGCTGAAGAACGCGATCACGGCGGCCGTGATGACGGCGATCCTGACCATTCCGATCCTGGGCCTGCAGCTCAGGCTGGAAGGCTACAAGGTGGTGCTCGAGCCGCACTGGCGCCCGGTGTGGATTGCCGTGGCGGCGGTGTTCCTGTTCCAGCTGTTCAAGCCCATGCTGTCGCGCGCCGGCAGTGCCGTGCGTTTGCCGTCGGTGCCGCAGCTCGGCGCGCGGCAGCAGCGTGCGGCGATATGGGTGCTGCTGGCGGTCGGGCTGGTGTGGCCGTTTTTCGGCTCCCGCGGCGCGGTGGACGTGGCCACGCTGGCGCTGATCTACGTGATCCTGGGGCTGGGCCTGAATATCGTGGTGGGCTATGCCGGCCTGCTCGACCTGGGCTATGTCGGCTTCTACGCGATCGGCGGCTATACCTATGCGCTGCTGAACCAGCACTTCGGGCTCGGCTTCTGGGAATGCCTGCCGATCGCCGCGGCGATGTCGGCTACCTTCGGCTTCCTGCTGGGCTTCCCGGTGCTGCGGCTGCGCGGCGACTACCTCGCGATCGTGACGCTGGGCTTCGGCGAGATCATCCGCCTGCTGGCCAACAACCTGACCAGCCTGACCGGGGGGCCTGATGGTGTCTCGGGCATTCCGAAGCCGTCAGTGTTCGGCATCGAGATGGCGCGCAACGCCAGCGTGGAGGGTGCCAGGACCTTCCATGACCTGATCGGCCTGGACTACAGCGGCCAGCACATGGTGATCTTCCTGTACCTGCTGGCGCTGCTGCTGGTGGGCTTCACGCTGTTCGTCACCAGCCGACTGATCCGCATGCCGATGGGCCGTGCGTGGGAAGCGCTGCGCGACGACGAGATCGCGTGCCGCTCGCTGGGCCTGAACCCGACCCGCATCAAGCTGTCGGCGTTCACGCTGGGCGCATCGTTTGCCGGCATCGGCGGCGCCTTCTTCGCGGCGCGCCAGGGTCTGGTCAATCCGGAATCGTTCACCTTCATCGAGTCGGCGCTGATCCTCGCCGTGGTGGTGCTGGGCGGCATGGGCTCGCAGCTGGGCGTGATCCTGGCGGCAATCCTGCTGACAGCGCTGCCCGAGGTGGCGCGCGGCTTTGCCGAATACCGCATGCTGATCTTCGGCCTGGTGATGGTGCTGATGATGATGTGGCGTCCGCAGGGCCTGCTGCCCGCGAGCCGTCCGCACGTGGAGCTTCCCCGATGAGTGCAGAACTGCTGAAAGTATCCGGCCTGCAGATGCGCTTCGGCGGACTGCTGGCCGTGGACGGCATCGATTTCGATGTCCGCAAGGATGAGGTCTTCGCCATCATCGGTCCCAACGGCGCCGGCAAGACCACGGTGTTCAACTGCGTCGGCGGTTTCTACAAGCCGACAGCGGGCGAGGTTACGCTGGACGGCCATGCCATCGCCGGCCTGCCCAGCCACAAGGTGGCGCGGCAGGGCCTGGTGCGGACCTTCCAGAACATCCGCCTGTTCAAGTCGCTGACGGTGGTGGAGAACCTGCTGGTGGCGCAACACCTGCAGGTGCAGTCCGGCATCCTGCGCGGCCTGTTTGCCACCCCGGCCTATCGCCGTGCCGAGCGTGAAGCGCTGGAGCGCGCCGCGCTGTGGCTGGAGCGCATGGGCCTGACCAAGGTTGCCAACCGCGAGGCCGGCACGCTGTCGTACGGCCACCAGCGCCGGCTGGAGATCGCGCGCTGCATGATCACCAGGCCGCGCCTGCTGATGCTGGACGAGCCCGCCGCCGGCCTGAATCCGCAGGAAAAGGTCGAGCTGCAGCAGCTGATCGACCAGCTGCGCCGCGAGTTCGGCATTGCCGTGCTGCTGATCGAGCACGACATGAGCCTGGTGATGGGGGTCTCCGACCGCATCCTCGTGATGGAGCACGGCAAGCCCATCGTTACGGCCAAGCCCGACGAAGTGCGCAACGACCCGCGCGTAATCAAGGCCTACCTGGGAGAGGACTGATGCTGAAGCTGGAACAGGTCCATACCCATTACGGCGCCATCGAGGCGCTGTCGGGCGTATCGATCGAAGTCAAGAAAGGGGAGATCGTCACCCTGATCGGCAGCAACGGCGCCGGCAAGACGACGCTGATGATGACCGTGTGCGGCACGCCGCGCGCCTCGAGCGGACGCGTGCTGTTCGAGGGCAAGGACATCACCAACCGCTCGACGCACGAGATCATGCGGCTGGGCATGGCGATTTCGCCCGAGGGCCGTCGCGTGTTTCCGAGCCTGACGGTGCTGGAAAACCTGAAGATGGGTGGCTTCTTTGCCAGTCGCGACGAGATCGAGGCTGGTATCGAGCACGTCTTCAAGCTGTTCCCGCGCCTGAACCAGCGTGCCAGCCAGCGCGCCGGCACCATGTCGGGCGGCGAGCAGCAGATGCTGGCGATCGGCCGCGCGCTGATGAGCCGGCCCCGGCTTCTGCTGCTGGACGAGCCCACGCTCGGCCTCGCGCCGCTGATCATCGCGCAGATCTTCGACATCATCCGGACCATTCGTGACGAGGGCGTCACCGTGTTCCTGGTCGAGCAGAACGCCAACAAGGCGCTGCAGGTGGCGGATCGCGGCTATGTGCTGGAAACCGGCAAGGTGGTGCTGGCCGATACGGGTGCCAACCTGCTTGCCAACGACAGGATCAAGGCCGCCTACCTGGGCGGCTGACGCCGGGAGGGCCGCCGCCCTGCAACGGGGCGGCGGCCCGCCAACGATTCGTTTTCGTGATCGGCGAAAGCCCCCTTTCGCCAATCACATTACATCCCAGGCGCCGTCCCGGCCGGGCAGGGCGCTGATCCCCATATCCCCTGTGGCATAATCGATTGCCAAGTCAAGCATTGCGGCAACGCTTGAAATAACGCTCGCTTCAGGCGGCTTCCGGCGCGATCATCGCGATTGATCGCGATCGACGCCCGTGTTCGCCGCCGCGACCGAAGCGAACAAAAAACCCCTGCAAACTACTGCGCGGTCACCGCGGACTTCTCCTGCCAAGGATCGGTCATTCGGCCCGCCATCGCACCATGGCCAAGACGCTCTACGACAAACTCTGGGATGACCACACCGTCCACGTCGAGGAAGACGGCACCACGCTGCTCTATATCGACCGCCACCTGCTGCATGAAGTGACCAGCCCGCAGGCGTTCGAGGGCCTGAAGATGGCGCAGCGTCCGGTATGGCGCATCAGCGCGAACCTGGCCGTGTCGGACCACAACGTGCCGACCACCGACCGCAGCCAGGGCATTGCCGACCCGGTGTCGAAGCTGCAGGTCGATACGCTGGATGCCAATTGCGACAGCTATGGCATCACCCAGTTCAAGATGACGGACCATCGCCAGGGCATCGTGCACGTGATCGGGCCGGAGCAGGGCGCGACGCTGCCTGGCATGACGGTGGTGTGCGGCGATTCGCATACCAGCACGCACGGCGCCTTCGGCGCACTGGCGCATGGGATCGGCACCTCGGAAGTCGAGCACGTGCTGGCCACGCAGACGCTGCTGGGCAAAAAGGCGAAGAACATGCTGGTCAAGGTGGAAGGCAAGCTGCCGCGCGGCTGCACCGCCAAGGACATCGTGCTGGCCATTATCGGCAAGATCGGCACCGCCGGCGGCACCGGCTACACCATCGAGTTCGCCGGCTCGGCCATCCGCGACCTGACCATGGAAGGCCGCATGACCGTCTGCAACATGGCCATCGAGGCGGGCGCGCGCGCCGGCCTGGTGGCGGTGGACGACGTCACGCTGGAATACGTCAAGGGCCGCCCGTACGCGCCGCAGGGCGTGGAGTGGGAGCAGGCCGTGGCTTACTGGCGCACGCTGCATTCGGACGCAGGTGCCAAGTTCGACCAGGTGGTCGAGCTGCGTGCCGAAGAGATCCGCCCGCAGGTGACCTGGGGCACTTCGCCGGAAATGGTCATCAGCATCGAAGACCGCGTGCCGGATCCCGAGAAGGAAAAGGACCAGACCAAGCGCAACGCGATGGAGCGCGCGCTGGAGTACATGGGCCTGCAGCCCAATGTGCCGGTCGAGAGCATCAATATCGACAAGGTTTTCATCGGCTCGTGCACCAACAGCCGTATCGAGGATATGCGCGCCGCTGCGTGGGTGGTGCAGAAACTGGGCCGCAAGGTTGCGTCCAACGTGAAGCTGGCGATGGTGGTGCCGGGTTCGGGCCTGGTCAAGGAACAGGCCGAGCGCGAAGGCCTGGACAAGATCTTCAAGGCCGCCGGCTTTGAGTGGCGCGAACCAGGCTGCTCGATGTGCCTGGCCATGAATGCCGACCGCCTGGATCCGGGCGAGCGCTGCGCGTCGACCTCGAACCGCAACTTCGAGGGCCGCCAGGGCGCCGGTGGCCGTACCCACCTGGTGAGCCCGGCGATGGCAGCCGCTGCCGCCATCGAAGGCCATTTCGTCGACATCCGCAAGCTGGGCTGAGCGGAGCGCGGCAAATGAAAAGGACCCTGATCGCACTGCTGGCATGCTTGGGCATGCTGCAGCTTGCCGGCTGCAACACCATGGCCGGACTGGGCAAGGACACGCAGGCCGCCGGCCGCTCGCTCGAGAGCGCGGCGAAGAAGTAAGGAAAGAGACATGGAAAAGTTCACCGTACACAGCGGCCTCGTGGCGCCGCTCGACCGCGAGAACGTCGACACCGACGCCATCATCCCGAAGCAGTTCCTGAAGTCGATCAAGCGCACCGGCTTTGGCCCCAACCTGTTCGACGAGTGGCGCTACAAGGATGTCGGCGAGCCGGGCATGGACAACAGCAAGCGTCCGCTGAACCCGGACTTCGTGCTGAACCAGCCGCGCTACCAGGGCGCGTCGATCCTGCTGGCGCGCCGCAACTTCGGCTGCGGCAGCTCGCGCGAGCACGCGCCGTGGGCGCTGACGCAATACGGCTTCCGCGCCGTGATCGCGCCCAGCTTTGCCGACATCTTCTTCAACAACTGCTACAAGAACGGCTTGCTGCCGGTGGTGCTGAGCGAGCAGCAGGTCGACCACCTGTTCAACGAGACCAACGCGTTCAACGGCTACCAGCTGACCATCGACCTGGACAAGCAGGTGGTGCTCACGCCGTCGGGCCAGGGCTATGAATTCGACATCGCCCCGTTCCGCAAGTACTGCATGCTGAACGGTTTCGACGATATCGGCCTGACCCTGCGCCATGCCGACAAGATCAAGGCCTATGAGGCCGAGCGCGTGGCGAAGATGCCGTGGCTGAACAACCGCCTGGTCGGATAAGACTCAACGAGGAAGACAACAATGAAGATCGCAGTCCTGCCGGGTGACGGCATTGGTCCCGAAATCGTTGCAGAGGCCGTCAAGGTCCTGAACGCGCTCGACGAGAAGTTCGAACTGGAAACCGCGCCGGTGGGCGGCGCCGGCTACGAGGCCGAAGGCCATCCGCTGCCGGAGAACACGCTCAAGCTGGCCAAGGAAGCCGACGCCATCCTGTTCGGCGCCGTCGGCGACTGGAAATACGACAGCCTGGAGCGCGCGCTGCGCCCGGAGCAGGCCATCCTGGGCCTGCGCAAGCACCTGCAGCTGTTCGCCAACTTCCGTCCGGCGATCTGCTATCCGGAACTGACCGGCGCCTCGAGCCTGAAGCCCGAGCTGGTGGCCGGCCTGGACATCCTGATCGTGCGCGAACTGAACGGCGACATCTACTTTGGCCAGCCACGCGGCCTGCGCGAAGCGCCGGACGGCCTGTTCAAGGGCGAGCGCGAAGCCTTCGACACCATGCGCTACAGCGAGCCGGAAATCCGCCGCATCGCGCATGTGGCGTTCCAGGCCGCGGCCAAGCGCGGCAAGAAGCTGTGCAGCGTCGACAAGGCCAACGTACTCGAGACCTTCCAGTTCTGGAAGGACATCGTGATCGATGTCAGCAAGGAATATCCGGAAGTCGAGCTGTCGCACATGTATGTCGACAACGCGGCCATGCAGCTGGTCAAGGCGCCCAAGAGCTTCGACGTGATCGTCACCGGCAACATGTTCGGCGACATCCTGTCGGACGAGGCCGCCATGCTGACCGGCTCGATCGGCATGCTGCCGTCGGCGTCGCTCGATGCGAACAACAAGGGCCTGTACGAGCCGTCGCACGGCTCGGCGCCGGACATCGCCGGCAAGGGCGTGGCCAATCCGCTGGCCACCATCCTGTCGGCGGCGATGATGCTGCGCTACTCGCTGAACAAGGCCGAGCAGGCCGACCGCATCGAGAACGCCGTCAAGAAGGTGCTGGCCCAGGGCTACCGCACCGGCGATATCCTGACGCCGGGCTGCAAGCAGGTCGGCACCCGCGAGATGGGTGAAGCGGTGCTGGCGGCACTGTAAATCACAACCCCAAAAGGGCACCGCTGCGGCGGTGCCCTTTGTTTTATTTGTCTCCGATTTCCACGCTGCGGCAGCGCCGCAAAATCGTGTAGACTCTGCGAATGGCCCGATTTTCCCAGTCCACCCTGACTGCTGTTGTCGCCCTGACCGCCACCCGCGGCCCGGTCGGCACGATTTCGCTCGGCCAGACCGCAACGACGATTAAAACCATTATTAAAACCGCGATCGCCTAGATCCGTTCGTCGTGCCTGCCCGTCTTCCCCGCGCAGCCACGCCGGGCGAGGAAAATGGCGGGGAAGTAAAAATCACATCCGAGGTAAATCATGATTGTAGGTCTCGTCGGTTGGCGGGGTATGGTCGGCAGCGTCCTGATGCAGCGCATGCAGGAAGAGCGTGATTTCGACCACATCGAGCCCGTCTTCTTCAGCACGTCCAACGCCGGCGGCAAGGCGCCCGCCATGGCCAAGAACGAAACCACGCTCAAGGATGCCAACGACATCGAGGCACTGAAGAAGTGCGACGTGGTGCTGACCGCCCAGGGCGGCGACTACACCAACGAGGTCTTCCCCAAGCTGCGCGAGGCGGGCTGGAAGGGCTACTGGATCGACGCGGCCTCGTCGCTGCGCATGAAGGACGATGCCATCATCGTGCTGGATCCGGTCAACCAGGGTGTGATCAAGGATGCCCTGTCCAAGGGCGTGAAGAATTTCGTCGGCGGCAACTGCACGGTCAGCTGCATGCTGATGGGCCTGGGCGGCCTGTTCCAGGCCGACCTGGTCGAGTGGATGACCTCAATGACTTACCAGGCCGCCTCGGGCGGCGGTGCGCAGCACATGCGCGAGCTGCTGACCCAGTTCGGCACGCTGAATGCGTCGGTCAAGTCGCTGCTGGATAACCCGGCCTCGGCCATCCTGGAAATCGACCGTACCATCCTGGCAACCCAGCACGGCCTGTCCGCCGACGAAACCAGGCAGTTCGGCGTGCCGCTGGCCGGCAACCTGATTCCCTGGATCGACAAGGACCTGGGCAACGGCCAGTCGCGCGAGGAGTGGAAGGGCGGCGCCGAAACCAACAAGATCCTGGGCCGCGGCGAAGGCTTCCTGGGCGCGACCGGTGCCACGCCGATCGCCGTGGACGGCCTGTGCGTGCGGATCGGTGCCATGCGTTGCCACTCGCAGGCGCTGACCATCAAGCTGCGCCACGACGTGCCGCTGGACGAGATCGAAGGCATGCTGGCTGCCCACAACCGCTGGGCCAAGGTGGTGCCGAATACCCGTGAAGCCAGCATGACCGACCTGACCCCGGCGGCCGTGACCGGCACGCTGACGATCCCGGTCGGCCGCCTGCGCAAGATGCAGATGGGCGGCGAGTACCTGTCGGCATTCACGGTCGGCGACCAGCTGCTGTGGGGTGCGGCCGAGCCGCTGCGCCGCATGCTGCGTATCCTGATCGAATCCTGATGGGAAGCTGCCTGGTTGCGGCCGTTGCAGCCAGGCAACAGAAAAGACCGCTTTGCCGACAACGCCGCGCCCACGCGCGGCGTTGTTGTATCCGGGCGCCTATTTTCCCGGGCGATGCGTCACAATACGCCGGCATGCGCCCCGGTCCGCAGGGATCGGCGCCTGCGCGCCGGCTGGTCAAGGGGTGCAGTCAGAATGCCCCGCCAGCCTGCCGGACCTGTCTATGGGGTCGGTTTGTCGATGTATATCGCTACTAAAACATAACGGAGCATAAGGTGAGTGTGAGCCAACATCGCCGGAAAGATGCGCCTACTGCCCGTCAGCGCTGGTCAACGCTGGCCGTCACGGCACTGGGCCTGCTGCTTGCGCAGCCGGCCGCATATGCCGCGGGGTTCGGGCAATTGCGGGTTCAGTCGAATCTGGGGCAGCCGCTGCAGGCTGAGATCGACATCAGCGGGGTCACGCCCGAAGAGGCCTCAGGGCTGAACGTCAGGCTGGCGTCGCCGGGGGCGTACGCGGCGGCGGGGCTGACCTACCAGCCCGCGGTCAGCTCGCTGCGCCTGGAGATCGAGCGCCGTCCCAACGGCAGCTATGTCGCCAAGGTCCGTTCGACGCAGCCGATCAGCGAGCCGTTCGTCGACATCCTGGTCGACATGAGCTGGTCCAGCGGCAAGGTGTCGCGCGCCTACACATTCCTGCTTGACCCCGCCGGGGCCAAGCCATCCAACGAGACCTACTCGCCGTCGACGGTGGTGCAGGCGGCAACGCCCGACGCCTCGCCCGCCACCGCGCCACAGCCCGCGGCTGCCGCGGCGCCGCAAGCGGCCGCACAGGAAGCGGCGCCTGCCGCCGAGTCCGCCCGTCCGGCAGCGCCCGTGCGCCCCGCACGGCAGGCCAGGCGCGCGCCGTCGGCGGCGCCCGCAGCCAGCGCCGACGTGGCACCCGGCGGTGGCTATACCGTCAAGCGCGGCGATACGCTGTATGGGATTGCCGGCGAGGCCGTACAGGGCGCCGAATCGGTGTCGTTGGACCAGATGCTGGTCGCGCTCTACCGCAACAATCCCAACGCCTTTATCGGCGGCAACATGAACCGGCTGCGCAGCGGCGCGGTGCTGCAGGTGCCGACCCAGCAACAGGCACAGTCCGTCACGCCCAAGGCCGCGCGCCGCGAGGTGGTCGCGCGTACGCAGGGCTTCGACGCCTATCGCAGCCGCCTGGCGAGCGCCGCGGCGGCCAAGTCGGTCGAGCCCGACAGCGGCCGCCAGCAGTCCGGCAACGTGACGGCGCGCGTGCAGGAACAGGCGGCCCCGACCGATGGTCCGCGCGACGAACTGAAACTGAGCAAGGCCGAGCGGGGCGCGCAGGGCGATGCCGCCGCCAAGGCCGAAGCCAATGTCGCGCGCGATCGCCAGGTCAAGGAAGCCGAGGCGCGTCTGGCGCAGCTGGAAAAGAATATCGGCGACATGCAGAAGCTGCTCGAGCTGAAGAACGCCGAGATCGCCAAGCTGGGCCAGGCCAACCAGGCGGCGCTGGCCGACAAGGAAAAGGAAAAGGCGGCCGCGGTGGCCAAGCCTGAAGCAGCCGCGCCGAACGTGGTGGCTGCCCAGGCGCCGAAGGCCAATGCCGCAGAACCGGCCGCAGCGGCGGCAACTGCCGCCGCCGCAGTGCCCGATGCCGCCAGTGGCGCCGCGGCGGCAGCGCCCGCCGTGGCCGCCGCCGAGGCTTCGGCGCCGCAGGCTGCTGCAGCGGCTGCCGCGCCGGCATCGGCCCCCGCCCCCGCAGCCAAGCCGGCGCCGCCTGTGGTGGCGCAGCCCGCACCGGTGCAGGAGCCGTCGTTCCTCGACGGCCTGCTGGCCAACCCGATGCTGCTGCCCGGCGGCGGCCTGCTAGTGGCGCTGCTCGGCGTCTACGCGATCTATCGCCGTCGCCAGCAGCAGAAGCAGGGCGAGGCGACCGGCTTCGGCGACAGCATCCTGTCGCAGGAAAGCACGGTGATGGCCGGCTCCAATTCGTTGTTCGGCGCCGCCGGCGGCCAGAGTGTCGACACCTCGCAGCACAGCGTGTTCGGTGCCGATTTCCGCATCGGCAACAACACGCCGGACGCCAACGAGGTCGATCCGATCGCCGAGGCCGAGGTCTATATCGCTTATGGGCGCGATGTGCAGGCGGAGGAAATCCTGCGCGAAGCCCTGGAGAAAAACCCGGAGCAGCAGCCGGTGCGGCTCAAGCTCCTGGAGATTTACAGCAACAGACAGGATGTGGAAGGTTTCCGCGTGATAGCAGAAGAAATGTTCGCCCAGACCGGCGGACACAGTGCGGAATGGCTGAAGGCAGCAGAAATGGGGCGTGCGCTCGAGCCGGGCAACGCGATGTACCTGGCGGTGACGCCGGAGGCCGCGGGTCCGGATACGGCCTCGCCGGCGACGGACCAGTGGCGCACGCAGGACCCGTCGCAGGATCCGGCTTCGATCCCGCGACTCGAGCCCTCGCTGGGCGACCTGGCGTTGCCGCTGGACGCCTTCCCGGCGCCCGCGGCGGGCGACCCGATCGTGGCGCCGGCGTCGGCGGCCATGGTGTTCGGTGCGGATTCGGACCCGACCGAGCCGGCCGTGCGCCTGGACGGCGGGCTGCACCTGGATTTCCCGGCCCGCGCCGGCGATCCGCTGGCCGACCCGCTGGCTGACCCGCTGGCTGACGATAGGGACGTGCCGCGCCTGGATACGCCGACGCGCTCGCGCCCGCTGGAGTTCGA
This sequence comes from Cupriavidus phytohabitans, assembly GCF_017815025.1. Classification (NCBI taxonomy): domain Bacteria; kingdom Pseudomonadati; phylum Pseudomonadota; class Betaproteobacteria; order Burkholderiales; family Burkholderiaceae; genus Cupriavidus; species Cupriavidus phytohabitans. Next base: position 15,089 of record NZ_JAGIQB010000038.1, read on the forward strand.
CATGTCGGGCCTGTCGCTGGACCTGGGCAGTGATCCGTCGGCCACCGGGGGCTCGCCGGGCGCGGCGGACGAAGCTTTCGCCCCGCTGCCTGCGACGACCCTGCTGCGCGACGGCAAGCTGGCCGCGCCGATCGACCTGTCGCGCGTGCCGGACGAAACCAATCCCGACACGGCCCGCGGCGTTTCGCCCAGCACGCTGTCGACCGATGGCGTCGACGGCGGCCGCGACATGCAGATCAAGCTGGACCTGGCACGCGCCTATATCGAAATCGGCGACAAGGAAGGGGCCCGCGAGCTGCTGCAGGAAGTGGTCGAGCAGTCGCAGGACCCGCTGCAGGCCGAGGCCCGTTCGCTACTGCTGGAAGTGGCCTGAGCTATCATTGACGGTCCGCCGCGGCACGCGCTGCCGCGGCATGAAGCGATGCGCCGGAAGCGTCCCTTCCGGCGCATTTGCTTTTCCGGCGCGCATTGCCTGCCCGCCGCCATGCTTTTTCCCCTGACATGAACCGCATCGCACTTGGCCTGCACTACGACGGCGCCGCCTTTTCCGGGTGGCAGTCGCAGCCGCACCGCAATACCGTGCAGGATCACCTCGAAGACGCCATCGAGCGCTTCGCCGGGGTGCGCCTGCTGACCACCGTGGCGGGGCGCACCGATACCGGCGTGCACGCGCTGGGGCAGGTGATCCACCTGGATACCGAGCTGGAACGCGAGTCCTTTTCCTGGGTGCGTGGCGTCAATGCCTTTCTGCCGCCATCGATCGCGCTGCAGTGGGCGCTGCCGGTCGACGAAGGCTTCCATGCCCGCTTCCTGGCGTACGAGCGCATGTATTACTACGCGCTCTACACCGGTCCGCACCGGGTGCCGATGGTTCATGGCCGCGCCGGCTACCAGATGCTGCCACCCGGACAACGGCTCGACGTGGACGCCATGCGCGAAGCCGCGGCGTATCTGATCGGCGAGCACGACTTTTCCGCCTTCCGCGCCGCCGAGTGCCAGGCCAAGTCGCCGGTCAAGACCATGTATGACGTCACCATCCGCGACGACGGCAACTGGGTGTTCCTGCGCTTTCGCGCCAGCGCCTTCCTGCACCATATGGTGCGCAATCTGATGGGCTGCCTGGTGGCGGTGGGCCGTCGACGCTACCCGCCGCAATGGCTGGCGCAGGTGCTGGCCGGGCAAGACCGCAAGCTGGCAGCGCCCACGTTCATGCCGGACGGCCTCTACCTGGTCGGGGTCAAGTATCCTGATGCTTACCCGATCCCCGCGGCCGACCCATCCGCGAGCTTGTTCCATGGAGTGTTTGATGACGCAGCCTGAGGGCAGTCCGGTGCACCTGCCGCAGCGTACCCGCATCAAGATCTGCGGCCTGACCCGCGAGGACGACGTGCGCGCCGCCGTCGATGCCGGCGCGGACGCGATCGGGCTGGTGTTCTACCCGAAGAGCCCGCGCTACGTCGAGGTGGCGCAAGCCGCGGCGCTGGCCGAGGCCGCCGGGCCGTTCGTCGCGGTGACAGGCCTGTTCGTCAACGCCGAACTGGAAGACATCGCCCACGTGGCGGAGCGTGTGCCGTTGACGCTGCTGCAGCTGCACGGCGACGAAACCCCGCAGTTCTGCACCCAGGCCGCGCAGCGCTGCCGGCTGCCATTCCTGCGCGCCGCCCGTGTCCGTCCGGGGCTCGATTTGGTAGAATTTGCCGATCAATACCGTGATGCCGCTGCCTTGCTGCTCGATGCCTTCGTCGAAGGCTACGGCGGTGGCGGCCACGTCTTCGACTGGACCCTGATTCCTCCGGCATGGCTTCCGCCCAATCCTCCGGTTACGGCAACCGGCAACCCGAACGCAAGCGGCGCTCCTCGCATCGTTTTGAGTGGTGGGTTGAACGCGCAAAACGTCGCTGGCGCGATTGAACGCGTGCGGCCCTACGCTGTGGACGTCAGCAGCGGGGTAGAGGCCGCCAAGGGCGTGAAAGACCACGCCCGCATTGCCGAGTTCGTGCGCGCTGTCCGCAGCGCCGAGGCCGGATGAGCCGGATCGAAGCCCGATCCCTTGCCCACCCCGTGTCGGCCGCTTCAAGGCGGCCATCGCGCACACCCAGTCAACTACGCGCCCTTGCCGGCCAAGGCAAGGCCGCTGTTCCGAAGAGCCTAGACATGTACGACCTGCCCGATTCCCGTGGCCATTTCGGCCCCTATGGTGGCACCTTCGTTTCCGAGACGCTGGTCCACGCGCTGGACGAGCTGCGCGAAGCCTATGCGCACTACCAGAAGGACCCGGAGTTCGATGCCGAATTCCGCCGCGAGCTGAAGCACTTCGTCGGCCGCCCGTCGCCGATCTACCACGCGCAGCGCTGGAGCGAGACGCTCGGCGGCGCGCAGATCTACTTCAAGCGCGAAGACCTGAACCACACCGGCGCGCACAAGATCAACAACGTCATCGGCCAGGCGCTGCTGGCCAAGCGCATGGGCAAGCCGCGTGTGATCGCCGAGACCGGGGCGGGGCAGCATGGCGTGGCCACGGCCACCATCGCCGCCCGCTTCGGCATGGAGTGCGTGGTCTACATGGGCGCCGAGGACGTCAAGCGCCAGGCCGCCAACGTCTACCGCATGAAGCTGCTGGGCGCGACCGTGGTGCCGGTGGAAAGCGGCTCGCGCACGCTCAAGGACGCGCTCAATGAGGCCATGCGCGACTGGGTCACGAATGTCGAGAACACCTTCTACATCATCGGCACGGTGGCCGGCCCGCACCCGTACCCGATGATGGTGCGCGACTTCCAGTGCGTGATCGGCGAAGAGGCCAAAGTGCAGATGCCGGAGATGACGGGCCGCCAGCCGGATGCCGTGATCGCCTGCGTGGGCGGCGGCTCCAATGCCATGGGCATCTTCTACCCGTACATCGAGCACCAGGACGTGCAACTGATCGGCGTGGAAGCCGCCGGCGACGGCCTGGACACCGGCCGCCACGCGGCTGCGCTGATCGGTGGTTCGCCGGGCGTGCTGCACGGCAACCGCACCTATCTGCTGCAGGACGACAACGGCCAGATCATCGAGACGCATTCGGTCTCGGCCGGCCTGGACTACCCTGGCGTCGGCCCGGAGCACGCCTGGCTCAAGGACAGCGGCCGCGCGCAGTACGTGCCGATCACAGACGAGGAAGCGCTCAAGGCCTTCCACGACTGCTGCCGCATCGAGGGCATCATCCCGGCGCTGGAGTCGAGCCACGCGATCGCCTATGCCTGCAAGCTGGCACCGACGCTGCCCAAGGACAAGCTGCTGCTGGTGAACCTGTCCGGACGCGGCGACAAGGACATGCATACCGTGGCCGAGCGCGCGGGGCTCAAGCTCTGATGCGCGCGCTGCCCCACCCCCAGGGCCTCGCCATTGGCGGGGCCGACGCCTTGCCTGGCGCGTCCGGCGCACCGCCGCTGCAATTGTTCCAGGAAGACATGTTCGAGGGCATTGCCCGCCTGCCGGACGGCTCGGTCGACCTGATCGTCGCCGACCCGCCGTACGGGCTGGGCAAGGACTACGGCAATGATTCCGACCTGCTGTCGGGCCAGGCCTACCTGGACTGGTCCGAGCGCTGGATGGATGCGGTCGTGCCCAAGCTCGCGCCCAAGGGCACGCTCTACCTGTTCTGCACCTGGCAGTATTCGCCGGAGCTGTTCGTGATGCTCAAGCGGCGCCTGACGATGATCAACGAGATCATCTGGGACCGCCGCGTGCCCAGCATGGGCGGCACCACGCGCAAGTTCTCGTCGGTGCACGATAACATTGGCTTCTTTGCCAAGGCGCGCGACTACTACTTCGATCTCGACCCGGTCCGAATCCCGTACGACCCCGAGACCAAGAAGGCGCGCAGCCGTCCGCGCTTCGAGGGCAAGAAGTGGCTGGAGGTGGGCTACAACCCCAAGGACCTGTGGAGCATCTCGCGCATCCACCGGCAGGATCCCGAACGCGCCAACCACCCGACGCAGAAGCCGCTGGAGATCGTCGAGCGGATGGTGCTGTCGAGCTGCCCGCCGGGCGGCCTGGTGCTGGACCCGTTCGCGGGCAGCGGCACCACCGCGGTGGCGTGCCTGCGCCACGGCCGGCGCTTTGTCGGCTACGAGATCAACCCGGAGTACGTGCAGGTGGCGTGCGGGCGCGTGGCCGCTGCCGCGCAAGCCATGCCCGCAATCGAGCCTGACGCCACCCCAACCCTGGCCGCCGCCAACGACGACGCCTCGCCGGCGCCGCGGCCTCACCTGATTCCCTGATATGTCCCGTATCCAGAAGACGTTCGCGGCGCTGGCCGCGCAGCAGAAGAAGGGCCTGATTCCGTTCATCACCGCCGGTGATCCCGAGCCCGGCCTGACCGTGGCGCTGATGCACGCGCTGGTGGCGGGCGGCGCCGACGTGATCGAGCTGGGCGTGCCGTTCTCCGACCCGATGGCCGACGGCCCGGTGATCCAGCGCGCCTCCGAGCGCGCGCTGGCGCAGGGCGTGTCACTGACGCAGGTGCTGCAGTGGGTGCGCGAGTTCCGCCAGGCCAATGCCGAGACCCCGGTGGTGCTGATGGGCTACGCCAACCCGATCGAACGCATGGGCGAAGAGGCCTTTGCCAAGGCCGCGAGCGCGGCCGGCGTGGATGGCGTGCTGGTGGTCGACTATCCGCCCGAAGAGTGCGAGTCGTTCGCCGCGCTGATGCGCGACAACGGCATGGACCCGATCTTCCTGCTGGCGCCGACCTCCACCGACGCACGCATCGAGGCCGTGGCCAAGGTCGCCAGCGGCTATCTTTACTATGTCTCGCTCAAGGGCGTGACCGGTTCCGCATCGATCGACCTCGACAGCGTGGCCTCGCGCCTGCCGCTGATCAAGCAGCACGCCAACCTGCCGGTCGGCGTGGGCTTCGGCATCCGCGACGCGCAGACCGCGCGCGCGATCGGCAGCGTGTCCGACGCCGTGGTGATCGGCAGCCGCCTGGTGCAATTGCTGGAAGACACGCCGCGGGAACAGGCCGTCGCCACGCTGCAGGCGTTTATCGCCGAGATCCGCCAGGCGCTGGACGCGAAGTGATCTACTCCAAGCCCGGCGGGCATCGAGAAGTGACCTAATGTGCCTAATTCGCACGCCGCGCTTCGAGGTCACCGGCCCGCCGTGGTAAATTCGCGGGCTGATTCCCTGCCACCTGCCGAAGTTCGCCCTGACAGAGGGTTTGCCGGCGGCGCGCAGCTATCCGAAAGGAGCTTTCATGAGCTGGTTGGATAAACTCCTGCCCCCCAAGATTCAACAGACCGACCCCCGTACCCGCAAGGGCATCCCGGAGGGGTTGTGGGTCAAGTGCCCGTCGTGCGAGTCCACCCTGTACCGGACCGATGTCGAGGCCAACCTGCACGTCTGCCCCAAGTGCGACCACCACATGCGCATCAACGCGCGTGCGCGCCTGGACGCGCTGCTGGACGCCGAAGGCCGCTATGAGATCGGCCAGGAGATCGTGCCGGTCGACGCGCTCAAGTTCAAGGATTCGAAGAAGTACCCGGACCGCATCAAGGCGGCCATGGACGATACCGGCGAGACCGACGCCATGGTGGTGATGGGCGGTGCGATCCACACCATCCCGGTGGTGGCGAGCTGCTTCGAGTTCGAGTTCATGGGCGGTTCGATGGGCTCGGTGGTCGGCGAGCGCTTCGTGCGCGGCGCGCAGGCCGCGCTCGAGCAGAAGGTGCCTTTCATCTGCTTTACCGCCACCGGCGGCGCGCGCATGCAGGAGAGCCTGCTGTCGCTGCTGCAGATGGCCAAGACCACGGCCATGCTGAACCAGCTGAGCGCGAGCAAGCTGCCATTCATCAGCGTGCTGACCGACCCGACCATGGGCGGCGTGTCGGCCTCGTTCGCCTTCCTGGGCGACGTGGTGATCGCCGAGCCGAAGGCGCTGATCGGCTTTGCCGGCCCGCGCGTGATCGAGCAGACCGTGCGTGAGAAGCTGCCGGAAGGCTTCCAGCGCTCGGAGTTCCTGCTGCAGAAGGGCGCCGTCGACATGATCGTCGACCGCCGCAAGATGCGCGCCGAACTGGCGCAGCTGCTGGCACTGCTGCAGAAGCAGCCGGCCGACGCGGTGGCATAACGCCGCGAATATCGCTGTACTGAAGGCGCGGGTGGTTGACGCGCCTTTCGCCTTTTCTGGACGCCGGCGGCGCTGGTCCTTGACTTTGCGCCCGCCTGCCCGAATCTGGTAGCAAACGCTTTCCATCGCTTTCCTCGCCCACCTGAAATGCCTGTCTTCCACACGCTCCCCGAATGGCTCACCCATCTCGAAACCGCCCACCCCGTGGGCATCGACATGGGCCTGACGCGTATCACGCGCGTGAAGGAAGCCCTCGGCCTGCGCATTGACGCCACGGTCTTCACCGTTGGCGGCACCAACGGCAAGGGCTCGACCTGCGCCATGCTCGAGCGCATCCTGCTGGAAGCCGGCTACAAGGTGGGCTGCCATACCTCGCCGCACCTGATCTCTTTCAACGAGCGTGCGCGCCTCAATGGCGAGATGGCGACCGATGCGCAGCTGCTGCCGCACTTCGAGGCGGTCGAGCGCGCGCGCATCAGCTTTGCCGACCCGGTCAGCCTGACCTACTTCGAGTTCACCACGCTGGCGATCATCCATTTCTTCGCCGCTTCCGGCCTGGACGCGATCATCCTGGAAGTCGGGCTGGGCGGCCGCCTGGATGCGACCAATGTGATCGATACCGATTGCGCCATCGTCACCAGCGTCGACATCGACCATACCCAGTACCTGGGCAACACGCGCGAGGAAATCGGCTTTGAGAAGGCCGGCATCTTCCGTCCGGGCGTGCCGGCGATCTGCGGCGACCCGGTGCCGCCGAAGTCGCTGGTGGCGCATGCCGAGGCCATCGGCGCCGAGCTGTGGCTGGTGGGCCGCGATTTCCACTTCCACGCGGCCAAAGGCCAGGAACGCCAGCAATGGGACTGGAGCGGCGGTGGGCGCAAGCTCAACGGCCTGGGCTACCCCGCGCTGCGCGGCGCCAACCAGCTGCTGAACGCCGCCGCCGCGCTGGCCGCGCTGCAGGCCATGCGCCGGCAATTGCCGGTGAGCGCCCAGGAAGTGCGCAACGGGCTGGCGTTCGTCGAGCTGCCGGGGCGCTTCCAGGTGTTGCCGGGACGGCCCGCGGTGATCCTCGACGTGGCGCATAACCCGCATGCGGCCGCCACGCTGGGGCAGAACCTGGAGAACATGGGCTTCTTCCGCTACACCTATGCGGTGTTCGGCGCGATGCAGGACAAGGATATCGCCGGCGTGCTGCAGCACGTGGCCGACAAGGTCGACCACTGGTGCCTGTGCGACCTGCCCACCGAGCGCGCCGCCAGCGCTGCCGACGTGCTGGCGACGCTGGAGGGGGGCGGTTTCCGCGCCGGCCCCGACGCCACCGCCGCCTGCTTTTCCAGTCCGGAGGCGGCGTTCCGCGACGCCATGGAGAGAGCGACCGAGAATGATAGAATTCTGGTCTTCGGATCGTTCTATACCGTCGCCGGCGTGATGGCCTACCGGGCCACGCAAGCCAACTGACCTGGCACTGAGCGGCAAACGCAACGACCGGCCCCTGTCAGAGGGGGCTGTCGCACCGAACCAATTTATGGGCCTGCTTTCGCTGTTTTCTTCCCGCAAGGGCAACGACCCGGCACCAGAGCGTGCGCGCCGCCAGCGCAACGACCCGGGTGCAGGCATCGCCTCGTCGCGCCGTCTGGCCGACGAATATGCCGACGACACGCTCGATCCTGAATTCCCGCAGAAGCAGCGCGCACGCCGCCGCCTGATCGGCGCCGTGGTGCTGGTGGTGGCCGCGGTGATCGTGCTGCCAATCGTGTTCGAGACCAAGCCGCGCCCGGTGGCCGACGATGTCGCGGTCAAGGTGAGCGGCGGGCAGGGCAGCAGCAAGCCCCGTGTCGAGCCGCGCAAGGCCGATCCGCTGCCGCCGGCGCCGGCGGCCCGCAACGACGCGGCGGCGCTCGATGCCGGCGAGGAAATCGTCAATACGGCGGACAAGCCGGCCGACAAGCCCGTCCAGCGCGCCGAGGCCAGGGCCGACGCAAAGCCTGACGCCAAGGCTGAAACCAAGCCTGAGGCCAAGCCCCAGGGCAGCGGCAAGTACCTGATCCTGATTGGCGCATTCTCGTCGGAAGAGAAGGCGAAGACCTGGCTGGCCAAGCTCAAGGCGAGCAAGGTGCCGGCCTACGTGGAAAAGAAAGTGCTGGCCGACGGCGAGCGCATCCTGCTGCGCGCCGGCCCCTTCAGCGACCGCGACGCCGCTGATGCGGCCGACAAGCGCGTGCGCGCGGCAGGCCTGACCTCGAAGGTAATCGAACAGTAATGGGCTAGCGCTGCCTGGCGCATGGGCGCGGCAGCGAGCAACGATGCAGCCGACTTTCTTCGACTACGCCGTGGTCTTTATCCTGCTGGCCTCGGGCGCGCTGGGCGTGTTGCGCGGCCTGGTGCGCGAGGTGCTGTCGCTGATCGGCTGGGTGGTGGCGTTCTGGGTCGCGTTCCGCTACGGCGCGGTCGCCGCGGGCTGGATGCCCGAGTCGCTGCCCGGCGGCGAGCTGGCCCGCCACGCGCTGGGTTTCGTGGTGCTGCTGATCGGCACCGTGCTCGGGGCGTCGCTGGCCGGCATGGTGGTCGGGCAGTTGCTGGAGAGCACGGGCCTCAAGCCGGCGGACCGCGGGCTCGGGCTGGTGTTCGGATTGCTGCGCGGCGCGCTGCTGGTGATGGTGATGGTGACGCTCGCCAGCCTGACGAAATTGCCGGAAGAACCTTTCTGGCGCGATGCGGTGAGCCGCCCCTATGTGATGCAGGCCATGGAATCGGTCAAGCCATGGCTGCCGCCGGAGCTGGCGAAGTACGTCAAGACATGACATGAAGCCGGGCATGGTGCCCGGCCAGTAGTACGCAGGCCTTGCGGTCCGGAAGGATAGCCGGACCAGGCTGCGCCCCCTGATTCAAAGCCTTTCCTGGGAGCTTGGCATGTGCGGTATCGTCGGTGTGGTTTCAGCCACGCCTGTCAACCAACTGATTTACGACAGCCTGCTGTTGTTGCAACACCGCGGACAGGATGCTGCCGGCATCGCCACCGCCAACGGCAGTACTTTCCACATGTACAAGGCCAACGGCCTGGTGCGCGACGTCTTCCGTACCCGCAACATGCGCGGCCTGCCGGGCACCGCGGGCATCGGCCAGGTGCGCTACCCGACCGCCGGCTCGGCCTCGAGCGAGGAAGAGGCGCAGCCGTTCTACGTCAACGCCCCTTACGGCATCATCCTGGCGCATAACGGCAACCTGACCAACTGGCAGCAGCTGCGCGAGGAAATGTTCCGCCGCGATCGTCGCCACATCAACACGCACTCCGACACCGAAGTGCTGCTGAACGTGCTGGCCGACGAGCTGCAGCGCGCCAGCAACGGCATGGCGCTGGACCCGGAAATGATCTTCAAGGCCGTTTCGGGCATGCACCGCCGCGTGCGCGGCTCGTACGCCATCACGGCGCAGATCGCCGGCTACGGCATGCTGGCGGTGCGCGATCCGTTCGGCATCCGTCCGCTGTGCCTGGGCAGCGTCGAGACGCCGTCGGGCAAGGAGTGGATGGTTGCCTCCGAGTCCGTGGCGCTGGAAGGCATCGGCTACAAGTTCGAGCGCGACGTGGCGGCGGGCGAAGCGATCTTCATCGACCTGGATGGCAAGCTCTACAGCAAGCAGTGCGCCGACAACCCGGTGCTGACGTCCTGCATTTTCGAGTACGTCTACCTGGCCCGCCCGGATTCGTGCATTGATGGCGTGCCCGTCTACGACGCGCGCCTGCGCATGGGCGACTACCTGGCCGAGAAGATCCGCGAGGAAGTGTCGGCCGGCGACATCGACGTGGTGATGCCGATTCCCGACTCCAGCCGTCCGGCTGCCATGCAGGTGGCCAACCGACTGGGCGTGAACTATCGCGAAGGCTTCTTCAAGAACCGCTATGTCGGCCGCACCTTCATCATGCCGGGCCAGGCGGTGCGCAAGAAGTCGGTGCGCCAGAAGCTCAACGCCATGGGCGTGGAGTTCAAGGGCAAGAACGTGCTGATCGTCGATGATTCGATCGTGCGCGGCACCACCTCGTTCGAAATCGTGCAGATGGCGCGCGATGCCGGTGCCAACAAGGTGATCTTCGCCTCGGCCGCGCCGCCGGTGAAGTACCCGAACGTGTACGGCATCGACATGCCGACCCGCAGCGAACTGGTGGCGCACGGCCGCACGCACGAAGAGATCGCGAAGATCATCGGCGCGGACAAGCTGGTGTACCAGGACGTGGAAGCGATGAAACAGGCGGTGCGCGACATCAACCCGGCGCTGAAGGACTTCGATGCGTCGTGCTTCGATGGCCGCTATATCACCGGCGATATCGACGAGGCCTACCTGAACCGACTGGAGACCGCGCGCAGCCAGGCCGATCGCGACGGCACCGCCGGCGACACCGAGCGCTCGGCACTGCACCTGCAGCGTTCCGGCAATAACGAGTAAGCCGCGCGCCTGTCCCGCGAGCATGTCCGTTCGTTGACGGATGCGAAGCCCGGCCGTAACATGGCCGGGCGTCGATTTGATAGTCAGCTTGCGGACGCGGGTCCAGCCCGAAACAGCTAAAGAGATGGTGGCCAGCAAGATTCGCCAAGGCGCGCAGTGCCTGCGCAACGTGCCCACCAATCGCCAAAGCCTGCCGAAGGCCGCCGCAGCACAGCAAGCCCGTCGATCCGACCATCCGATCGCACGGGCTTTTTTCATGGCCGGCCGCCTTGCCGCGACAGGCTACAACCATTGCATTCGCGCGGGTACGACCGCGCCACCAGCATGAACGAACCGCTCAACCCTGAATCGCTCGGCATCGATACCCTTGGCGTGCGCGCCGGCACGCTGCGCAGCGAGTTCATGGAGCATTCCGAGGCCATTTACCTGACCTCGAGCTTCTGCTTCAACAGCGCCGCCGAGGCCGCCGAACGCTTTGCAAACTCGGAAGAGGGCTTTACCTATTCGCGCTTCACCAACCCGACCGTGTCGATGTTCCAGTCGCGGCTGGCCGCGCTGGAAGGGGCGCAGGCCTGCATGGCCACGGCGTCGGGCATGAGCGCGATCCTGTCGGTGGTGCTGTCGTCGATGCAGGCGGGCGATCACCTGGTCAGTTCGCGCGCGATCTTCGGCTCGACCATGACGCTGTTCAGCAATATCTTCGGCAAGTTCGGCGTGGAGACGACCTATGTCGATCCGACCGACCTGGAAGCATGGCGTGCCGCGGTGCGGCCGAATACGAAGCTGTTCTTCCTGGAGACGCCGTCGAATCCGCTGACCGAAGTGGCTGACATCGCGGCCGTGGCGGACATCGCCCACAACGCCAATGCGCTGCTGGTGGTCGACAACTGCTTCTGCTCGCCCGCGCTGCAGCAGCCGATGAAGTTCGGCGCCGACATCGTGGTGCACTCCGCCACCAAGCATATCGACGGCCAGGGCCGCGTGCTGGGCGGCGCGGTGCTGGGCTCGCACGATTTCATCATGGGCAAGGTGTTCCCGTTCGTGCGCACCGCGGGCCCGACGCTGTCGGCGTTCAACGCGTGGGTACTGCTCAAGGGCATGGAGACGCTCGGGATTCGCATGGAGCGCCATTCGTCCAGCGCGCTGGCGCTGGCGCAGTTCCTGGAGTCGCACCCGGCCGTGGCGCGCGTGTTCCATCCGGCGCTGAAGTCGCACCCGCAGCACGAGATTGCCATGCGGCAGCAGAGCGGCGGCGGCGCGATCGTGTCGTTCGAACTGAAGGGTGCCACGCCCGAGCAGCAGCGCGCTAACGCGTGGCGCGTAATCGACAACACCCGGCTGTGCTCGATCACCGGCAACCTGGGCGATACCCGCACCACCATCACGCACCCGTACACGACCACGCACGCGCGCGTGAGCCCGGAGGCGAAGGCGGCCGCTGGCGTCGGGGAAGGGTTGATCCGGCTGGCGGTGGGGCTGGAGTCGGTCGAGGACCTGAAGGCGGACCTGCTGCGCGGGCTCGGGGAATAAGCGAAGTTACTCCCGAAGTTACTCAGTCGGCGGCGGGTCGTCGCTGCCGGCGACCGCCTTCACGCCGGCGGCGGTGACGTCATAGGTGGTGCCCACCGCCGTCGAGGCGACGCTGACCGCGGCCGAGCCCACGGTCGCCGCGGCCGACACCGCGGCACCGCCAACCGCCATGGTGGCGCCCACCACCATGCATCCGCCCAGCGAAACGGTTGCCATTGCGGCTGCCAGCGCCAGTGCAACACGCTGCAAGGTGGCGGCTCTTCCGCTATCGTTGTCCACGGTACGCAACTTTAGCGCTGCCTCAGCGCAGCATCCGCCGGCGCAGCAGCACCAGCGAAACCACCAGCGCGGCCGCCGCATAGGCTGCCAGCACGGCAAGGTGCAGGCCTGCGCCATCCACCGGCCGGCCCAGCATCAGCGGCCGGATCAGCTCGACCGCGTGCGCCAGCGGCAGCAGCCTGGTGGCCGCCTGCACGCCTTCCGGCAGTTGCTCCACCGGGAAGAATACGCCCGACAGCAGCAGCATCGGCGTCATCGCCAGCGTCTGGTAGAACATGAAGAAGTCGTAGCTTGGCGCCAGCGCGGTGACGATCATCGCCAGCGCGGCAAACGCAATGCCGGCCAGCACGATCACCGGCAGCGCCAGCAGCGCGCCCGGCATTTGCGCATAGCCCAGTGCGGCGGCCACCAGCATGATCGCCAGGCCCGACAGCACCGCCTTGCTGGCCGCCCAGAAGATCTCGCCCAGCACGACGTCGCCCAGCGTCAGCGGCGCGTGCATGATCGCTTCCCAGGTGCGCTGCACGTGCATGCGCGAGAAGGCCGAGTACATCGACTCGAAGCTGGCCGACATCATCACGCTCGATGCGGTGGTGCCGGCGGCGAGGAAGGCGATGTATGACACGCCGTTGACCTGGCCCACCATCAGCCCCAGCCCGAGGCCGAGGCCGAACAGGTAGATCATCGGGTCGGCCAGGTTGCCGATCATCGACGGGATGGCCAGCTTCCTCCACACCAGGTAGTTGCGGTACCAGACCATCATCCAGTTGCGCATGTTGCGCGGCAGCAGTGGCTGTGGATAGGTCTGGCGCGTTGGCGCGGCATCGCCCCGGGTGGCGATGGCGGGTGTATCAGTGCGGGGATCCTGTTCGCTCATGTCAGTCCCTGGTTCAGTCCCGCATCTCGCGGCCGGTCAGCTTGAGGAACACGTCCTCCAGGTTGGCCGGGCGGTGCAGGTAGCGCACGCCGTTCCTGCCGTGCAGCGCCGCCAGCAGCGGGGCGGGCTCGCGCACGTAGCAGAAGAGGGTCTCGCCGCTCATTTCGGTGCGCTGCGCCAGCGGCGTCAGCGTGCCGCGCAGCGCTTCCAGTTCATCGCCGTAGACCTCGACCACGTCGCAGCCGATCTGGCTGTCGATCAGCTCGTGCGGCTTGCCTTCGGCGATCTTGCGCCCGCCGTCGATCACGCACAGGTAGTTGCACAGCCGTTCGGCTTCTTCCATGAAGTGCGTGGTCAGCAAGATGGTCTTGCCGCTTGCCATCAGCGACTTCAGGCGCTCCCAGATCAGGTGGCGCGCCTGCGGATCCAGCCCGGTGGTGGGCTCGTCCATCACCAGCAGGTCGGGATCGTTGATCAGCGCGCGCGCCACCGTCAGGCGCCGGCGCATGCCGCCGGAGAGGTCGCGCACCTGGGCGTCGGCGCGGCTTTCCAGCCGGGCGAATTCCAGCAGCATCGGCACGCGCCGCGCTATCTCGGCCGACGACAGGCCAAAGTAGCGACCGAAGATGCGCAGGTTCTCGATCACCGAGAAATCCGGGTCGAGGTTGTCGAACTGCGGCACCACGCCCACGCGCATGCGCGCCTGCGGCGCCCGCTCGGGAATGGGTTCGCCGCACAGCGTCAGTGTGCCGGCCATCGGCGTGGTCAGGCCCAGCAGCAGGCGCAGCGTGGTGGTCTTGCCGGCGCCGTTGGGGCCAAGCAGGCCGAAGCACTGGCCGCGAAACACCTGGAGGTCGAGGTCGTCGACAACGACCGTATCGCCGTATTGCTTGCGCACCTTGCGCAACTCGAGGATGGCAGTCAAGGCAGGGTCCGGTAGGCGCCCCAAGGGGGCGCAATATCTGCCATTATGCCGGGCATCGGCGCAATGCTCAGGTGGCGCAGTGCAGCAAAAGCCGCCAATGTTGTGAGCATCCGTGACGCGTTGCGCGCGGGCATAAAAAAACCGCCAGCGAACTGGCGGTTTTTTTGCGAAGCTTGCCCGAATCAGTACATCTTCTTCGGCAGCATTTGCATGCGCAGACGCTTGCGCAGGCGTGCTTCGGCGGCCTTCTTCTTGCGCTTGCGCTCGGTCGTCGGCTTCTCGTAAGCGGTGCGGCTCTTGAGTTCAACGATCAGGCCAGTCTGCAGAATGGCACGACGGAAACGCCGCATTGCAACTTCAACGGGCTCACCGGGTTTCAAGACGATCTTAGTCAATTCAGTCCTTTAGGGGATTGCCGCGGTAGCGGCTGGTTCACACGGGGGGAAACTGCTGTCGCCGGAGCGACTGGTATTGCACGCTGGGCATGTGCCCGGTGCGCCCCCGCGAACCTGAAAGATGTGGACGTTTTAGTCCGTGCAACCAGTGTCAGGGGTGATAGCGCCAGGTCCGAATATAACTGGAGTCTGACAGTACCGGTTTCCATGAATGCTATACGCCCGTAACTATGGCATGTATACGACGCATCTGTCAAGAATGGCTTGCGACCGGCGCCGCAGCGGAGCGGCGGCAAGGGGCGAATTATACCCTTTCCTCGCTCGTCCACCAGTTCTTGGGAATCAGGGGGTGATGGTCCGGACGCCGCCTCCCGGTAAACCCGCAGCACGCCCGAAATTGTTTGACGATGATATTCATATGTATAAACTAAGATTCATAGATATGAATTAATCGCCAACTGGCGAAGCCTCGACAGGAGAGCAGCGTGCCGCAATCCCCCGTTTATTTCATCTCGACCGAGGAGGTCGAGGGCTACCACCCCGCCAACCACGTCGGCACGCTGAACCGCCGCCTGATCGGCCCCGAAACCGTGGGGTCGCGCCACCTGGAAGTGATCCACGGCACCATCGAGAAAGGCAAGGGCGCGCTGCCCCACGCGCATCCCGGCATCGAACAGGTGTGCTACGTGCTGGAAGGCCGGGCCATTGCCGAGGTCGGCGGCCAGCGCAAGGAACTTGGCCCGGGCGATTGCTGCTTCTTCCCGCCGGACGAAATGCATGTGTTCACGGTGGTAAGTGAAGAGCCAGCCAGGATCCTGGTGATCTATTCCCCACCATACGAGGAATCGCCCGAGCGCGTGGTACGGCCCGCCTGAGACGCGGCCGGCCACGGCAAGGGTTCATATAACGACAGGAGACAGACCGTGAAGTCCTTCAAGACCGCTTTCGCCAGCCTGGTGCTGGGATGTGCCGCCGCGCTGTTCGCAGCACCGGCGCTGGCCGCCGATGAATTTCCGTCCAAGCCGCTGCGCCTGGTGGTGCCGTTCGCCGCCGGCAGCGGCACCGATGCCGTGGCGCGGCTGACCGCCAAGTACCTGGGCGAATCGCTGCAGCAGCCGGTAGTGGTCGACAACAAGCCGGGCGCCAACGGCACCATCGCCGCCGAGTTCGTCGCCAAGGCGCCGGCGGACGGCTATACGCTGTTCATGACCACCAACACCACGCATTCGGCCAACCCGTCGCTGATGAAACAGCTGCGCTACGACCCGGTCAAGGACTTCACGCCGGTTTCGCGCATGGGCAACCTGCCGTTCATGCTGGTGGTCAATCCGCAGCTGCCGGTGAAGACGCTGCGCGAGTTCATCGACTACGCCAGGGCGCATCCTGGCATGAGCTACGCGAGCGGCAACAGCACCGGCATCGTCGCCGGCGCGACGCTGTCGAAGATGGCGGGCCTGAAGATGCTGCACGTGCCGTACAAGAGCACGCCGCCGGCAATGACCGACGTGATGGGCGGCCAGGTGCAGGCGATGTTCGTCGACTTTGCCGCGGGCATCGCCAATGTGCGCGCCGGCAAGCTGCGCGCGCTGGCCGTGACCACCGCGCAACGCAGTGCGCTGCTGCCCGACCTGCCGCCGGTCGGCAGTGCGCCCGAACTCAAGGGTTTCGATATCACGTCCTGGAACGGCGTTTTCGCACCCGCCGGCGTGCCGGCACCCGTGGTGGAGCGCCTCAACCGCGAGCTGGTTGCCATTGCCACCAGCAAGCAGCACGCCGCGCAGTTCCACGCGCTAGGGTTCGAGCCGTTCGGCAGCACACCCGCCGAGCTGAACCAGTTTGTCGTGGCCGAACTGCAGAAGTGGTCGCGTCTGGTGAAGGACGCGGGCATCCAGCCGGAATAAACAACCAGACAGGCAAGCTCATGAATTTCGATCTCTCCGAAGAACAGGCATCGATCGTCGAAGCCGTGCAACAGGTCTGCACGCAGTTCGACATGGAATACTGGGACCGGCTCGACAAGTCCGGCACCTATCCGCACGAGTTCTACAAGACCCTGTGCGAGGGCGGCTGGCTGGGCGTGGCGATGCCGGAGGCGTTCGGCGGCGCCGGTCTCGGCATCCTGGAAGCGGCGCTGGTGATGCAGACCATCTCGCAGTCGGGAGCGGGCATGACCGGCGCCTCGGCGGTGCACATGAACGTGTTCGGCCTGAACCCGGTGGTGGTGTTCGGCACCGAGGAGCAGAAGGGCCGTTTCCTGCCGCCGTTGATCGCCGGCAAGGAGAAGGCCTGTTTCGGCGTGACCGAGCCCGATGCGGGCCTGGACACCACCAAGCTCAAGACCTTCGCGCGCAAGGTGCCGGGCGGCTATTCGGTGAGCGGGCGCAAGATCTGGATCTCGACCGCGCAGGTGGCTGACCGCATGCTGCTGCTGGCGCGCACCACGCCGCTGGAGCAGGTGAAGAAGTCGACCGAAGGGCTGTCGCTGTTCTACACCAAGGTCGACCGCAGCAAGATCGAGATCCGTGAGATCGACAAGATGGGCCGCGCCGCCGTCGATACCAACATGCTGTTCATCGACGACCTGTTCATCCCGGAAGAAGACCGGATCGGCGAGGAGGGCAAGGGCTTCGAGTACATCCTGCATGGCCTGAACCCCGAGCGCATCCTGATCGCGGCCGAAGCCATCGGGCTGGGTCGCGCGGCGCTGGCGATCGCCACGCAGTATGCCAAGGAGCGTGTGGTCTTCGGCCGTCCGATCGGCATGAACCAGGGCGTCCAGCACCCGCTGGCGCAGGCCTGGATGCAGCTGGAATCGGCCAACCTGATGATGCTGAAGGCCGCCGCGCGCTACGACGCGGGCCAGTCCTGCGGGGCCGAGGCCAACGCAGCCAAGTACCTCGCCGCCGAGGCCGGCCACAACGCCTGCCAGACCGCGATCCTGACGCTGGGCGGCATGGGCTATTCACGCGAATACCGCGTCGAGCGCCTGCTGCGCGAATCGTATATCCCACGCATCGCGCCGGTCAGCCCGCAGCTGATCATGTGCTTTATCGCCGAGCGCGTGCTGGGTTTGCCCAAGTCCTACTGAACGGGGGACGACGATGCAAGACAAAGCGCCTCCCGCGACCGGGCCACTGGCGGGCGTGCGGGTGATCGACATGACCTCGGTCGCGATGGGTCCGTACGCCACGCAGATCCTCGGCGACATGGGCGCCGAGGTAATCAAGGTCGAAGCGCCCGCCGGCGATGTGTTCCGCCATGCCGAGCCCGCGCGACATGCCGCGATGGGCGCCAGCTTCCTCAACCTGAACCGAAACAAGCGGTTTGTCGTGCTCGACGTCAAGCAGCCGGATGACCTTGCCGAGCTGAAGTCGCTGATCGCCACGGCCGATGTCTTCGTCTCCAACGTGCGTCCGCAGTCGTTGCGCAAGCTCGGCCTGGACTATGCCTCGCTGCGGGCGGACCATCCGCGGCTGATCTATTGCGGCGCCTATGGCTACTCGGAGGAGGGCCCGTATGCCGGCGCACCGGCCTTCGACGACATCATCCAGGCGCGCAGCGGGATGGCGCAGTTCCAGGGCGCCAACTCGAACGAGGGGCCGCAGTACGTCAACACCATCCTGGCCGACAAGGTCGCCGGCCTGACCGTCGCCTATGCGATCCCGATGGCGCTGTATGAGCGTGAGCGATCGGGCCAGGGGCAGGCCATCGAGGTGCCGATGTTCGAAACGCTGGTGTCCTTTCTTGCCACCGAGCAGCTCGCCGGGCAGACTTTCGTGCCGCCGCTCGGCGCTGCCGGCTATCCGCGCGTGATGTCGGCCCACCGCAAGCCGTACCGTACCAGCGACGGCCATCTCGCTCTGCTGCCCTATACCAGCGCGCAGTGGCTGCGCTTTTTCGACCTGTCAGGCCATGCCGAACTGGCGCGCGACCCGCGCTATGCCACGCCCGCCGCGCGCAGCGCCAATATCGACGCACTCTACGCCACGCTGGCCGAGATCGTCGCGCAGCGCACCACCGCGGAATGGCTGGCGTTGTTGCGCGACGCCGATATCCCGCACAGCGAGCTGCCGCATTTCGACAGCCTGGTGGATGACCCGCACCTGCGCGCCACCGGTATGATGTTCGAATACGACCATCCGAGCGAAGGACGCCTGCGCGGCGTTGGCATCCCCACGCGGTTCTCGCGTACACCGGGCAATATCCGTAGTTGGCCGGAAGGCTTGCCAAAGGCGCAGGACGACGCCGGCACCTGATCCGGTCGCACCGGGATCGGCAGGTGCCGCCAGCATGTCGCGTACCAACGCGCCGCGTACAATTCCGGCCAAAGCACACGGAAGTCGAGGAAGCCAACGATGGCAGAAAACGAAGCGGCGGAAAAATCCGGCTACGGCAGCGTCAAGACGGCGCTGCGCGTGATCGAGATCATGGAGATCTATGCGCGCGAAGGGCGCTCGCTGACGCTGACCGAACTGGCGAAGCTGCTGGGCGCGCCGATGTCGAGCTGCCTCGGGCTGATCCGCACGCTGGCGTCGCTGGGCTACCTGTACGAAACCGGCCGCCGCCAGGGCTATTACCCCACGCGGCGGCTGCTCGATATCGCCCAGCGCATCGCGCGCAACGACCCGCTGCTCGAACGCGTGCAGCCGGTGCTCGAGTCGCTGCGCGATGACACCGGCGAAACCGTGATCTTCGGTAAGCTGCAGGACGACGGCCGCATTCTGTACCTGGAGGTGCGCGAGTCCGCCAACCCGGTGCGCTATATCGCCGCGCCGGGCGAACTGCGCGACGCGCATGTCAATTCCATCGGCCGCGCCATCCTCGGCACCATGACCGCGGAGAGCCGCGCGGAAGTGCTCGCCGGCGTTTCCTTTGCGTCGCGCACCGGGCGCACGGTGGATTCGCTGCGGGTATTCGAGGCAGCGATGCAGCAATGGCAGGCGCAGGGGTGGTATCCGAATTTCGGCGAGTCATTCCCGGACCTGGGGGCCATCGCGATTCCGGTATCGCTCGGCGGCGTTGTTTACGGGATGTCGGTGGCGGGGCCGCTGCATCGGGTCGAAGCCAATACAGAGGCTATCGTTGTGGCACTGAAGGCTGCAGGCGGTTCACTGCAGAGCGGTTCGCCGCGGGGATAAGCGGGGATAAGCGGGGATAAGCGGTTAAGCGAAGGGCAGGGGCGACGCGGCAGCCCCGAACGAAAGCCCCAAAACGAAAAAGCCCGGTGCATTTGCACCGGGCTTCCGTATCGGTTGGCTCCCCGACCTGGGCTCGAACCAGGGACCTGCGGATTAACAGTCCGTCGCTCTACCGACTGAGCTATCGGGGAACAGCTGAGAAAGAAATTATAGCCAGTTTCTCTTTTTGTCGTCAACACCTTGTCAACATTTTATTTGTCGTCAGGTGCTTCGGAGCGGCTGGCTGGCTGCGTCCCACCTTGGTGTTCGACAGCGAGGCCGCATTATAGCGACGGTTCTTCGTTTGTGCCAGAAAAAAACCGCCTTGCGGCGGCTTTTTTCTGCGGCACCGTGAAGCGCCGGATCAGTCGAAGACCGGCGATTCCACGCCCAGGACCTTGTGCAGCTTCGGCGAGGTCGTGGTGTACTGCATGTGGATCTTCTTCTCGGGGAAGATATACGGCGCAGCACCGAACGCGGCCAGCGCGGCCTCGTGGAAGCCCGACAGGATCAGCTTCTTCTTGCCGGGGTAGGTGTTGATGTCACCCACGGCGAAAATACCCGGGATATTGGTCTGGAACTTCTCGGTATCCACCTTGATCTGCTTGCGCTCCAGGTCCAGGCCCCACTCGGCGATGGGGCCGAGCTTGGGCGACAGGCCGAAGAACACCAGCAGGTCGTCCAGCGGCAGGCGGCGGGTCACGCCGTCGGCGCCCGTCACTTTGATTTCCGTGAGCACGCCGTCCTTCTCTTCATAGCCGCCGATCTGGCCGACCAGGAACTGCATTTCCATCTGTTCGCACAGTTCCTTCATCTTGGCCACCGAGGCCGGCGCGGCGCGGAAGCCGTCGCGGCGGTGGATCATCACCACCGACTCGGCCTTGCCGACCAGGTCCAGCGTCCAGTCCAGCGCCGAGTCGCCGCCGCCGACGATCACCAGGTTGCGGCCGTGGAAGCGGCTCGGATCCTTGACGCGGTAGAACAGTTGCTTGCCGTCGAACTTGTCGAGGCCCTCGACCTTCAGCGTACGCGGCTGGAACGAGCCCACGCCGGCTGCGATGAAGATGGTCTTGGTGATAAAGCGGGTTCCGAGCGAGGTCTCGACAAAGAAGCGGCCGTCTTCACGGCGCTCCACCACGGAGACTTCCTGGCCCAGGTGGAAGGTGGGCTCGAACGGCTCGATCTGCTTGAGCAGGTTGTCGGTCAGTTCCTGGCCGGTGCAGCTGGGCACGGCCGGGATGTCGTAGATGGGCTTGTCCGGATACAGCTCCACGCACTGGCCGCCAACGACTTTCAGGGAATCTATCACGTGGGCCTTGATTTCGAGCAGGCCCAGTTCAAACACCTGGAACAGGCCCACGGGACCGGCGCCGACGATCAGCGCGTCGATTTCCAGCGGCTGGCCGCCTGCGGGGCTACCGCCTTCGACCTGCTTGGTCGCGTCGGCAACGGGATTTGGAATGCTCAAGTCCATATTCGTCCTGATACGTTGGTTGGGCACGCGGGTGCCCGGCATTGCGGAAAGCGCGTGGGGACGGCTTTCTTTGCTGCCTGGTGCGCTCAGCGCTCCAGGTACTGCAGCTTGTCGGTGGTGTCCTTCCACTCCTCGGCCTCGGCCAGCGGGGCCTTGGTCTTGGTGATGGAAGGCCAGGCACGGGCCAGTTCGGCGTTCAGTTCAATGAACTGCTGCTGGTCGCCCGGCACGTCTTCCTCGGCGTAAATGGCGTTCACCGGGCATTCGGCCACGCACACGGCGCAGTCGATGCACTCGTCCGGGTCGATGGCCAGGAAGTTCGGGCCTTCGCGGAAACAATCCACCGGACATACGTCAACGCAGTCTGTATAGCGGCAACGGATGCAGGATTCGGTGACAACGTGAGTCATGTCTGTTCCAGGAAAACGGGTCGGCTTTTAATGGGAAACTGTTGGGCCGCTTCTTGCCGGCGGACGCCTCCATCTGCCATCGCGGGCAGGGATGGGCGGGACGAGCGCCGGCCGTGGCCTTTCGGGAACCGGTATTGTAGCCGAGCCTTCCGGCTAGGATAGCCGGTCTATATAGCTGGATCAGATAGTTTTCTTATTTCTTTATGTGCTTTTGATCCAAGACATGGCGGGGCGCTGGCGTGCTTGCGCAACCGCAGGCATGATGAAGCCGCCTGAATGCCACATGCTTCCATGCCGGGAGATTCCTATGCCACGCCAGCTTCGTTGTTGCCACCGCGCTGCCTTGCTGTCGCTGCTTGTGATGCTGGCGGCATTTCCGGCGATGGTCCCGCCCGCCGGCGCGCAGGCCCTGGTCCAGCCGGGCATGGCGGACAGCGTAGTGTCCCGTCTGGTGGCATGGCGCGCGCGATCCGAGGCCCCGGTCGCGTTGCCGGCGCTGACCGGCTTCGATTGGGACCACTTCAGCGTGACCGATTCCCCCGCGGGCGATGCCATAGCGCATTGCGGCCGGGCCGGCCTGATGCCTTGCGGACCCGAGTTGCACCCGAAGCCGGGCGACCGGATGCAGGTGCTGCGCTTCGAGCGCGCAGGCGCATCGGTCTACACCGAGCGCATTCTTGCCGAGGACGGCGCCTTTGCCGAGCCGCTGCCGCAGCGCGTGCCGCGCAGCGCGGCCACGCTGGTGTCCTGCCCGGGAAGCGACGGCCGGGCGCTGTGGTGCCTGCAGGGCAGGGCGGCCGGCAAGCCGGTCCTGCGCGCGCCGCAGCCATTCCTCGACGGCGCCTGAGCGCCCCCGGATGCGCGCAGTCTCGGTTAGCATGTCAGACTGACCCGGCACCTCGCCGTCTGGCTAGCTATGATCATCCAGTCTCTGCTCGACACCGACCTGTACAAGTTCACGATGATGCAGGTGGTCCTGCACCAGTTTCCGCAGGCTCAGGTCGAATATCGCTTCAAGTGCCGCAACGCCGGTGTCGACCTGACGCCGTATATCGATGAGATTCGCGCCGAGATCACGCACCTGTGCCAGCTGCGTTTCACGGACGACGAACTCGCCTACCTGCGCGGGCTGCGCTTCATCAAGAGCGATTTCATTGACTTCCTCGGCCTGTTCCACCTGAACGAAAAGTACGTGTCGGTGCGCGAGGCGCCGCAGGGCAACGGCGAGATCGAGATCTCGATCATCGGCCCCTGGCTGCATACCATCCTGTTCGAAGTGCCGGTGCTGGCGATCGTCAACGAGGTCTACTTCCGCCGCACCCAGCCGCGGCCCGACCTGGCCGGCGGCCGCCGCCGCCTGGAAGACAAGCTGGCGCTGCTGCAGCCGCCGGAACTCGCCGATTGCGTCATCGCCGACTACGGCACGCGCCGGCGCTTCTCGCGCGACTGGCAGGAAGAGGTGCTGCTGACCATGCGGCAAGAGCTCGGTGCGCAGCTGGCCGGCACCAGCAACGTCCATTTCGCCCGCCTGCACAACATGGTGCCGCTCGGCACGATGGCGCACGAATACCTGCAGGCCTGCCAGGCGCTGGGGCCGAGGCTGCGCGATTCGCAGGTGTACGCGCTGGAACGCTGGGCGCGCGAGTATCGCGGCGACCTTGGCATCGCGCTGTCCGATACCTATGGCTTCGATGCCTTCCTGCGCGACTTCGACCTGTACTTCTGCAAGCTGTTCGACGGCGTGCGCCATGACTCGGGCGACCCGATCGTGTGGGGCGAGCGCATGGTGGCACATTACGCGGCCAGCCGCGTCGACCCGCGCACCAAGACGCTGATCTTCAGCGACAGCCTGGACGTGCCGCGCGTGATCGAGCTGTTCCAGCGCTTCCACGGCCGCTGCCGGCTGGCCTTCGGCGTCGGCACCAACCTGACCAACGACCTCGGCTACACGCCGCTGCAGATCGTGATCAAGATGGTGCGCTGCAATGGCCAGCCCGTGGCCAAGCTGTCGGACACGCCGGAAAAGACCATGTGCGACGATTCCGGCTACCTGTCTTACCTGCGGCAGGTGTTCTCGGTCCAGTCGGCGTCGGTATAGCGGGATTCCGACGCGCCGTGCTGTGCCGCGGCAACTATAATCGGCGCATCGCGTAACTTGCGGTATCTGTAACTTGCGGTATCTCTTGCCGCATTCTCGCCAACCGCACTGCCAGGTCCTATGGAAACCAACGACGCCCGCGACCGTATCTTCGCCCGCATCCGTGCCGCACAGGGCAGGACGCACCAGCCCACGCAGGGCGAGCGCGCCGCGGTGGCCGACTACCTCGAGCGCCACCCGCAAGGCCCGCGCCCGCTGCCGGCGGCCGACCTGGTCGAAGCCTTCTTGCTGCAGGCCCAGCGCATGGCGTCCACCGTCGACCGTGTCGCCACCATGGATGAAGTGCCGGCGGCAACGCGGCGTTTTCTCGACAGCCTGAACCTGGTGCAGCGCGCGGTGGCATGGGATGCGCTGGGCACGCTGCCATGGCAGGACGCCGGCATTGCGGTCGAATGCCGGCCGCCGTTGCGCGAGGTCGAGGCCGACCGCGACCATGGCGACCTGGTCGGCATCACCGGCTGCTTCTGCGCGATCGCCGAGACCGGCTCGCTGATGCTGCTGTCGGGGCCGGCGACGTTCGCCTCGGCGGCGCTGCTGCCGGAAACGCATATCGCGGTGGTGCCGCGCTCGCGCGTGGTCGCCGGTCTGGAAGACGCCTTTGCGCTGGTGCGCAGCGAGCGCGGCGAGCTGCCGCGCGCGACCAATATCATCAGCGGCCCGTCGCGTACCGGGGATATCGAGCAAACCATCGTGCTGGGCGCGCATGGCCCGTATCGCGTGCATGTGATTCTGGTCGAGCAGGCTTGATCATGGGGCGGCACGGACTTAAGAATCGCCTGTAAACGCGCGCCGCGGCGCAATCTCGCGAGGCGGTTGGATTAAACTTGCAGGCTTGCCGTGCGAGCCCGGTCGCCGTTGGTGGCGAGGGCTCGAGGCACCATGAATGCTGCATTCCCGAGGAGATCCTGCTTGATGCGACGTGCTTTCGTACCGTTGCCGATGCTGACCATGCTGGCCGCTGTCCTTGCTGTCTTCCCTGTGGCCGCGCATGCCGCGGACCTCGACGGGGCGGCACTGTCGCCGCTATGGGGGCTGCCGTTTGCCGGCATGCTGCTGTCGATCGCGCTGTGGCCACTGCTCGCGCCGAAGTTCTGGCACCACCACTATGGCAAGATCGCCGCGGGCTGGGGAATGCTGTTCCTGCTGCCGTTCGCCGCGGTATTCGGCACGCATGCGGCAGCCGCCAGCGCGGTGCATGCGCTGCTCGCCGAGTACATCCCGTTCATCTCGCTGATCGCTTCGCTCTATATCATCGCGGGCGGCATCTGCGTGCGCGGCAACCTGCACGGGACACCGGGACTCAATACGGGCATCCTGGCACTGGGCACGGTGCTGGCGAGTTTCATGGGGACGACCGGCGCGGCCATGCTGCTGATCCGGCCGTTGCTGCGCGCCAACGACAACCGTCGCCACGTGGCGCACGTGATCGTGTTCTTTATCTTCCTGGTGGCCAATGCCGGCGGCTCGCTGACGCCACTGGGTGACCCGCCGCTGTTTCTGGGTTTCCTGAAGGGCGTGGACTTCTTCTGGACCATGCGCAATATCTACCTGGAGACGCTGTTCATCTGCACGGTGCTGCTGGTGCTGTTCTACCTCGTCGACAGCCACTACTACCGCAACAAGGAAGAAGAGCTGCCGCAGAAGAACGACCCAACGCCGGACTCGCACGGTATCTCGATCGACGGCAAGATCAACTTCGTGCTGCTGCTGGCCGTGATCGGCCTGGTGCTGATGAGCGGGCTGTGGCAGCCGGCGATCTCGTTCAACGTCTTCGGTACCGACGTGCCGCTTCAGGCGGCGGCGCGAGATGCGCTGCTGATCGTGGTGGCGGTGGTGTCGCTGCTGGTCACGCCGCATACCGCGCGCGCAGGCAATGAGTTCAACTGGGAGCCGATCCTGGAGGTCGGCAAGCTGTTCGCTGGCATCTTCCTGACCATCATCCCGGTGATCGCCATGCTCAAGGCCGGCACCGACGGCGCCTTTGCCGGCGTGATCCGCGCGGTCAGCGACAGCAACGGGCAGCCGGTCGACAGCATGTATTTCTGGGCAACCGGGCTGCTGTCGTCGTTCCTGGACAATGCGCCAACCTATCTGGTGTTCTTCAACACCGCCGGCGGCGACGCCGCCACGCTGATGACGCGCGATGCCTCGACGCTGGCCGCGATTTCCACCGGCGCGGTCTTCATGGGCGCGAACACCTATATCGGCAACGCGCCCAACCTGATGGTCAAGGCCATTGCCGAGAACCGCGGCGTGCGCATGCCGAGCTTCTTCGGCTACATGCTGTACTCGGGCATCTTCCTGGTGCCGCTGTTCGTCATCATGACCTTCCTCTTCTTCCACGTGTGATGCCATGAAGCCGTCCGTGCTTGTCACCCGCGCCATCTATCCCGAAGTGATCGACCGCCTGGCGCAGTATTTCGATGTCGACGACAACCAGCAGGACGCGGTGCTTGATGCCGCCGCGCTGAAGGCGCGCCTGGCCGGCAAGGCCGGCGTGCTGGCCAACGCCGCCGACCGCATCGACGCAGGCCTTGTCGCCGCGTTGCCGTCGCTGCGTGCGGTGTGCAACATGGCCGTCGGCTACAACAACCTCGACGTGCCTGCGCTTACCGCCGCGGGTGTCGTCGCCACCAACACGCCCGACGTGCTGACCGAGACCACCGCCGACTTCGGCTGGGCGCTGCTGATGGCCACCGCGCGTCGCGTCACCGAGGCCGAGCACTACCTGCGCGCCGGCAAGTGGAAGCGCTGGAGCTACGACATGCTGGTCGGCATGGACCTGTACGGCAGCACGCTCGGCATCCTGGGCATGGGCCGCATCGGCCAGGCGCTGGCGCGTCGTGCCAGCGGGTTTGGCATGAGCGTGCTGTACCACAACCGCAGCCAGCTGCCGGCGGACACCGAGCGCGCGCTCAATGCCCGCTATGTCAGCAAGGAAGACCTGCTGCGCCAATCCGACCACCTCTTGCTGGTGCTGCCTTACGGCCCGCAGAGCCACCATGCCATCGGCGCCGCCGAACTGGCGCTGATGAAGCCGACCGCGACGCTGGTCAACCTCGCGCGCGGCGGCATCGTCGACGATGCCGCCCTGGCGCAGGCACTGCGCGACAAGCGCATCTTCGGTGCCGGCCTGGATGTGTTCGAAGGCGAGCCCGGCGTCCATCCCGACCTGCTGACGGTTCCCAACGTCGTGCTGACACCGCATATCGCCAGCGCCTCGGAGAAGACCCGCCGCGCCATGGCAATGCTGGCCGCCGACAACCTGATCGCCGCGCTCGACCAGGGCCCGCAGGCCGGCCATCCGCCCACCGTGATCAACCCCGAAGTCATGCCGCGCCGCCGTTGAGGCGCGCCCGGCTGTCTGTCGCTTACGTTGTTGCTGCATGTCGCTGATTCCGTTCCTGACGCTGGCCGTGGGGCTGCTGGCGGTCGTCCTGCTAGTGATCGTGCTGTTGCGCCAGCAGGCCGCTTCGCCTGGCGCCGAACTGGCCCGTCAGCTTGCCGAGTTGCGCGTCGAAGGCGCGCGCGGCATGGAGCGCGTGGAGCGCGAAGTCCGCACCGACGTAGCGGAGGCGGCGCGCGGCAACCGCGATGAGTCGGCCCAGCAGATGCTGCGCTTCCAGCAGGCGCTGTCGTCGCAGCTCACCGGTATCGCCACGCTGCAGAACAACCAGATCGACACCTTTGCGCAGCAGCTGGCCAAGCTGACCGAGTCCAACACGCAGCAGCTCGAGCACGTGCGCCAGAACCTGATGCTGCAAAGCCAGCAGGCGCGCGACGAGCAGGCGGGGACGCTGCGCCGCTTCGGCGACGGCTTGCAGCAGCAGCTGGCGCAGATGTCCGAAGCCAACGAGCGCCGCCTGGCAGAGGTGCGCGCCACGCTGGAGCAGAAGCTGCGCGACATCGAGGCCAATAACGCGGCCAAGCTGGAGGAAATGCGCCGTACCGTCGACGAGAAGCTGCATGCGACGCTGGAGCAGCGCCTGGGCGAGTCTTTCAGGCTGGTCTCGGACCGGCTTGAGCAAGTGCATCGCGGGCTGGGTGAGATGCAGGCACTGGCGCAGGGCGTGGGCGACCTGAAGAAGGTGCTGACCAACGTGAAGTCGCGCGGCACCTGGGGCGAAGTCCAGCTCGAAATGCTGCTGGAGCAGATGCTGACGCCGGACCAGTATGGCAAGAACGTCGAGACGGTGCGCAATTCGGGTGCGCGGGTGGAGTTTGCCATCCGGTTGCCAGGCAAGGCAGCAGGCGGCGGTGGCGATGGCGGCGCGCCGGTGTGGCTGCCGGTCGATGCAAAGTTTCCCAAGGAGCAATACGAGCGGCTGGTCGATGCGCAGGAGCGGGGCGATCCGGACGGCGTCATCGCCTTCGGCCGCGAGCTGGAGACGGCATTGCGGCGAGAAGCGCAGACCATCGCCGAGAAATACCTGGCGCCGCCGCAGACCACCGACTTTGCCATCCTGTTCCTGCCGACCGAAGGGCTGTACGCCGAAGTGCTGCGGCGTCCCGGTCTGACCGACCTGCTGCAGCGCAACTACCGTGTCACGGTGGCGGGCCCGACTACGCTGACCGCGCTGCTGAACAGCCTGCAAATGGGCTTCCGCACGCTGGCGTTGGAGAAGCGCTCAAGCGAAGTGTGGGAAGTGCTGGGCGCGGTCAAGACCGAGTTCGGCAAGTTCGGCGATGTGCTGGCCAAGACCCGCGACACGCTCGAGCGCGCCGCGCGCAATATCGAGCAGGCCGAGGTGCGCACGCGCCAGATGGCGCGCAAGCTGCGGACCGTGGAAGCGCTGCCGGGCGATGCCGCACAGCAGTTGCTGGGACTTAACGGAGTGGAAACGGCCGAGACGCCGGATGACAGCGGCGGCTGATCGCGCGTCAGAGCAGAAGGGGGCGGCCCGCAGCGCGGGCCGGATGGCCGGCGACCTGCCGGCCTGTGGATTACCGTGAATCGGCTTGAATTCAGCGGTCGTCTTCCGGCGCCAGTTCGCGCACGTGGACTTCGATGCCGCCAAAGCGGGCGGCCACCCAGTTGTACGCCTTGCATGCCAGCCACAGCAGGCCAAAGCCGATCAGCGCATTCAGGATGATCGCGCTGAAGACCGTGATCGCCGGCAGGTCGCCATAGCGGATAAAGGTGACAAACAGGCCCAGCGAGACGATCGGCAGCGAGAAGCAGAGGTAGACCAGCACCAGCGCGCGGGCGGTCTTCACGGGATGGAGGTAGGCGATCTCCTGATTCATGACGGGGAGTAACTTGATTGTTGCTGAATCGTGCGCCAAGTGTAGCGACTGGCCGATCCCAAGCATAGCCCGCTGCCCACGCCGCGGCCGAAAGCCATGCGCCGGACGCGTCACGGCGTCAAATGTGCAGCACAAATACGACACATTGCGGCCGCAGCGAAGCGGCCGGGTTGCCGCTGCGCTCAGACCAGCCCGTCGAACAGCATGACCTCGACCGGATCGCCGGCCTTGACCGAGTCCTGCTCGTGGCCGAGCACGATAAAGCAGTTGGCCTCGCTCATCGAGCGCAGCACGCCCGAACCCTGCTGGCCGGTGATGCGCACCTCCCACTGTCCGTCTGCCGCCCGGCCCAGGATGCCGCGCTGGTATTCGGTGCGGCCGGGCTTCTTGCGGATGGCCTGCGCGCTGCGCACTTGCAGCAGCGGCAGCGGCGGCACGTTGGCACCCATCAGGCGATGCAGCGCCGCCCGCACGAAGTGGTAGAAGGTGACCATCACGGCGACGGGGTTGCCCGGAAGGCCGAACAGCAGCGCCGAGTTCCGATCCTGCCGGTCCTCCCGGTCTTCGCCGCTGCCGATACGCCCGAAAGCCATCGGCCGGCCCGGGCGCATCGCGATCTTCCAGAACGTGACATCGCCCAGGCGCGCCATGATCTGCTTGGTGTAGTCGGCCTCGCCGACCGAGACGCCGCCCGAGGTGATGACGGCGTCGGCGCTTTCGCAGGCCATGCGGAAGGCCGCTTCCAGGGCCTCGGGGTCGTCGCGCACCACGCCCATGTCGAGGAGTTCGACGTTCATCCGGCGCAGCATGCCGTGCAGCGTATAGCGGTTCGAGTCGTAGACGCAGCCAGCGTCCAGCGGCTCGCCGATCGAACGCAGTTCATCGCCGGTGGAGAAGAAGGCCACGCGCAGGCGCCGGCGCACGCGGATTTCGGCAATGCCCAGCGAAGCCAGCAGGCCGAGATCGGCCGGCCTGACGATGCGGCCGGCCGGCAGCGCGGCCTGGCCACGCGCCAGGTCTTCGCCGCGCAGGCGGCGGTTGTCGCCGGCGCGCACGCAATCGGCGGCAAAGCGGATGTGCGTACCGTCGGCCACCGTCTCGACGAATTCTTGCGGCACCACCGTGTCGCAGCCTGCCGGCATCACCGCGCCGGTCATGATGCGTACCGCCTGCACGGCCGTCGGCGCGAGCGCGCCGGCACCGCCGGCGAAGGCGCTGCCGATCACCTCCAGCTCGACGGTGTCGGTCTGCGCGGCGGCGAGCGCTTCGCTGCGGAAGGCGTAGCCGTCCATGGCCGAGTTGTCATGGGCCGGCACGTCGATGGTCGAGACGATGTCCTCGGCCAGCACACGGTCGAGCGCGCTGCGGATCGGCAGCTGTTCGATGCCGCGCACCGGCTCCACCACCTCGCCGATGATGCGGTTGGCCTGGTCCACCGGCAGCGCGGTGGGATCGTAGTCGGACAGGCAGGAAATGACGGATTGCAGGGAAGGCATGGTGGCTCGGCGGCGGGTGATTGCGTTTTCGGCTGACTAGCGGGTGACTAGCGGCTTTCGTGCGTGCGCAGTTCGTCCAGCGTGTTGATATTGGCGAAGGCCGCGGCGTCGTCGAACATCACCTCGGCCAGCCGGTGCGACGCAGCCCAGGTCTCGATCTTGCGGCCGCCGCCGGAAAGATACGCGACCAGGCTGTCGAGCGCACTGACCGGCATCAGGCAAAACACGGGTTGCGTCTGGCGCTTGCCGGTTTCATCCAGCGTCACCGGAATCGCCAGTTCCGCGCCTTCGGACTCGATGGCGTGCGACAGGCGTGCCACGAGATCGGTGGGCAGGAAAGGCGAGTCGCACGGCGCCGTCACCATCCAGGATGTGCCGCATTGTTCCAGCCCCGCAAGCATGCCGGCCAGCGGCCCGGCAAAGTCGGGCACGCTGTCGGTGTAGACCGGCACGCCGAACGATTCATAGGCGGCAAGGTTGCGGTTGGCGTTGATGATCAGGCTGCCGACCTGCGGGCCGAGACGCATCATCGTGTGCATCGCCATGGGCGTGCCGTGCAGCGGCTGCAGCCCCTTGTCGGTGCCGCCCATGCGGCTGCCCCTGCCGCCTGCGAGGATCAGGCCGGTGATGTCGTCGCGTGCAATCATGGAAGTGTGGCGGTGGGTTCAGCCGCCGATATAGGACATCTCGATCTTGCGCTCGGCCCGTGCCTGGCGCACTGCCGGGTCGCCGCGCTGCTCGGAGTAGTTGTCGGTGCGCCCTTGCCACACCTGGGCGATGGCGTTCGAGATCTCCAGGTCGCTGTAGCCGCCGCGCAGCAGCGCGCGCAGGTCATAGCCCTCGGTGGCGAACAGGCACAGGTAGAGCCGGCCTTCGGTGGACAGCCGGATGCGGCTGCAATCGCCGCAGAACGCATGGGTGACGCTGGAGATCACGCCGATCTCGCCGCTGCCGTCGCGGTAGCGCCAGCGCTCGGCGGTCTCGCCGGTGTAGTTGGCCTGCACGGGTTCGAGCGGGAATTCGGCATCGATACGGCGCACGACCTCGGCCGAGGGCAGCACCTCGTCCATCTGCCAGTGGTTGCTGGCACCGACGTCCATGAACTCGATATAGCGGACGATGATGCCGCTATGGCGGAAATGGCGCGCCATCGGCACGATTTCCTGGTCGTTGGTGCCGCGCTTGACCACCATGTTGACCTTGATCGGCGCCAGGCCGACGGCCTGCGCGGTCTCGATGCCGTGCAGCACGTCGGCGACGGCGAAGTCGACATCGTTCATGCGGCGGAAGGTGGCGTCGTCGATCGCGTCCAGGCTGACGCTGACGCGCGTCAGGCCGGCGTCGCGCAGCGAGCGCGCCTTGCGCGCCAGCAGCGAGGCATTGGTGGTCAGCGTCAGGTCGAGCGGCTTGCCAGAGACGGTCTCGATCTTTGCCAGCATCTCGACCAGGTGCTCGATGTTCTTGCGCAGCAGCGGCTCGCCGCCGGTCAGGCGGATCTTCTCGACACCGTGCGCGACGAACAGGCGTGCGGTGCGCTCGATTTCTTCAAAGCTGAGCAGTTCCGAATGCGGCAGGAAGGTGTAGTCCTTGTCGAACACTTCCTTTGGCATGCAGTAGACGCAGCGAAAGTTGCACCGGTCCGTCACCGAGATGCGCAGGTCATGCAGCGGCCGGCCGCGGGTGTCGGCCACCAGGCCGGTGGGCGATTCCAGCTTGCCGGGGATGCGCGGCGTCATCGAATGGTAGCGATGGTCGCGCAGGTCGAAGATCGGAATGACGGATTCAGTCATGGCCTGTGGGTGGGTGCTGCTCCGGCGAGCGGCCTGCTAGGCCAGGCCGGGGAACTCAGGGAGCCCTACGCATTTGCTGCCATTCTAGCCGAGTGGGCGTCCGGGGAGCCGCATTCGCGCGAATCGCGGGGATTTGCCATGCATGAAAAAAGGGACAGCCGAGGCTGTCCCTCGGGCTGTCCCTTCTGCAGCGGCGCGGGTGCCGGCGACGGCACCCGGGCAGGCTTACTGCTGCGACGCCATTTCCACCTCGCGGCCGCGGGTTTCGACCAGGATCATCGGCCCCTGGGGCAGCGGCGGCAGCGGCTTGCGCTCGCGCGGCACGCGCGGTGCCTGCACGATGCGGGCAGCGGCTTCCTGGGCGGAGCGCAGCTTGTCGGCATCGGTATGGACCCATTGCAAGCCGGCGCCGGCGAGCATCGGCTCGAGGCTTTCCATTGCCACCGGCGCAGCAGCCGGGGTAGCGGGAGCTGCCGGTGCGGCCTGGGTCACCTGGGCGACCTGGGCCACCTGGGCCACCTGGGCCACCTGGGCCACCTGGGCCACCTGGGCCGGCGCGGCGGCCGGTTCCGCGGCGGGCGCGGGCACGGCAGGGGCGGGTTCCACGGCTGCGGCCAAGACCGGCTCGGCCACGGCTTCGGCGGCGATCGCCTCAGTCAGCGCTGCGGCGGATTCCGCCTGCACGGCCACGGCGGCCGGGACGGGTTCGGCCGCGGGTGCGGCTACCGGTGCCGGTTCGGCGGCGGGGGCAGTTGTCACGGCTTCCGGCACGGCGATACGGATCGCTTCGACGCTTTCCGCGGCGGCTGCCGCGACCACTGCCTGCGGCGCCGGTTCTGCTTGCGGGGCGGCCTGGATGGTCACCGGGGCGATGCCTTCGGTGGCTTCGGCAGCGCCTTCCAGAGCTTCGCCTTCACCTTGCATGCCCTGGCCGGCCTCGTCGCGCTCACGGCGATAGCGGTTGCGGCCACGGCGGTTACGGCGGCGGCGCTCTTCGCCTTCGGCGGTTTCGGCGAATCCTTCGGCACCTTCCGTCAGTTCGGCGCGCACGGCCGGCACTTCGTCTGCGGCGGCATGCGGCAGCACGCCCAGCGCCTGGGCGGCGGCTACGGCTTCCGGCTGCGGCGCTTCGCCGGCCTCGGCTTCACGCAGGTCGCTGCGTTCGCGCTGGCGATCGCGCTGGCGCTCGCGGCGTTCCTGGCCGCGTTCGCGGCGGCCTTCCTGGCGGGCTTCGGCGCGCTCGCCCTGGGCACGTTCACCCTGGGCGGCTTCAGCCTGGCGGGCGACGGCCGGAGTGGCCTGGCCGTCCTGCTGGCGCGGCTGGCGGCCCTGGCGCTCGCCACGGCCTTCGCGTTGTTCGCCGCGCTCGCCTTGCTGGCGCTCGGCACGCTCACCACGCTCTGCACGCTGACCGCGAGGCTGGCGGTCGCCGCGTTCCTGACGCTCGCCACGCTCACCGCGCTCGGCGCGTTCGGTACGTTCACCGCGCTCGCCACGCTGGCCACGGCCTTCGCCGCGCTGGCCGCGCTCGCGGCGGCCTTCGCCACCGCGGCTTTCGGCGGCCGCCACCGGCTTGGCCGGCTCAACCACCGGCGCAGGCGCCGGACGCGCGCCAAACAGGCCCTTCAGCCAGGCGATAAAACCGCCGGCTTCCACCGGCTTGGTGGCAGGGACGGGCGGAGCGGCCGGGGCAGCTTCCGGACGCGGAGCGCGCTCCGGACGCGGCACGGAGACCGGAGCCGGCTGTTCCGGAGTGATGCCCTTGACCGCCGCTTCCTGACGCGGCTTGGCTTCTTCCTTGCGGCGGCTGCTGTAGCTGGTGTCAGCTTCCAGTTCCTTGGCGGCAGCCTCGGCCATCTTGTAGCTGGCGGTGCTGTCTTCCAGGCGCGGGTCGTCGTGGCGCAGGCGCTCCAGCTTGTAGTGCGGCGTTTCCAGGTGCTTGTTCGGGATCAGCAGCACGTTGACCTTGAAGCGCAGCTCGATCAGGTTGATTTCCTGGCGCTTCTCGTTCAGCAGGAAGGCGGCGACCTCCACCGGTACCTGGCAGTGGATGGCGGCGGTGTTTTCCTTCATCGCCTCTTCCTGGATGATGCGCAGCACTTGCAGGGCGGACGATTCGGTATCGCGGATATGACCCGTGCCGTTGCAGCGCGGGCAAGTGATGTGCGAGCCCTCCGACAGCGACGGACGCAGGCGCTGGCGCGACAGCTCCATCAGGCCGAAGCGGCTGATCTTGCCCATCTGCACACGGGCGCGGTCATGGCGCAGCGCGTCCTTCAGGCGCGTTTCCACGTCCTTCTGGGCCTTGCCCGATTCCATGTCGATGAAGTCGATCACGATCAGGCCGCCGAGGTCGCGCAGGCGCAGCTGGCGGGCGATCTCGTCGGCGGCCTCGAGGTTGGTGCGCAGCGCGGTTTCCTCGATGTCGGCGCCCTTGGTGGCGCGGGCCGAGTTAACGTCCACGGAAACCAGCGCCTCGGTGTGGTCGATCACGATGGCGCCGCCCGACGGCAGCATCACCATGCGCGAGTAGGCCGACTCGATCTGGTGTTCGATCTGGAAACGTGAGAAGAGGGGCACGTCGTCCCGGTACTTCTTCACGCGGTTCATGTTGTCAGGCATCACCACGCTCATGAAAGCGCGGGCCTGTTCGTAGATCTCGTCGGTATCGATCAGGATCTCGCCGATATCCGGCTGGAAGTAGTCGCGGATGGCGCGGATCACCAGGCTCGATTCCAGGTAGATCAGCAGCGGGGCCTTGTTGTCGCCGGCGGCGCCGTCGATGGCCTTCCACAGTTGCAGCAGGTAGTTCAGGTCCCACTGCAGTTCCTCGGCCGAGCGGCCGATGCCCGCGGTACGGGCGATGATGCTCATGCCTTCAGGCACGGTCAGCTGCGACATGGTTTCGCGCAGCTCCTGGCGGTCCTCGCCCTCGATGCGGCGCGACACGCCGCCGCCGCGCGGGTTGTTCGGCATCAGCACCAGGTAGCGGCCGGCCAGCGAAATGAAGGTGGTCAGGGCCGCGCCCTTGTTGCCTCGCTCTTCCTTCTCGACCTGGACGATCAGTTCCTGGCCTTCATGCAGGGCATCCTGGATACGCGCGTTGCGCACGTCGATGCCTTCCTTGAAGAAGGCTCGGGCCACTTCCTTGAACGGCAGGAAGCCGTGGCGTTCTTCGCCGTAGTTGACGAAGCAGGCTTCCAGCGAGGGTTCGATACGGGTGATGACACCCTTGTAGATGTTGCCCTTGCGCTGTTCGCGCCCGGCAGTCTCGATGTCGATATCGATCAGTTTCTGACCGTCGACGATGGCGACGCGCAATTCCTCCTGTTGCGTCGCGTTGAACAGCATGCGTTTCATCGCAATACCTCACTCCAGAGCCGCGGTTGCACCGTCTTGGCGGTGTCCGCGGCGATCCATGGAGCACGCGAGGGAGCGAGCGAAGGCGCGAGAATTGCCGGAAAGCGCCGTTTCGCGCAAAGGCGAGCGGCTGGGCGCGGGTGAAAGAGAGGCGATGACGTCGGGGTAACGTCCGTGGGGCGGGAGAGTACGCCGGCGGCTGCTCTGGCAGACACTGGCGCGTTCCCGTTCCGGAGGCGATGCTGGACGCCAGCGCAACTGGCGCCGGCGGCATCGCGGCCGGGCCGCGGAAGGCCTAGACGCGTCAAAGAGCAAATTTTTCGGACACGGCAAGGCTGCCAATGCTGCCTGACATCTCCTGGCGGGCGCACCTACTACTTCTTGGAGTTCTGCGACCGGGCGCCGGTATTTCCAGTCAGGCGGCAGGCGGGCCTGCCGGCCGGCACCGTTTCCCGGTGCAGGCGGGACTTCTCTCACCGAAGCGGATGCCTACGGGGCATCCACTCTTGAATTCTGTTTTACCTGAACACTCTGTTCCCACGTCATCGCCTGCTGCGCCGAAGCCTCCTTTGGGCGACTTCCTGCGTGCCGGCGATATCGTGCGTGCTGCTTTTACTGCCATTTGGCCGTCTGGCGTCCGCGCGGATCACGCAATGAAGCGGCGCAGGGCGGAAGACGGTCCGGGTTGGCGGCGACCCCAAGTGTAGAATGCGGTCAATCCAAGATTAATCACGGGATTGATCGCTTACACAGGTCTTGCGCTGCCGGCCCCGGCCGGAACAGCGAGGAAATTATATTGAAAATGAATGAGTTACGCCATCAAATTGAAAAGCCTGCCGATGTAGCGCCGGCAAGCCCGCAGGTGGCGTATGTCACGATCGACGAGGGCTCCGAAGGTCAGCGCATCGACAACTTCCTGCTGAAGGTGGCCAAGGGCGTACCCAAGAGCCATATCTACCGGGTGCTGCGGTCGGGTGAAGTGCGCGTCAACAAGGGGCGTATCGATGCCACTTATCGCCTGCAATCGGGCGACGTGGTGCGAATTCCCCCGATGCGAGTGGCGTCTTCGTCTCAATCCGCCGGGGCGCAGCCGGTGCCAGCCAGCGAATTTCCCGTGCTGTTCGAGGATGCGCAGCTGCTGGTGGTGAACAAGCCCGCCGGCGTGGCGGTCCATGGCGGCTCGGGCGTTGCCTTCGGCGTGATCGAGCAGTTGCGCCAGGCGCGGCCCCAGGCCAAGTTCCTCGAGCTGGTGCATAGGCTCGACCGTGAGACCTCGGGCATCCTGGTGCTGGCCAAGAAGCGCTCGGCCCTGGTCCACCTGCATGAGCAGATCCGCGGCAACAGCATGGACAAGCGGTATTTCGCCTGCGTGGCCGGCGAGTTCCCGAATAACCGGCAGCATGTGAAGCTGCCTCTATATAAGTACACGACGCCCGACGGCGAGCGACGCGTGCGGGTACAGGCCGACGGGCTGGCGTCGCACACGGTATTCAACCGGATCGAGGCGTTTCCCGGCTTTACCTTGCTGGAGGCCGAGCTGAAGACC
The DNA here is from genome assembly GCF_017815025.1 of Cupriavidus phytohabitans. Classification (NCBI taxonomy): domain Bacteria; kingdom Pseudomonadati; phylum Pseudomonadota; class Betaproteobacteria; order Burkholderiales; family Burkholderiaceae; genus Cupriavidus; species Cupriavidus phytohabitans. The sequence continues at coordinate 52,302 of NZ_JAGIQB010000038.1, forward strand.
GGCCGTACGCACCAGATCCGCGTCCACCTGGCGCATTCGGGATTCCCGATCGTTGGCGACGAGAAGTACGGCGATTTCCCCCTGAACAAGTCGCTGGCGCGTTCCGCTGCGAATCCCGGCATCAAGCGCATGTTCCTGCACGCCCACCGGCTGGTGTTCATCCACCCGGCGACGGGCGCGCCGCTGGCCGTCGAGGCACCGTTGCCAGACGAATGCGTCGGATTCCTGCAACAATTGCGACAGCTGCGCGCCCCGGAGTAGGGCCGCGCGATCAACGCCACAAGGACAACCATGGCCAGGCAACAATTTGACCTGATCGTTTTCGACTGGGACGGGACGCTGATGGACTCGACCCCGACCATCGCCAAGTGCATCCAGCTCGCCAGCCGCGACCTGGGCCTGCCCGTGCCGGACGACAGCGCGGCCAGCCATGTGATCGGGCTTGGGCTGAAGGATGCATTGTCGTACGCAGTGCCGACGCTGGACCCGGTCGACTATCCGCGCCTGGCTGAGCGCTACCGCTACCATTTCCTGACCCGCGACGCCGACCTGGTGCTGTTCGACGGCGTGCGCGAGATGCTGGAAACGCTACGCGGCGAACACTATTTCCTCGGCGTTGCCACCGGCAAGACCCGTGTCGGCCTGCAGCGCGCGCTGGCCGCCAGCGGCCTGACGCGGCTCTTCGACGCTACCCGCTGTGCCGACGAAACCTTTTCCAAGCCGCATCCGGCCATGCTGCAGGAACTGACCCGCGAGCTGGGGCAGGACATGGCGCGCACCGTCATGGTGGGCGACACCACCCATGACCTGCAGATGGCGGTCAATGCCGGCGCTGCGGGCATTGGTGTATGCTATGGCGCACATCCAGGCGACTCGCTGCGGGCGATGGCGCCGGTACATTGCGCCACGTCGATCGCCGACCTGACCGACTGGTTGCTGGTCCATGCCTGAGAACGCGGCCGGCCAGGGCGCGGTGCGGCTGTGCGCCGCGGCAGACCTGGAAGAGGGCGGCCTTGGGGTGCGCTTCTCTGTGGTGCTGGACAGCCGCGAGATCGGCGCCTTCGTGGTGCGCTTCGACGGTGCTGCGCATGCCTACCTGAACCAGTGCGCGCATGTACCGATGGAGCTCGACTGGCAGGAGGGGCGGTTCTTCGACAGCTCGGGCCTATACTTGATGTGCGCCACACATGGCGCGATTTATGCGCCGGATAGCGGCGAGTGCGTCGGCGGTCCCTGCCGCGGCGCGGCGCTGGCCAAACTGCGCATCGAAGAGCGCGATGGCCAGGTCTTCTGGTTCCCTGAAGGTCCGTACCGGGCCGCCGCGCAAGCGAACGGCACCTGAATGACGGGCGGCCTGGCCGCCCGTTCTGTTTTCAAGCTTTCCACGAGCGAGTTGCATGACAGAAGAACAGAAGCCGCCAATTGGTCAACCGGAAGCATCGGGCGAATCGCGTGAACCTGGGCAGGACGATACAAAACAACCCGAGTCCGAACGCCTCGTCACCGCGAAGCAAGCCGACTATCCGCTGGAAAACGAACTGCGCGCAGGCGACGCTGCGGCCCAGCGCGAGCAGCGCGAACGCAAGGCCCGCATGGCTGGGGGTGCCGGAGCGGCCGGCAACGGTCCGGTGGGCGCCGCGGGCTGGGAGCGTGATGTCCTGGAAAAGGTGCTGACGGCATCACTGCGCGAGCAGCGCGCCGCACGCCGCTGGCGCATCTTCTTCCGTTTCGTCGGACTGGGCCTGCTGGCGCTGATCTTCGTCGCGCTGTTCGATTTCAAGGGCGACGGCATCAACACGTCCGGCCGCCATACCGCGATGGTCACGCTGGAGGGCGAGATCGCTGCCGGTACGCCGGCCGGCGCCGAGTCGATCAATGCCTCGCTGCAGGCGGCATTTGCCGACGCCAACGCCGCCGGCGTGATCCTCAAGATCAACTCCCCGGGCGGCTCGCCGGTGCAGGCCGGCATCATCAACGACGAGATCCAGCGGTTGCGCGGGCTCTATCCGTCCAAGCCGTTCTATGTTGTGATCGAGGAAATCTGTGCCTCGGGTGGCTATTACGTCGCCGCGGCGGCCGACAAGATCTATGTCGACAAGGCCAGCATCGTCGGCTCGATCGGCGTGCTGATGGACGGCTTCGGCTTTACCGGCCTGATGGACAAGCTCGGCGTGGAGCGCCGGCTGTACACCTCGGGCGCGAACAAGGGCATGCTCGACCCGTTCTCGCCGCAGGTGCCGAGGCAGAAGGCCTACGCCGAGGCGATGCTCAAGGAAATCCACGAGCAGTTCATCGACGTGGTGAAGGAAGGCCGGGGCGACCGGCTCAAGGACGATCCGGACCTGTTCTCCGGGCTGTTCTGGTCGGGCGAGCGCAGCATCGAACTGGGCCTGGCCGACGCGCTGGGAACCTCTGATTCCGTCGCGCGCGACGTACTCAAGGCCGAGGATATCGTCGACTACACGGTCAAGGAAAACATCGCCGAGCGCGTGGCCAAGCGCTTCGGCGCTGCGGTCGGCACAGCGGCAATGAAGACCATGCTGTGGAGCACGCGCCTGCAGGGCTTGCACTGAAGCAGGTGGCGCGCTTCGGCGCTTCGGCAGATGAAAACGGGGCGCGCTTGCGCCCCTTTCTATACGGCTGGCGTGTTCAGGCTGCCAGCAGCGAAAAGATCGCCGGCCGCTTTTGCAGCGCGATCTTGTCCGGGCGCCACGCCGACAGCGGCAGCGTGACGATGGTTTCGGTCGGCAGCGTCAGGTCCACCGCCACCGACAGCAGCGTGGTGCCGGCGCAATGCTGGCGCATTGCTTCTAGCAGCGCCAGGTTGCGGTACGGCGTTTCGATAAACACCTGCGTCTGGCTGGCCTTGCGCGAACGCTGCTCCAGTTCGCGCAGCCGCTGCGCACGGTCGCCGGCATCGACCGGCAGGTAGCCGTTGAACGCAAAGCTCTGGCCATTCAGGCCCGAGCCCATCACCGCCAGCAGGATCGAGCTGGGCCCCACCAGCGGCCGCACCCGGATGCCGCGCGCATGCGCCAGCCGTACCAGCTCGGCGCCGGGATCCGCCACCGCCGGCACGCCGGCTTCGGACAGCAGGCCGCCGTCGCGGCCGGCCTGGATCGGCGCGAGCAGTTCGGCCAGCGCGTCGGCGCGGGTGTTGACGTTCAGCTCGCGGATCTCGATCTGCTGGATCGGGCGCGCCAGCGGCGTGCTTTCGCCCAGCTTCTTCAGGAAGGCGCGGGCGGTCTTGGCGTTCTCGGCGACCAGGTAGTCGAGCCCGGCTGCGATCTGCTGCACGCCGGCGGGAATGACTTCCGCCAGCGGATCGGCTTCGTCGCGCTTGCCGAGGGTATTGGGAATCAGGAAAAGATTGCCGCTCATGGTTGAGTCCGGTGGGTCATGCTGCGAGCAGCGGGTAGCCGGCCCGGCGCAGCATGCCGGTCAGCGCGATCAGGGGCAGGCCGATCAGGGCCGTGGGGTCGTCGGACTCGACGCGCTCGAGCAGCATGATGCCGAGCCCTTCGGACTTGGCGCTACCCGCCACGTCGTAGGGACGTTCCAGTTGCAGGTAGGCTTCGATCTCGGCATCGCTCAGATCGCGCATGGTCACGCGGGTCTGCACGTCGGCCAGTTGCACGGTGCCGCTGCGCCCGTCCAGCAGGCACAGCGCCGAGTGGAAGGCAGCGGTGCGCCCGCGCATGCGGCGCAGCTGCGCGACGGCTTTGTCGTGCGTGCCGGGTTTGCCCATCTGCGCCCCGTCCAGTGTCAGCACCTGGTCCGAGCCGATCACCAGCGCACCCGGATGGCGCGTGGCAATCGCCTCGGCCTTGCGCTGCGACAGGCGCAGGGCGGTAGCCTCCGGCGCTTCGCCTGCGAGCGGGGTTTCGTCGATGTCCGGGGTGGCCACTTCGAAGGGGATGCGCAGCCGCTCGAGCAACTCGCGGCGGTAGGGCGAGCCGGAGCCGAGGATCAGCCTGGGGCGGGGGTCTTGATGCATAAGTGATTGAAGCGTAACAGGAATGAGGTAAGGTTTGCCTGGCAAGGCCTTTGACCTCAAGAAGGTTTACGTCGTATAATCGCGCGTTTTGCCGCATCCGCACCTGGGCGCTGTGCCGCCAATGTGCGCGGCCGCTGTCAGCGCAGGCGTGGAATGTGGCGAGCCAGTCAACGCAATACGACCGGAGCCACGCACATGACCCAGCAAATTGACCTGCGCGCGCTCGATCTCTTCGCGTTCTGCCGTAAGGGCGAAAGCCTGAGCGGCGACGTGGCGGTGCGGGATTTGCCGCGCATCTTAGCCGAGACCGCCGCGCAAGCGCCAGCCTCGGCACCTGAAGAGACGTTTGCCTACACGGCCACCGGCTTCGTGCGCGAAGAGGCGGCCGAGCCGGGCGCCCCGGTGGCGCGGCGGTTGTTCTTCGATGTGACCGTCAAGGGCCGGATGTGGCTGGATTGCCAGCGCTGCCTGACGCCTTATGCCGAGCCGATCGATACGGCCACGCGCTTCGAGGTGGTGGAGAGCGAGGAAGCAGCCGATGCCGCGCCGATGGACGACGACGAAGTCGACGTGATCGCCGGCTCCAAGCGCTTTTCGCTGCTGGAACTGATTGAAGATGAAGTGCTGCTGGCGATGCCGGTGGCCCCCAAGCATGACGCCTGCCCGTCGGTGCACGAAAGCCTCGTGACCGGCACGGACGGCGAGGCACAGCCCGAGGCTGAGCCAGAGGAAGGAAAGCGGCCGTCGCCCTTTGCGGCGCTGGCCGGCCTGAAGAACAAGCACTGAGGCCAACCTGGCCGATGGCGCGTTATGCAGGTGGTAGTTGAAGCATCCGGCCGGGCCCCGGCTACGCCTTGGGCGGGATGCGTGTGTTAATATTGAAAAATTCTCGAAGGAGTCATCATGGCTGTTCAACAGAACAAGAAGTCGCCGTCCAAGCGCGGCATGCATCGTTCGCACGACCACCTGACGGTCGCCCCGCTGGCCGTCGAGCCGACCACCGGCGAAACCCACCTGCGCCACCACGTCAGCCCGAACGGCTACTACCGTGGCCGCAAGGTCATCAAGACCAAGAACGACTGATAGCATATCGTGGCGTGACATTGCGTCTCGCTCGCGCATGCCTGTAAGTCGGACACAAGACGGTCAGACACAAAAAAGCGGCAAGATCGTTGCCGCTTTTTTGTTGGGCGCTCGGGATAACCGCCGGGCGTGGTGTGCGCTGCCGCGCTATCCGTACCAGGAACAATGACGATCAAAATCGCTATCGACTGCATGGGCGGCGACCACGGCGTGTCCGTGACTGTGCCCGCGGCGATCAGTTTTCTATCCCGCCACGACGATGCCGAAATGGTGCTGGTGGGCCTGCCGGACGCCATTCGGGCGCAGCTGAAAAAGCTGCATGCGCTGGATCATCCGCGTGTAAGCATTGTCGAGGCCACCGAGGTCATCACCATGGATGACCCGGTCGAGGTGGCGCTGCGCAAGAAGAAGGATTCTTCGATGCGCGTGGCCGTCACCCAGGTCAAGGAAGGCCAGGCCGGCGCCTGCATCTCCGCCGGTAATACCGGCGCGCTGATGGCGGTGTCGCGCTATGTGCTGAAAACGCTCGAAGGCATCGAGCGGCCGGCCATTGCCACCACCATCCCGAACCAGGAAGGCTGGGGCACCACCGTGCTGGACCTCGGCGCCAACGCCGACTGCGAGCCCGAACACCTGCTGCAGTTCGCCCGCATGGCCGAGGCCATGGTGGCCGTGGTGGACCACAAGGACCGCCCGTCCGTCGGCCTGCTGAATATCGGCGAGGAAGTCATCAAGGGCAACGAGGTGGTCAAGCGCGCTGGCGAGCTGCTGCGCGCTTCCGAGCTCAATTTCTACGGCAACGTGGAAGGCAACGACATCTTCAAGGGAACGACCGATATCGTCGTCTGCGACGGCTTTGTCGGCAATGTGGCGCTCAAGAGCACCGAGGGCCTCGCCAAGATGATCGGCGGCATGATCAAGGAAGAATTCACCCGCTCGTGGTTCACCAAGCTGCTCGCGGCGGTGGCCATGCCGGTGCTGTCGCGGCTCGCCAAGCGGCTTGATCCGGCGCGCTATAACGGTGCGTCGCTGCTGGGCCTGCGCGGCCTGGTGATCAAGAGCCACGGTTCGGCCGATGCCCATTCCTTTGAGTGGGCAATCAAACGCGGGTATGATGCCGCCAAGAATGGCGTGATTCCCCGTATCGCACGGGCTTTCGCCGATAAGTCCAGCGCCGCTGGCGTGGCGCAGACCGCCCCGGAGACAGACGCGCCTCCCAGCGCGCATCCCAGTACCCACGCCGCCTGAGCGCCTTGCGCGCCAGCCAGCGGGAACTGCGGTCCATACGATCCGACACTACATGACCAAGTACGCAAAAATCATCGGTACCGGGAGCTACCTGCCCCCGCGGCGCGTGACCAACCATGATCTGGCGGCGCAGCTTGCCGAAAAGGGCATCGAAACCAGCGACGAGTGGATCGTCTCGCGTAGCGGCATCTCGGCGCGCCACTGGGCCGAGCCCGACGTGACCAGCAGCGACCTGGCGGTCAAGGCCGCCGAGCAGGCCATCGAGGCCGCCGGCATCGACCGGCAGAGCATCGATATGATCATCGTTGCTACCTCGACACCGGACTTCGTCTTCCCCAGCACCGCCTGCATGGTGCAGGAGAAGCTGGGCATCACTAACCACTGCGCGGCATTCGACCTGCAGGCGGTGTGCTCGGGCTTTGTCTTTGCGCTGGCCACGGCCGACAAGTTCATCCGCAGTGGCTCACACCGCAACGTGCTGGTGATCGGCACCGAAGTGTTCTCGCGCATCCTGGATTTCAACGACCGTACCACCTGCGTGCTGTTCGGCGACGGTGCCGGCGCAGTGGTTCTGACCGCTTCGGAAGAGCCTGGCATCCTGTCGAGCGCCATGCACTCGGACGGCAGCCACGTCGACATCCTGTGCGTGCCGGGCAATGTCTCGGGCGGCAATATCACCGGCAATGCCTTCCTGCAGATGGATGGCCAGGCTGTGTTCAAGCTTGCCGTGAACGTTCTCGACAAGGTCGCGCGCGAAGCCATGGAACAGGCGGCCGTGCAGCCAGAGCAAATCGACTGGCTGATCCCGCACCAGGCCAATATCCGCATCATGCAGGGCACGGCCAGGAAGCTTGGCCTGTCCGCCGAACGCATGGTCGCCACCGTGCACGAGCACGGCAATACCTCGGCCGCGTCGATCCCGCTGGCGCTCGACGTCGCCGTGCGCGACGGCCGCATCCGCCCGGGCCAGACCGTGCTGATGGAAGGCGTCGGCGGCGGCTTCACCTGGGGCGCGGTGCTGCTGCGCATGTAATTCGCAGCCGGTGCCCGGTGCGCGCCAACGCCGCGTGCCGCCGCGCCGGCTTCCCGTTTCATAAAGGGTTTCAATCCGATGAAATTCGCTTTCGTATTTCCCGGCCAGGGTTCGCAGTCGGTCGGCATGCTCAATGCCTTCGCGGATAACGCCGTCGTGCGCGCCACCGTGGAAGAAGCCTCCACCGCGCTTGGCCAGGATCTCGGTCGCCTGATCGCCGAAGGCCCCGCCGAAGAACTGAACCTGACCACCAATACCCAGCCGGTAATGCTGACCGCCGCAGTGGCGGTCTACCGCGCGTGGCTGGACGCCGGCGGCCCGGCTCCGGCACTGGTGGCGGGACACAGCCTGGGCGAGTACTCGGCCCTGGTGGCTGCAGGCGTGATCCCGTTTGCCGATGCGGTGCCGCTGGTGCGTTTCCGTGCACAGGCCATGCAGGAAGCCGTGCCGGTGGGCGAGGGCGGCATGGCTGCAATCCTGGGCCTGTCCGATGACGACGTCCGTGCCGCATGCGCCGAGGCGACTGCCTCCGGCGTGGTCGAAGCCGTCAACTTCAACGCCCCGTCGCAGGTCGTGATCGCCGGCCACAAGGGCGCGGTCGAGAAGGCATGCGAGATCGCCAAGGCCAAGGGTGCCAAGCGTGCGCTGCCGTTGCCGGTGTCGGCTCCGTTCCACTCGTCGCTGCTCAAGCCCGCCTCGGACCGCCTGCGCGAGCGGATGGCCGGGCTGGCGTTCGCCGCGCCATCGATCCCGCTGGTGAACAACGTTGACGTTGCGATCGTCAATGATCCGGAAGCGATCAAGGACGCGCTGGTGCGCCAGGCCGCAGCGCCGGTGCGCTGGGTCGAATGCGTGCAGAAGATGGCTGCCGAAGGCGTCACGCATGTGATCGAATGCGGCCCGGGCAAGGTGCTTGCCGGCATGACCAAGCGCATCGACGGCAACCTGACCGGCGGGGCAATCTTCGACCCGGCCTCGCTGCAGGACACACTGGCGCTGCTGAAATAAGCCAGGATAAAAGAGCACGAAAGGACACTCTGCATGACCAAACTTCTCGACAAGCAGGTTGCGCTGGTCACCGGCGCCTCGCGCGGCATCGGCCGTGCCATTGCGCTGGAACTTGCCCGCCAGGGCGCCACGGTGATCGGCACCGCCACCAGCGAGTCCGGTGCTGCCGGCATCACGGAATACCTCGGTGTCGAAGGCCTCAACGGCAAGGGCGCGGTGCTGAACGTCAATGATGCGGCCGCTTGCGATGCCCTGATCGACGAGATCGTGAAGACCCATGGCGGCATCGGCGTGCTGGTCAACAACGCCGGCATCACCCAGGACCAGCTGGCGATGCGCATGAAGGACGAGGACTGGGTCGCGGTCATCCAGACCAACCTGACCTCGGTCTTCCGCCTGTCGCGCGCGGTGCTGCGCCCGATGATGAAGGCCCGCCAGGGCCGTATCATCAATATCACTTCGGTGGTCGGCTCGGTCGGCAACCCCGGCCAGATGAACTACTCGGCCGCCAAGGCCGGCGTGGCCGGGATGACCCGCTCGCTGGCCGCCGAGATCGGCAGCCGCAACGTGACCGTCAACTGCGTCGCGCCGGGTTTCATTGATACCGACATGACCAAGGCGCTGTCCGAAGAGCAGCATGCTTCGCTCAAGCGGCAGATCCCGCTGGGCCGACTGGGCCAGCCCGAGGATATCGCCAATGCGGTGGCCTTCCTGGCCGGTCCGCAAGCAGCCTATATCACCGGCACCACGCTGCATGTAAACGGCGGGATGTACATGAATTAATCGGTTTTGGGGTGGCGATTTCCGGCAAGAAGCCGGAAGAAGCCGCCTGAAGCCGTAGTGAAGTCGTAGTTTTCCGAACCAAACGGGCGCGATTCTTGCAAAGCTTGGCGGGCGGCATTTCTGTCGTCCCAAACCTGCTAAAATGCGCCCACTTTTTGTCGAACTTCCCTGGAGGGTTACATGGACAATATCGAACAACGCGTCAAGAAAATCGTGGCAGAACAGCTTGGCGTGGCCGAGGCAGACATCAAGAACGAATCCTCGTTCGTGAACGACCTCGGTGCGGACTCGCTGGACACGGTTGAACTCGTGATGGCGTTGGAAGATGAATTCGGCATGGAAATTCCCGATGAGGAAGCCGAAAAGATCACGACCGTGCAACAGGCTATCGACTACGCCACCGCGCACGTCAAGGCCTAAGCCCGTCGTATCTGAATTCCGAGCCACAGAAGGCAGGTGGGCGGGCCGTCGCGGCCTTGCCTTGCTGTTTTCTGTGGCTTTCGTCTGTTCGAAGACGCAGAATGGAATGCGCCTGTACGCCGCGCCCGTGGCGCGGCGGCAGGCTGATCCGTCGTTCCGTCGCCTCTTCACGCACCCGTAGGAAAACATAGTGAGCCGTCGTCGCGTCGTCGTCACTGGGCTTGGCCTTGTGTCTCCGGTCGGAAACACGGTTGCCGAAGGCTGGGCCAACCTGGTAGCCGGCAAGTCCGGCATCGCCACCATCACCAAATTCGATCACTCCGCGCTTTCCGTGCACTTCGCCGGTGAAGTGAAGGGCTTCAATGCCGAGGACTACATCCCGGCCAAGGAAGCCCGCAATATGGATACGTTTATCCATTACGGCATCGCCGCGGGTACGCAGGCCCTGAGGGACAGCGGCCTGGAAGTGACCGAAGCCAATGCCGAGCGTATCGGCGTACTGGTCGGCTCGGGCATCGGCGGCTTGCCGATGATCGAAGAGACCAAAGCGGTGCTGACCGAGCGCGGTCCGCGCCGTATTTCGCCGTTCTTCGTGCCGGGTTCGATCATCAACATGATCGCCGGCCACCTGTCGATCATCCACGGCATCAAGGGCCCGAACCTCGCTGCCGTGACCGCGTGCACGACCGGCCTGCACAGCATCGGCCTGGCCGCTCGCCTGATCCAGGCCGGCGACGCCGATGCCATGTTGGCAGGCGGGGCCGAGTCGACGGTGTCGCCGCTGGGTATCGGCGGCTTTGCCGCGGCCCGCGCGCTGTCGACCCGCAACGACGACCCGGCCGCGGCCTCGCGCCCGTGGGACAAGGACCGCGACGGCTTCGTGCTGGGCGAGGGCGCCGGCGTGATGATGCTGGAAGAGTACGAGTCGGCCAAGGCGCGCGGCGCGCGCATCTATGCCGAGCTGATCGGCTTTGGCATGAGCGGCGATGCGTTCCACATGACCGCCCCGAACATGGACGGCCCGCGCCGCTGCATGGTCAACGCGCTGAAGGACGCAGGCATCAATGCGGACCAGGTCCATTACCTGAACGCGCATGGCACCTCGACGCCGCTCGGAGACAAGAACGAATCCGATGCCATCAAGGCAGCGTTCGGCGACCAGGCCTACAAGATGGTGGTGAACTCGACCAAGTCGATGACTGGCCACCTGCTGGGCGGCGCCGGCGGCGTGGAGTCGGTCTTCACCGTACTGGCTGTGCACAACCAGGTGTCGCCGCCGACGATCAACATCGACAACCAGGATCCGGAGTGCGACCTGGACTACGTGGCCAACACGGCGCGCGAGATGAAGATCGACGTTGCGGTAAAGAACAACTTCGGTTTCGGCGGTACCAACGGCACGCTTGTCTTCCGCCGCGTCTGATCCGTGGTTGAGGCGGGCCCTGCACGGGCTGCGCCAGGACAGGGCCCACCCGTTGCGGTGGGCCCTGTTGGTGTTCTGCGCCGGTGAAGCGATTGCGATGGGGCTGCTCGCGTCCGCGTTAGCCGACACCGTTGCCACGAACCCTGCCGGCATGCTGTGGTGGCACGGCGCGCTGGCGCTGCTGCCCGTTGTCGCCTGCGTGGCGGTTGCCCGCAAATGGCGCCAATGGATGCGTGCGCTGTGCTGGCACTGCACGGCGCTGCTGCCGGCGCCCGACGGCAAAGGGCCGCTGCGGGTCCGTATTGAAGTACCCGGTGCCGGCCGCCACGAGGTCGTGGTGAGCGGCTTCTGGCAGGCGGGCAGCGTCGCTGTCTTGCGCCTTGGCTCCCGTGCGCCCGGTCTGCCGGGCGTAGTCTTCCTTCCCTGGCAAGCCGTGTCGCCGGATCTCTCGCGGCGGTTGCGGTGCGCTGCCAGAGTTGCACTGCAGGTGCAACCGGAAACGACCGCAAGGGAACGAATTTGTTAATTCACGGTCACAGCGTGCGCGTTGCTCGACGGGGCGAGCGAAGAATCGTAGGTAAAATACAACGTTTGTCGTGACGACCAAACCAAGAGATACACTGCAGGTGAGCCATACGTGAGCGAACGCGAAGCCGATCAGCTCCTAGTTGAACGCGTCCAGCAGGGCGACAAGCGGGCCTTTGAACTTCTGGTGACCAAATACCATCGGAAGATCATTCGCCTGATTTCGCGCCTGGTCAGGGACCCCGCCGAAGTCGAGGATGTGGCGCAGGATGCCTTTATCAAGGCATATCGCGCCTTGCCCCAGTTTCGCGGGGAGTCGGCCTTCTACACGTGGCTGTACCGGATCGCCGTCAACACGGCCAAGAACTACCTTGCTACCCAGGGCCGCCGCCCGGAAGCGTCGAGCGACATCGATGCGGAAGAGGCTGAAACTTTTGCGGACGGTGAGCAACTAAGGGATATCAATACGCCGGAGTCGATGCTCCACACGCGCCAGGTTGCCGAGACGGTGAACCGCGCGATGGAAGCACTGCCGGAGGAATTGCGGACCGCCATCACCCTGCGCGAGATCGAGGGCCTCAGCTATGAGGAAATCGCGGAGGCGATGGGATGTCCGATCGGCACGGTGCGCTCGCGGATCTTCCGCGCGCGCGAGGCGATTGCCGAAAGATTGCGTCCGCTGCTGGGAACGGCAGAGGGCAAGCGGTGGTAGTGGTTCCGGTGGTAGTAGTTCGGTAGCAAAGAACGATGTCGTGCGGCCAGCGTTGCAGCCTATTCCTGCATCGATAAGCGACAGCAGTAGACGGGATTATCGGTGTTCAATGGAAGTTCTTGGGGTGGGAAATGGGTCAGGCTCATAAGCAGTCGGTTCATGTAGTGGAAGCAGCGGAGCAGATCTCCGTTCTGATGGATGGCGAACTGGCGCCGCATGAAGTCAAGGCCGTGCTCGATCTCGCAAAAAGCGACGACGGCATGGCCGACTGGAGCACATACCAGTTGATCGGCGATGCGCTGCGCTCGGAAGACCTGACGCACGCAGGCTCCACCGCCGATTTCCTTACTCGCTTCTCCGCCCGCCTGGAGGCCGAGCCGCACGTGCTGGTGCCGGCCGTGGCGCAAGCCAGTGCACGCCACCGCCTGCTGGTCAGGCCATCGTGGGTGCGCCGCGCCTTGCCTGGTACCGCGATCGCTGCCGCAGTGGCGGCGGTCAGCTGGGTGGTCGTGCCGCAGATGCGCGGACCCGCTGGCCTGGCCGCGCCCGAAGCCGTGGTGGCGCGCGCGGAACCGTCCGCAGCCGCGCCGGCTGCCGGCATTGTCACCGTGGCCGAAACCCAGATGATCCGCGATCCGCGCCTGGACGAATATCTGCGTGCCCATCGCACCTCGGTGGCAACGGATGCGTTCGTGCCGACCATGCGCACGGTTGCCAACGGCGCCAGCTTCTCTCAGGAAAATACGCAGGAATAATGCCGGACATGCCTAAAGGACGGTCGTCCGCCTATGTAGCGGGCGCACAGAGAATTGGGGCCCTGCGTAGGTCCCTTTTTCTGGCCTTATGTCTGACTGCTGCAGCGGCAACCGCGCAGCCCTCGGACAGTACGCTGAACCGACGCGACGCCACGGCCTGGCTCAACAAGATCCACAAAGCCGCGCAACGCGAAAACTATGTCGGCACGCTGATTTACCAGCGCGGCAGCGTCATGCATGCGTCGCGCATCCAGCATTACAGCGATCTGGTCAACAACGAGTACGAGCGCCTGGAAACGCTGGACGGCAAGCCGCGCGAGGTGCTGCGCCAGAATGACGTGGTGCACAGCCTGATCCCGGAAGCCAAGCTGGTGGTGGTGGAGAAGCAGGAAGCCAAGGACCGCTTCCCGGCGCTGCTTGCCACCAACAAGAACGATGTGCTCGAGCTCTACGACATGCGCAGGATGCCCGCGGAGCGGGTGGCCGGCATGGATTGCGAGGTGTTCGCGCTGGAGCCTCACGATGCCGCGCGCTATGCGGTGCGCCTGTGGGCCGAGAAGAATTCCGGCCTGCTGATGCGTGCGCAGACCGTTGGCGACGGCGGCAAGGTGCTTGAGCAGGTGGCATTCTCGCAAGTCCAGATCGGGGTGCCGTCGGAAAAACAGCGCATCCTTGCTGCCATCAAGAGTGCCAGCAACTGGAATCACTACGAGGTGAATTACCAGGCGACCAACATCGCCGACGAAGGCTGGACGATCGCCGTGCCGCTGAAGGGTTTCCAGAAAATCCGCGAGGTACGACGCCCGCTGGGTGAGCTGCGGGCCTCGGGGCCCGGCAACAGTCGTGGCCAGGTCTTCGAAGTTCTGCAGGTGGTCTACAGTGACGGACTGACCGGCCTCTCGGTCTTCATCGAGCCGGTTTCCGAGCAGCGAGTGCGCCGCGAGGGCGTAGCCGCACTCGGCGCGACACAAGTCGTGGTGCGCCGGATAGCCGATTACTGGATCACCGTGGTCGGCGAGGTGCCGGCGAGCACCGTACGCCAGTTTGCGACGGCCGTAGAGTACCGGCAGCCCAAGGCGGTACACTGAGCCTGACGCGGGTGCAGCCGGCGCCTCGGAATGCCCCATTCCAGGGGCCGGCCCATGAAACCTGCGCGAGGGGTCCCAGCCACGGGATCGTATCGGTTTTTCTTCTTTCGCTGAATCCCGGGAGTTGTCGATGACTTTCAGATCTCCAGCCCTGGCGCGTGCCGTGGTCATGGCTGCCATGTTGGTGCTCGGCCCGACCGTGGCCCAAGTCAGCCACGCCCAGGCCGCCGCCGCCAACTACAACCTGCCTGATTTCACCGACCTGGTGGAAAAGGCCAGCCCCGCAGTCGTCAATATCCGCACCACGGAGCGCGTGCGCCAACGCGGCGGCGCTCCTGGCGACGATGAAATGGCCGAGTTCTTCCGGCGCTTCTTTGGCGTGCCCATGCCGGGCGCGCCGGCCCCAGGCACGCCGCCGCGCCGCAACCAGCCGCAGCCGCCGCAGCAGGAAGAACAGAGCCGGGGCGTAGGCTCGGGCTTCATCATCAGCGCCGATGGTTATGTGATGACCAACGCGCATGTGGTGGCGGACGCCGAGACCATCTACGTTACGCTGCCGGACAAGCGCGAGTTCAAGGCCAAGCTGATCGGGTCGGACAAGCGTACCGACGTGGCGCTGCTGAAGGTTGATGCCACCAACCTGCCACGCCTGCCGCTGGGAGATTCGGAGAAAGTCCGCGCCGGCGAGTGGGTGCTCGCCATCGGCTCGCCGTTCGGGCTGGATAACAGCGTGACCGCCGGCATCGTCTCGGCCAAGGGGCGCGATACCGGCGACTACGTGCCATTCATCCAGACGGATGTGGCGGTCAACCCCGGCAACTCGGGCGGTCCGCTGATCAACCTGCGCGGCGAAGTGATCGGTATCAATTCGCAAATCTACAGCCGCAGCGGCGGCTACATGGGCATTTCCTTCGCGATCCCGATCGACGAGGCGATGCGCGTGTCCGAGCAGCTCAAGACCGCCGGCCGCGTGACCCGCGGCCGCATCGCGGTGGCGATCGGCGATGTCACCAAGGAAGTGGCCGATTCGCTGGGGCTGGGCCGTGCGCGTGGCGCACTGGTCGGCAGCGTCGAACCGGGCGGCCCCGCCGAGAAGGCCGGAGTCGAGGCCGGCGATATCATCCTGAAGTTCAACGGCCGCGATATCGAGCGCGCTTCGGACCTGCCGCGCATGGTCGGCGATACCAAGCCGGGCGCGCGCGTGCCGCTGCAGTTGTGGCGCAAGGGCGCGACCCGCGAGGTGACCATTACCGTTGCCGAGCTGGAGCCGGACGGCAAGGCGCGCGCCAGCCGCAGCGCGGCGCCCAAGGAAGACAGCGCACAGGCCAGCAAGCCTAACGCGCTGGGGCTGGTAGTCAACGACCTGCCCGACGCGCGCCTGAAGGAGCTCAAGCTCAAGTCGGGCGTCGAGGTAGAGCTGGCCGACGGCCCTGCGCTGCGCGCCGGCATCCGTCCAGGCGACATTATCCTGCGCCTGGGCGACACCGACGTGACCAATGCCCGCCAGTTCAACGAGCTGGTGCGCGGCCTGGACAAGAGCCGGATCGCCGCGGTGTTCGTGCGCCGCGGCGACGCCACCCAGGTGCTGACGCTGCGCCCGGGTGCCACCGTCAGCCGTTGATCCGCTCCCCGACGGCATGCCCGCGCTGACACTTTACGGCCGGGCATACTGCCATCTGTGCGACGACATGAAGGTCGCGCTGGAATCCCTCCGGCGCGATTTTTCTTTCGTGCTGCATGAGGTGGATGTCGACAGCGACGCCGGCCTGGAAGACCGCTTCGGCGAGCTGGTCCCGGTATTGATGCCAGGGCCGCCGGAGGCGCTCGACAGCGGTGCCGCGCGGCTTTGTCACTATTTCCTCGATGGCGGCGCGGTGCGGGAGTGGCTTGCAGCACACGGCGGCGCCCGCGCCAGCCGCTGAATGCGCCTGGCACGCGCATGGCGTGGCCATTTCACGACCCGGAAGCCTTTGAAAATCCGGTAAAATCGCGGATTGGCGCAAAAATTGCACCCCTGACCTTTGCGGCACGCCCGCGCACGCCCTGCCGGCGCGCGGCGCCGGGCCATTTTCGAACTGCGACGAACCGTTTGTTGCCGCCCGGGCCCTGTTGCCGGCGCTCCCCTGAACACTAGATGGACCATATCCGTAATTTCTCGATCATTGCCCATATCGACCATGGGAAGTCCACCCTGGCCGACCGGATCATTCAGCTCTGTGGAGGGCTGTCGGATCGGGAGATGGAAGCGCAGGTCCTCGACTCGATGGATATCGAGAAAGAGCGCGGTATCACCATCAAGGCGCAGACCGCCGCGCTGACCTACAAGGCGCGCGACGGCGAGGTCTACAACCTGAACCTGATCGACACTCCGGGACACGTCGACTTCAGCTATGAAGTCAGCCGCTCGTTGTCCGCCTGCGAAGGCGCGCTGCTGGTGGTCGACGCCTCGCAGGGCGTTGAGGCGCAGACCGTGGCCAACTGCTACACCGCGATCGAGCTGGGCGTGGAAGTCGTGCCGGTGCTGAACAAGATCGACCTGCCGCAGGCCGACCCCGAGAACGCGATCCAGGAGATCGAGGACGTCATCGGCATCGATGCGCAGGACGCCACGCCGTGCTCGGCCAAGACCGGCCAGGGCGTGCAGGACGTGATCGAGGCCCTGATCGCCAAGGTGCCGCCGCCCAAGGGCCACGCGGACGCACCGCTGCAGGCGCTGATCATCGATTCGTGGTTCGACAACTACGTCGGCGTGGTGATGCTGGTGCGCGTGGTCAACGGCACGCTGCGCACCAAGGACAAGGTGCTGCTGATGGCCACCGGCGCGCAGCACCTGGTCGAGCAGGTGGGCGTGTTCACGCCCAAGTCGATCCAGCGCGATTCGCTGACCGCGGGCCAGGTAGGCTTTGTCATCGCCGGCATCAAGGAACTGAAGGCCGCCAAGGTGGGCGACACCATCACCACCGTGCAGCGCAAGGCCGAGGCGCCGCTGCCCGGCTTCAAGGAAGTCAAGCCGCAGGTGTTCGCCGGCCTGTATCCCGTCGAGGCCAACCAGTACGAAGCGCTGCGTGAATCGCTGGAAAAGCTGCGCCTGAACGACGCCTCGCTGATGTTCGAGCCGGAAGTGTCGCAGGCGCTGGGCTTCGGCTTCCGTTGCGGCTTCCTGGGCCTGCTGCACATGGAAATCGTGCAGGAGCGCCTGGAGCGCGAGTTCGACATGGACCTGATCACCACCGCGCCGACGGTGGTGTACCAGGTCGAGATGCGCGACGGCACCATGATCACGGTGGAAAATCCGGCGAAAATGCCGGATCCGAGCAAAATCGAAGCGATCCTGGAGCCGATCGTTACCGTCAACCTGTATATGCCGCAGGAGTATGTCGGCTCGGTGATCACGCTGTGCACGCAGAAGCGCGGCACGCAGATCAACATGAGCTACCACGGCAAGCAGGTGCAGCTGACCTACGAGATCCCGATGGCGGAAATCGTGATGGACTTCTTTGACCGCCTGAAGTCGGTGTCGCGCGGCTATGCGTCGATGGATTACGAGTTCAAGGAATATCGCCCGTCGGATGTGGTCAAGGTCGATATCCTGATCAACAGCGACAAGGTCGATGCGCTGTCGGTGATCGTCCACCGCTCCAACTCGCAATACCGGGGCCGCGAAGTTGCCGCCAAGATGCGCGAGATCATCCCGCGCCAGATGTACGACGTGGCGATCCAGGCGGCGATCGGCTCGAATATCATTGCGCGCGAGAACGTCAAGGCACTGCGCAAGAACGTGCTGGCCAAGTGCTACGGCGGCGATATCAGCCGCAAGAAGAAGCTGCTGGAAAAGCAGAAGGCCGGCAAGAAGCGCATGAAGCAGGTCGGTACGGTCGAGATCCCGCAAGAGGCCTTCCTGGCCATCCTGCAGGTGGACGACAAGTAAGGCCCGGCAGCAGATGCCACGCGCGGCGGTTCGCCGCGCGGGTAACAAAACAGGCTGTACCAGGATTTCCAAGAACCAGAAGCCGTCATGAATTTTGCACTGATCCTTTTTGTGCTGGTGGTGATTACGGGTGTTGCGTGGGTCGCGGACAAGCTCGTGTTCGAGCGGCAGCGCCGCGCCTCGGCGCGGCTGGCGCTGGCTGAATTCGATTCCCGCCAGGCGGCGCTGCAAGGTGGCTTTGGCGCGACCGATGCCGACGCCACGCGCAAGCGCCTGGCCGAAGAGAAGCTGCGCCAGCCGTGGTGGCTGGAATACTCGGCAAGCTTCTTCCCGGTGATCCTGGCGGTGTTCGTCCTGCGCTCGTTCGTGGTCGAGCCGTTCAAGATCCCGTCGGGCTCGATGATCCCGACGCTGCTGATCGGCGACTTCATCCTGGTCAACAAGTATGAATACGGCATCCGGCTGCCGGTGGTGAACAAGAAGATCATGGACATGCGCGAGCCCCAGCGCGGCGACGTGATGGTGTTCCGCTACCCGAAGGACCAGTCGCTCGATTACATCAAACGAGTTATCGGCGTGCCGGGCGACACGGTGCAGTATTTCAACAAGCGGTTGACCATCAACGGCAAGCCGGCCGAATACACGGTGCTGCCGGACTTCCTGGATGAAGAGCGCCTGGCATATTCCAAGCATTTCCGCGAAAAGCTGCCCGGCAGCGTCGATCATGGCATCCTTAATGATGCCGACCGGCCGGCGTTCGTGGCGGGCGCGGACCCGGATTTCCCTTACCGGGAAAACTGCACTTACAATCAGCAGGGTGTGACGTGCAAGGTACCTGCAGGTCACTATTTCGTGATGGGCGACAACCGGGACAACAGCCTCGACTCCCGTTACTGGGGATTCGTGCCGGATGAGAATATCGTCGGCAAGGCCTTTGTCATCTGGATGAACCTGGGCAATTTCGGACGCGTGGGCTCGTTCAAGTAAGTCAAGCCGCGCGGCGCAAGAACACTCAACACAAAAGAGGGCAAGCGCAATGGGTCAGACCGGGAAGGGTAAGGGGAAAGAACAAGGCCGGGAGTACTTGCAGGCCTGGCCACGGCGCCACGGGCAGGGCGGATTTTCCGTCTGGACGCTGCTGGTGATCGTGGTCTTCGTGATCGGCGTGGCCTTGCCGGCCGTGCGCTCGATACCGAGCCTGGTGGAGTATTTTTCGGTGAAGCGCGCCGCCAGCTATGCGAAGCAGCGTGCAGTCAACAAACGTGAAGTCGTCGAGTATTTCGACAAACAGGCAGTCATCGACCAGATTGCCGCAGTCAAGGGCGAAGACCTGCTGGTCCGCGAGGACGATAACGGCAACATCCGCTCGGTCGATTTTTCGTACCGGACCGAAGTGCCCGTCTACGGACCCCTGAGTCTTCTGATCACCTATTCGGGAACGCAGCACTGATATGAACCTCGACGCCTTGCAGCAACGACTCGGCTACCGATTCAGCAAGCCAGAATTGCTGCAGCAGGCGCTGACGCACCGCAGCCACAGCGCCCAGCACAACGAACGCCTCGAGTTTTTGGGCGATTCGGTGCTCAACTGCGCCGTGGCGGACATGCTCTATGGCATGTTCGGCAAGCTTGACGAAGGCGACCTGTCGCGCGTGCGCGCCAACCTGGTCAAGCAGCAGGCCCTTTATGAGATCGCCCAGATGCTGCAGCTGTCCGACACGCTGCGCCTGGGCGAGGGCGAACTGAAGAGCGGCGGCTTCCGCCGTCCGTCGATTCTCGCCGACGCGCTCGAAGCCATCGTTGGCGCGGTCTTCCTCGATACCGGCTTCGAGGCCGCGCGCGCGCTGATCCGCAAGCTCTATATCCCGATTCTGGAGCAGGTGGATCCGCGCACGCTGGGCAAGGACGCCAAGACCCTGCTGCAGGAATACCTGCAGGGCCACAAGATTGCCCTGCCGCAATATAACGTAATCGCCACTCACGGGGCCGCGCACAGCCAGCAGTTTGAAGTCGAGTGCACGGTGCCTAAACTGGAAGTCCGGGTGTTCGGCACCGGTGCCTCGCGGCGCGCCGCCGAGCAGGCCGCCGCCAAGCTGGCGCTGGACGAAGTCCAGAAGCTGGTGCCGCAGCTGCTCAAGCGCAGCCGCGCCGAGCGCACCGGCAAGACCCGCAAGCAACCCCAGCCGCAGGATCCGCAGCTGTCTCTCAGGTTGAAGGAATGACCGAATCTACCCATCCGCAGCAAGACGCGGCGGATACCCCGGCCGCGGCGTTCCGCTGCGGCACCGTGGCCATCGTCGGCCGCCCCAACGTCGGCAAGTCCACGCTGATGAACGCGCTGGTCGGCCAGAAGATCAGCATCACTTCGCGCAAGGCGCAGACCACGCGGCACCGCATCGTCGGCATCCAGACCACGGATGACGCGCAGTATGTGTTCGTCGACACGCCCGGATTCCAGACCCGCCACGCCAGCGCGCTCAACCGATCGCTGAACCGCGCGGTCACGTCGACACTGTCGTCGGTGGACCTGATCCTGTTCGTGGTCGAGGCCGGCTATTACGGCGCCGACGACGAGAAGGTGCTGTCGCTGCTGCCGAAGAACACGCCGGTGCTGCTGGTGACCAACAAGCTCGACCGCATCGGCGAGAACCGTTCGGAAGTGATGATGCCCTTCCTGGAAAAGATGGGGCAGCTGTTCCCGTTCCGCGAAGTGGTGCCGATGTCGGCCAAGACCCGCGACCATATCGCGCGGCTGTTCGATATCATCCGGCCCTACCTGCCGGAAGGCGAGCCGATGTATGACGCCGATGCGATGACCGACCGCAGCGAGCGCTTCCTGGCCTCAGAGATCATCCGCGAAAAGGTGTTCCGCTGGACCGGCGACGAGCTGCCATACACCAGCACCGTCGTCATCGACAAGTTCGAGACCGAGGGGCGCCTGCGCCGTGTCTTTGCCACCATCCTGGTCGAGCGCGACGCGCACAAGGCCATGATCATCGGCAACAAGGGCAGCAAGCTCAAGCAGATCTCCACCGAGGCGCGCCTCGATATGGAAAAGCTGTTCGACGGCAAGGTCTACCTCGAAATGTGGATCAAGGTGAAGAGCGGCTGGGCCGACAACGAAGCCGGACTGCGGGCCTACGGCTACGAGTGACCGCACTGCAAGCGAAAGGCGGGCGAACATTGAGCAAGACGGCTGACATCGCACGCGCGCCGGCGCCCCGCGCCCGCCGCGCCGATCCGGTGGTGGACGAGGCGGCCGAACTGCTCGACAGCAAGGCACTGCCCGGCATGGCCGATGCGGCGGCACGCGCCATGATGGACCGCGCCATGCGTATCGTGCCGGCACGGCCCGAGTCGCGCGTCGCCGACCAGCCGGGCTTTGTACTGCATGCCTGGCCGTATCGCGAGACCAGCCTGATCCTCGATGTCTTCACGCGCGACCATGGCCGCATCTCGATGGTGGCCAAGGGCGCCAAGCGCCCGCATTCGGCGCTGCGCGCGGTGCTGCAGCATTTCCATCCGGTGTCGGTCTCATGGAGCGGCCGCGGCGAGGTCAAGACGCTGACCAAGGCCGAATGGGTAGGCGGCATGCCGCCGCTGGCCGGCGATGCACTGTTGTCCGCGTTCTATCTCAACGAACTGCTGATGCGCTTCTGCCCGCGCGAAGATGCGTATCCCGCGCTGTTCCGCCACTACCTGGCCACGCTCACGCGGCTGGCGCACGGCGAGCCCGCCGGGCTGGTGCTGCGCAGCTTCGAGCGCGTGCTGCTGCAGGACACCGGCTTCGCGGTGGGCTTCGACCAGTGCCTGAGCACCGGCGAACGCGTGCAACCGGGGCTCGACTACGTCTACCAGCCCGAGCGCGGCGTGCGCCGCGCCCAGCCGAGCGACCCGTCGTCGTGGCCGGTGGTGTCGGGCCAGACGCTGCTCGACATGGCGCAGGACGATTACAGCCGCGCGCAGACCGCGGCGCAAAGCCGGGCGCTGATGCGCTTCCTGCTGCATTATTATCTGCAAGGCGAACCGCTGAAAACGCGCCAGATACTGATCGATCTGCAGTATCTGTGACCGAACCATTCCAATCCGAATCTCTCCTGCTCGCATGATCTTCCACGCAAATCCGGGCGTCATCGACCTTGGCGTCAACATCGACCACGTTGCCACGCTGCGCAACGCGCGCGGCACCGTGTATCCCGACCCCATCCAGGCCGCGCTGCAGGCCGAGGAAGCCGGCGCGGACCTGATCACGCTGCACCTGCGCGAAGACCGCCGCCATATCCGCGACGCCGACGTGCGCGCGCTGCGCCCGCAGCTGGCCACGCGCATGAACCTGGAGTGCGCGATTACGCAGGAGATGCTCGACATTGCTTGCGAGATCCGCCCGCAGGACGTGTGCCTGGTGCCCGAGCGCCGCGAGGAAGTGACTACCGAGGGCGGCCTCGACGTGGCAGGGCGCTTCGAGCAGGTCAAGGCGGCCTGCGCGCAGCTGGCCGGCGCCGGCATCCGCGTGTCGCTGTTCATCGATGCGGATCCCGACCAGATCGCCGCCGCGGCCGCGTGCGGCGCGCCGGTGATCGAGCTGCATACCGGTGCCTATGCCGATGCGCATACGCCCGACGAGCAGGCGGTGGAATTCCGCCGCATCGCTGATGGTGTCGACGCGGGGTTGAAGCACGGGCTGGTGGTCAATGCCGGCCACGGCCTGCACTACACCAATGTCCAGCCCATCGCGGCGCTGCCTGGCATCAAGGAACTGAACATTGGCCATGCCATCGTCGCGCATGCGGTGTTCGTCGGCTGGCAGAACGCGGTGCGCGAGATGAAGGCCATCATGGTGGCCGCGCGCCTGGGCACGCGTTATCCCGTCGCAGGCGCGCCGGCGTGATCTACGGCGTCGGTACCGACATCATCCAGATCGCCCGCGTGCAGGGCGTGATGGAACGCACCCACGGCCGCTTCGCGGAAAAGGTGCTCGGACCCAGCGAGCTGGCCAAGTACCACGCGCGCAAGGCGCGTTCCGAGAAGCGCGGGCTCGCCTTCCTGTCCACGCGCTTTGCCGCCAAGGAAGCCTTTTCCAAGGCCATCGGCCTCGGCATGCGCTGGCCGATGACGTGGCGCGCGATGGAGCTGATGAACCTGCCTTCGGGCGAGCCGTCGCCGGTATGCCATGGCGAACTGGCGGCATGGCTCGCGGAACGCGGCCTCACCGTGCGGGTCAGTGTCAGTGACGAACATGACTATGCAGTCGCCTTCGCCATTGCCGAGCGCAGCGGCGAGGCGGCTCCTCAAAACAAAGCCTTGTGAATCCAACCCCTTCCATGTCCAAGAAGAACTCCGGCAAGCGGCCGGGCCCGGTGGTCCTCGACGTTGTCGGCAAGCAGCTCGATACCGACGATGCGCGCCGCATCGCGCATCCGCTGACCGGCGGCGTGATCCTGTTCGCTCGCAACTTCGAATCGCGCGCGCAGCTGCAGGCGCTGACGCGCGCAATCCGCGCGGTGCGCGACGACGTGCTGATCTGCATCGACCATGAAGGCGGCCGCGTACAGCGCTGCAAGACCGATGGCTTTACCCATCTGCCGGCGATGCACCGGCTGGGCGAATTGTGGGACCGCGATGTACTGGCCGCGACGCGCGCCGCGGTGGCGTGCGGCTACGTGCTGGCGGCAGAGCTGCGCGCCTGCGACATCGATTTCAGCTTCACGCCGGTGCTGGACCTGGACTACGGCCGTAGTGCCGTGATCGGTGACCGCGCCTTCCATGCTGACCCGCGCGTGGTGACGATGCTGTCCGGCCACCTCAACCACGGCCTGCTGCTGGCCGGCATGAGCAACTGCGGCAAGCACTTCCCCGGCCACGGCTATGTCGAGGCGGACTCGCACGTGGCGATTCCGGTCGACGAGCGTACGCTGGACGAGATCCTCGAACAGGACGCGCGTCCGTACGAATGGCTGGGCCTGGGCCTGTCGTCGGTGATGCCGGCGCACGTGATCTATCCCAAGGTCGACCCCAATCCGGCCGGCTTCTCGCGCTACTGGCTGCAGGACGTGCTGCGCGCGCAGCTGGGCTTCGAAGGCGTGATCTTCAGCGACGACCTCAGCATGGAAGGCGCCAGCGTGGCCGGCAGCGTGACCGAGGCCGCGCGCGCCGCGCTGACGGCAGGCTGCGACATGGTGCTGATCTGCAACCACCCCGATCGCGCCGACCAGCTACTGAACGAACTCGACGTGGGTATCGGCAAGGCCTCGCAGCGCCGCGTCCGCAAGCTGTTCCCGCGCCGCAAGCCGCTGGACTGGAACAAGCTGCAGGGCGAAGGCGAATACCGCGCCGCGCTGCGCACGCTGCGCGAGTACGAGCTGATCGCCTGATCCGCGCGCGTAGAAAAACAGAAAAGGCAGCCGAGGCTGCCTTTTTCTATGCCGGTCCCGCTGTGCCAGCCGGGGCCTTGCGCACGCCTTAGTCCGAACTTTGAGCTGGCGGCGCGCATAATGCTTTGATTTCTCACGGTTATGTGCGCGCGAGCGAGTCGATTACTGGG
>NZ_JAGIQB010000039.1:0-71657 GCF_017815025.1 Cupriavidus phytohabitans
GACCCGATGATTGCCAAGCTGATCGTCTGGGGCAAGGACCGCGACGAGGCGCTGGCGCGCATGCGCCAGGCGCTGGCGGCATACCACGTGGTGGGCCTGTCGACTAACGTCGCGTTCCTGCAGCGGCTGGTGAAGTCGGAAGCGTTCCGCACCGCGGATCTCGATACCGGACTGATCGAGCGCAACGAGAAGACCCTGTTTCCGCCGCCGGCGCCGGTTGGCATGGAAATCATCGCGCTGGCCGTGGCCGCGCTGCTGGACCGCGAGGCGCGCGAACTGCGCATCGACGCCGCCGATCCGCACTCGCCGTGGACCCACGGCGGGGCGTGGCGGCTCAACGGCGGCGTCTCGCGCCAGCTGCGCTTCGGCTACGGCGACCATGTGCTCGACGTGACGCTGAACACCAATGCGCGCGGCAGCACGCTGATCTACGCCGACCAGGCGGCGCCCTTCGCCAGCACCTGCCAGGCCGACGACCTGCGCGTCAACCTCGGCACCCGCCGTGCGCATGGGCAGGTGCACAGTGACGGCGAAACCTTCCATGTGTTCTATGCCGGGCGGCATGTTGCGCTGGCGTGGCTCGACCCGCTGGCCCATGCCGGCGAATCCGAAAGCGAGGGGGGCAAGCTGACCGCGCCGATGCCGGGCAAGGTCATCGCGGTGATGGTCGAAGCCGGCAGCACGGTCACGCGCGGCACGCCGCTGCTGGTGATGGAAGCCATGAAGATGGAGCACACCATCAGCGCGCCGGCCGACGGCGTGGTCAGCGAGGTGCTCTACGGGGTGGGCGAACAGGTTGCTGAAGGGGCGCAACTGCTGGCGTTCGAGGGCAACTAAGCGCCGCGCTACGGACGGGGTTTGGGCCGATGCCTGACCCCGATCGCATTCCTCTGCCAAAATAGCCTTTTGAGCGATCAACTCCTGCCCTCATTCCCGCGCACGCGGAAATGGCAATGGACGCCACTTCGCCCCCGCAACCTCCCCCTGGAGACATGATGAAGTTGCAGTTGTACGTCCCCGACGGCCGCTATGACCCGTGGATCGAAGGCTTTGCCGAGGCCTTGCCCGAAGCCGAATGCGTGACCTGGGTGGGCAGCCGCGGCGAGCCCGCCGACTACGCCGTGGTGTGGCGCCCGCCGGTGGAGATGCTGCGCGGCCGAACCGACCTGAAGGCGGTCTTCAACCTTGGCGCCGGCGTCGACGGCATTCTGCGGCTGCGCGACGAGGCGCCCGATGCGTTGCCTGCCGGCGTGCCGATCGTGCGGCTGGACGATGCCGGCATGGCCGCGCAGATGGCCGAGTACGTCACCCACGCCGTGCTGCGCTATTTCCGCAAGCTCGACGCCTATGAGGCGCAGGAGCGGGCCGGCCACTGGAAATTCCTCAAGCCGCATCGCCGCGCCGACTTCACCATCGGCGTGATGGGCGTGGGCACGCTCGGCACGCATATCGCCCGCACGCTGGCCGGCTTCGGCTTCCCCGTGCGCGGCTGGAGCCGCACCGCGCGCGCGATCGAAGGCGTCAACGGGTTCTATGGCGATGCGGGCCAGGCGCCGTTCCTGAACGGCCTGCGCGTGCTGGTCAATGTGCTGCCGCTGACACCGCAGACCGAGAACATCCTGAACGCCGGCCTGTTCGCGCGGCTGGCGCAGGGCGCCTATGTGATCAACGTGGCGCGCGGCCAGCACCTGGTCGAGGAAGACCTGCTGGCCGCGGTCCAGTCGGGCCAGGTCGCGGGCGCCACGCTAGACGTGTTCCGCACCGAGCCGCTGCCGGCGGATCATCCGTTCTGGCAGGAGCCGCGCATCACGGTGACGCCGCATATCTCGGCGCTGACGCTGCGCGAGGACAGCATCGCCCAGATCGCCGGCAAGATCCGCGCGCTGCGCGCGGGCCAGCCCATCGCCGGCGTGGTCGACCTGCAGCGCGGGTACTGAGCGCCGGCACACCACAACGAATAACAGACAGGAGACGGTCATGACCATCCCGAACTATGTGAAGATCGTCGAAGTCGGCCCGCGCGACGGCCTGCAGAATGAAAAGGCCATGGTGCCGACCGACGTCAAGGTCGCGCTGGTCAACCAGCTGACCGACGCCGGCTTCGTCAATATCGAGGCCGCCTCGTTCGTCTCGCCCAAGTGGGTGCCGCAGATGGCCGACGGCGCGGATGTGATGGCCCGCATCCAGCGCCGGCCCGGCACGCTGTATTCGGTGCTGACGCCGAACATGAAAGGCTTCGAAGGCGCCGTCGCGGCCGGCGCCGACGAGGTGGTGATCTTCGGCGCCGCCAGCGAAGCGTTCTCGCAGAAGAACATCAACTGCTCGATCGCCGAGTCGATCCAGCGCTTCGAGCCCGTCGCCGCCGCCGCGAAAGAGAAGGGCGTGCGCCTGCGCGGCAGCATCTCGTGCGCGCTGGGCTGCCCCTACCAGGGCGAGGTTCCGGTCAGTGCCGTGGTCGACGTGGTGCGCCGCATGCGCGAGCTGGGCTGCGACGAGATCGATATCGCCGACACCATCGGCGTGGGCACGCCGGTGCGCGTGCAGGAAGTGATGCGGGCGGCCGCCGCCGAGTTCGCGCTGGACCGGCTCTCGGGCCATTTCCACGACACCTACGGCCAGGCGCTGTCCAACATCCTGGCCAGCCTGGAAGTGGGCATCTCGATTTTCCACGCCTCGGTCGCCGGGCTGGGCGGCTGCCCGTATGCCAAGGGCGCGACCGGCAATGTGGCGACCGAAGACGTGCTGTACATGCTGCACGGCATGGGCATCCATACCGGCATCGACCTGGAGGCGGTGGTGCGCACCGGCGACTACATCTCGCAGGCGATCGGCCGCGCCAACAGCTCTCGCGTGGGCCGGGCGCTGCTGACCAAATGGGCCGCCGCCAGCGATGCGGCGCCGGCCTGCGCCTGAGCTCGAAAAACAAGGAGAACGCATGACGGCAAGTAACGAAGCGCTGCCCGAATCCGCGCAGCGCGTGGCGGACCTGCTGGCCGGGCTCGGCCACGACCGCCCGGTGGTGATGCTGCCCGCCACCGGCAAGACCTCCGCCGAAGCCGCGGCGGGGCTGGGCTGCAGCGTGGCGGAGATCGCCAAGTCGATCATCTTCCGCCGCGTCGAGGACGATGCGCCGGTGCTGGTGATCGCCAGCGGCAGCAACCGCGTCGACGAGGCCAAGGTGGCGGCGCGTGTGGGCGCGCTGGGCAAGGCCGATGCGCGCTTCGTGCGCGAGAAGACCGGCTATGCCATCGGCGGCGTCTGCCCGATCGGCCATGCGGTCGCGCCGGTGATGCTGCTCGACCAGGACCTGTTCCGCTACGACAGCCTGTGGGCTGCCGCCGGCCATCCGCATGCTGTGTTCAACCTGACGCCGCAGCAACTGCAGCAGATGACCGGCGCGGAGGTTGCCGACGTGGCCGCCGGAGCGCCGGCATGAAATCAGAGCTGCCATCCGGGCTACGTCCAGGGCTGGCCTTCAGCTGGCAATACACGGTGCCCCCCAAGGCCACCGTGCCGCGCCTGTACGACGATATCCCCGGCTGCCCGGAGATGCCCGACGTGCTGGCCACCGGCTACCTGGTCGGCATCATGGAATGCGCCTGCCTGCAGATGCTGCGCGAGCACCTGGACTGGCCGCGCGAGCAGTCGCTCGGCACGCTGGTCAGCTTCTCGCACCTGGCGCCGACGCCGCCGGGCATGACGGTGACGGTCAAGGGCCAGCTGGTCGAGGTGGACGGCCGCCGCCTGCGCTTTGAACTGAGCGCCTGGGACGGCGAGGACAAGATTTCCGAGGGCGTGCACGAGCGCCACCTGATCGACGCGGGCCGTTTCAACGAAAAGGTGGCGGCCAAGGCCGCGCGCCAGCAGAAGCATGCCTGAAGCGCGCGCGCCAGCCACGCTTGCGGCATTGGCCGCGGAACTCGCGGCACAGGCCGAACGGCTGGAAACGCCGGTGCCCTCGCCGTGCCGCAACGTCTGCCGCATGGACGCGGCCAGCGGCTACTGCGAGGGCTGCCTGCGCACTATCGAAGAGATCGCCGGCTGGTCATCGGCCAGCGACGAAGACAAGCGCCGCACCTGGGCGCAACTGCCCCGGCGCGCCACCTGGCTGGCGGGCGAGGAGACACCCCCTTGAGCGAAGCATCGATGCCTAGGTTGCCCGAGACCATGCAGGTGTTCGAGCGCGGCTGGCTGTCGGCCAACAACATCCTGTTCGTCGATGGCGACGATACCGCGCTGGTCGACACCGGCTACGTCACGCATGCGCCCCAGACCGTGGCGCTGGTTGCGTCTGCGCTGCAGGGGAGGCCGCTGGCGCACATCATCAACACCCACCTGCATTCCGATCACTGTGGCGGCAATGCCGCGCTGCAGGCGCGCTGGCAGCCGCGCACCGCGATTCCGGCAGCCGAAGCCGCGGCTGTGGCAGCGTGGGACACCGAGGCGCTCACCTATCGTGCCACCGGGCAGCAGTGCGACCGCTTCGGCTTCGACAGCGTGCTGCACGATGGCGACGCGGTGAGGCTGGGCGGCATCGACTGGCAGGTCGTGGCCGCGCCAGGCCATGACCCGCATGCGGTGATGCTGTTCGCACCGGGGCCGCGCATCCTGATTTCCGGCGATGCGTTGTGGGAAAACGGCTTCGGCGTGATCTTTCCCGAATTGGAAGGCGAAAGCGGCTTCACCGAGCAGGCGGCGGTGCTGGCGCGCATCGCGGAACTCGATGCGCGGCTGGTGATTCCCGGCCACGGCCGTATGTTTACCGACGTCGATGCCGCGGTCGAGCGCGCGACCGCGCGGCTGCGCCACCTGAGCGCCGATCCCGCGCGCAATGCCAGCCATGCGGTCAAGGTGCTGGTGAAGTTCAAGCTGCTGGAGCAGCAGCGGATGACGCAGGGGGAACTGGCGCAGTGGATGGCGGAGGCGCCGTTGATGGTGCGGATACGCGACCGGTTCATGCCGGAGCAGGAGATGGCGCAGATTTCCGCGCAGACGGTGCGGGCGCTGGCGGGCGCCGGGGCGCTGGCGGTGGAGGGGGAGTGGGTGGTGAACAAGGATTGAGGTAGTCACCACCCTGCTGGTTTGCTCCCCTCTCCCGCTTGCGGGAGATGGAGCACACAATTGGCGCTCGCAGGCCAGCCTCAGAACGACGTCCTGAACCCCACCTTCACGCTCCTGCCCGCCAGCGGTGCGATATCCCGCAGGATCGACGTCGCATTGCGCGCATCCTGGTTGGTCAGGTTATCCCCGCGCAAATACACCAGCGTTTGCGTCCCGGCCACCTTGAGCTTGTAGGTCAGCGCCAGGCTCAGCAGCGTATAGGCATCGGTCGGGGTGTCGTTGGCCGGCACGCGCGTCTGCTTGGCCGCATACGTGACATCCACGCGCGCGCCCCACGGACCCGCGCCATACACCAGCGCGCCGCCCAGCCGCAGCGGTGCCAGCCGCGGCAGCGGCTCGCCGGTGTCGCGGTTCTCGCCACGCACGTAGTCGGCGCGCGCCTCGAAATCGAGCGTGTCGCTGCTGGTCAGCATCTTCTGCAGCAACCGGGTCTTGCCTTCGGCTTCGAAGCCGTAGAGCGTGGCCGGCACGCCCAGGTACTGGAACTCCGGCAGCGAATCCGGGCTGCCCGCTGCGACCACGTCGCCCGCCTCGTCGCGTGCGCGGCCCGTGGCCGACAGCGCCAGGTAGTTGGCAAAGCGGCTGTAGTAGCCCGACACGCTCGCGCTGTGCGCCCCCGACTTGAAGCGCACGCCCAGGTCGATCGAGGTGGCGCGTTCCTTGTTGGCGTTGGGGTCGCCCACCTCCCACGAGCCGGTGGCCACGTGCGGGCCGTTGGCGTACAGCTCGTAGAAGGTCGGCGCGCGCTCGGTGTAGGAGAGGTTGCTGGTCAGCGACCACGCCGGGTTGACCTTGTACAGCAGGCCGGCCGAAGCGCTGGTCGCGTTGAAGCTGCGGTTGGCGTCGGCAAAGCGGTCGTTGCCGTTGGCGCTGGCCTTGATGCTGCTGTGGTCGAGCCGGCCGCCGAAGTTCAGCTTGAGGTCGCCCGACGCGGTCAGCGGCAGCTCTTCGAACAGGAACAGCGCGGCGTTGTCGGTATTGGTGCTCGGCACGAACGCTTCCTCGCCCAGCGCGGAGAAGTCGGTATGGCCGAACTGCGTGCCGATCACCCCCGTCATGTTGCCGATCCTGGCGTGCCTGGCCTCGAAGCGCGCGTCCCAGCCGCGGTTCTTGAAGATCGTGCCGGTCTCGCCGTCCTCGATTTCCTTGTGCTCGTAGTCGGTGTAGCCGAACTTGCCCTTGACCGATTCGAACCAGCCGCCGGTGCTGCCGGCCAGGTTGCGCGCCTCGCCTTCCAGCGCGAAGCGGTCCTGCTTCATCTTCAGCCGCACGTCCTCCTCGGCGGGCGTGCCGTAGTCATTGCGGTAGGCGCTGTAGTTGGCGCCGATGAAGCCGTCGGCCCAGGTGTAGGAGCCGCCCAGCGAGCCGCCCTGCTGGTCGGCGCTGGTGTTGGGCAGGCGGCCGTAGGCCTCGCTTTCGCCCTCGGGCAGCGGCTCGGCGGCGCGCAGGCGGTCGCTGCGGGCGTAGCCGGGAATGCGCAGGTCGCTGGTCTTGCGCGCGAAGGCATCGGCATGGACCGCGAACTGGCCGTTGCCGGCCTCGATCAGCGCGCTGGCATTGCGGGCCTGGTCGCCGCCGATGGTGCCGCTGGCGTCCACGGCGCCGCCGACGCCTTCGATCGGCTCCTTGGGGATACGGTTGTCGATCACGTTGACCACGCCGCCGATGGCATTGCCGCCGTACATCAGCGCCGCCGGGCCGCGCACCACCTCGATGCGCTCGGCCACCAGCGGATCCAGCGCCACCGCATGGTCATAGGAGAGGGTCGAGGCGTCAATGGTGCTGCCGCCATTCTGCAGCACCTTGATGCGGTCGCCATCCAGGCCGCGGATCACCGGGCGGCTGGCGTTGGGGCCGAAATACGTCGACGACACGCCGGGCAGCTTGTCGAGTGTCTCGCCCAGCGTGCTGGCCTGGCGCACGGCCAGTGCGTCGCCGCCGAGCGTCGAAACCGGCGCGACCATGTCGTTCAGTTCGCTGCCGAGCGGGTTGGCGGTGACGACCACTTCGCGCAGCGTGCCGGTGGCGGTGGCGGTGGCAGGGGCGCTCTCGGCAGTGGCCGCAGGCGTGGCGGTCTGCGCGTGCGCGGGTGCCGCCAGGGCAGCAAGCGAGGCAGTCAGGGAGGCGGCAATGGCCGCAAGCGGGGTCAGGCGGGGGGCGCTGTTTTTCGGGCAGTTCTGTTTGGACATGGCGCGCGTAACGAAGCAGTGGCAATCAGCCCCGGGCTGGGCACGGCTGCAGGGCGCGGCAGGGCGCGTGCCATCCCATATGGGACGGCCGCACCAGTCGGGCGGCAGGCGTTCAGCTCAGGAAAATTCGAAAGCCGGGCACGCGGCGATGGCCGCGTCCCGGATCAGGCGAGGGCGATGGCCGGTGCCGGTGGCGCGCGCGAATGGAAGGGGTGGGCGGCGGGCAGGTCGGGCCAGCGCCAGGCGAGGTTGGCCGGCTTGACCGGCTTGCCGAAGGCGAGCCGCGGCAGCGGCAGCTTGGCGCATAGCGTGTCGGCCACCGTGGCGCCGTCGAACAGCACGCAGGAGTGGCCGCTGAATTTCTGCGCCAGTGGGTGGGAGTCGGTATCGGCGTCGGTGCTGCCGTCGGCCGCAGCCAGACTGGCTGCGCTAGTCGCAGGCAATCCGCCGTGCAAGATGCGGTGGGTCAGCCCGGCATGCTGCGCCAGCAGCAGGCAAAGCGACAGCCACAGCGCGAGCCACAAGCCCGGGCCGTGCGTGCGCAGGCGCTCGAGCCAGTCAGTGCGCATGGCCGCCGCGGTGGTTGCCATGATCGTGGGCGGTGTCGCCGCATCCGCAGCTGTCGCCATGCTCGTGATGGTGACCATGGTCGTGCTCATGGTCCTTGTCCAGTTCGTCGATCCACGCCGGGAACGGATCCGCGTAGTCCGCCCACGCCTGCGTGCCTGCCGCCATCTCGGCATCGTCCAGCAGGCAGGCATCGAGCCGCGCCGCCAGCGCGGCAGCGTCCAGGTCCACGCCGATCAGCACCAGTTCCTGGCGGCGGTCGCCAAACGGTGCCGGAGCGCCGTCGACCTGCATGTCGGCCTCGATCCCGGCGCGGTCCGCGTCATCGGTTGGCCATTCGGCCGGGTCCAGCGCAGACCACCAGGCGCCGGCGCCGCCGTGGCGGCACACGCCGCCGGCCTGGTTCCAGTCGCCGGCGGTGTCCATGCGGCTGGCCAGCCAGAACAGGCCCCTGGAGCGCAGCACGCTGCCGTGTTCGCGCAGCCATTCGGTATGGATCAGGTCGGCAAAGCGCTGCGGATGGAACGGGCGGCGCCGCCGGTACACCAGCGTCGACACGCCGCTGTCCGGCTCCGGCGCCATACCCTGCAGAGCAGCCAGCCAGCCGGGACCATCGGCGGTGGCGGCGAAGTCGAAGCGGCCGGTGCCGGACACGCGCTGCGGCGGCACGTTGCCGAAGCTGGCCTCGACGATCCCGGCGCGCGGGTTCAGCGCATGCAGCACCGCGCGCAGCCGCGCCAGCTCGCCGGCACTGGCGAGATCGGCCTTGTTCAGCACGATGACGTCGCAGAACTCGACCTGCGCGGCCAGCACTTCCGCGACGGTGCGGTCGTCTTCCGGCCCCTGCGCCAGGCCGCGGTCGGCCAGGAAATCGGCGTCGTTGAGGTCGGCGAGGAAGGTGGCCGCATCGATCACCGTCACCAGCGTGTCGGGCTGCAGCGCGGCATCGGGGCCGGCGCCGTGCTCGGTCTCGAACAGGAAGCCCTCGGCGATGGCGAGCGGGTCATCCCGGCCGTCGGCCTCGACCAGCAGCGCATCGAAGCGGCCTTGCGCGGCCAGCTTCGTGGCTTCCGCCATCAGTGTGTCAGCCTCCGGCAGCACGGTGACCTCGCAGCCGGGCGGCAGCGGCGCCACCGTCTGGCCGTCCTGCGCGCCGCAGACCAGCACGGCCACGCGCCCGCCGGCGCCTTGCGCGAGCAGGTGGTTCAGCAGCGTGGTCTTGCCGGCGCCGGTAAAGCCGGACAGCACGGTGACGGGCAGGCGATCAGCCATGGCAGGAGAGTGGAAAGGTGGCGAACCGGCGGCCCAAGCAGGGGCCGCAGACAGGCACGCATCCGGTTGTTGCAACAAAGTTGCGAATTTACCAGAAAGCCCCGCCCGGCGACAGCGGGACGATTCTCACCATGGTAGGCCGTGGCCGCGCCACGACAAGTGCGGCAGCGCCCGACGGGCGCGCGCCAATGCAAACGGCCCGGTCAGACCGGGCCGTCGTGTCGCGGCAGCGCCGGCCAGGCCGGCGCGCCCGGGGATCAGTCCCCGAACAGCTTCTGGCGCAGTTCGCGGCGCTGCTGCGCTTCCAGCGACAGCGTCGCGGTGGGCCGGGCCAGCAGGCGCGGCACGCCGATCGGCTCGCCGGTTTCCTCGCACCAGCCGTAGTCGCCGGACTCGATGCGCTGCAGCGACTGCTCGACCTTCTTCAGCAGCTTGCGCTCGCGGTCGCGCGTGCGCAGCTCCAGCGCATGCTCTTCCTCGATGGTGGCGCGGTCGGCCGGATCCGGCACGATGACCGTTTCGCGCAGGTGTTCCGTGGTCTGGTCAGCGTTCTTCAGGATTTCGTCACGCAGCTGCTCAAGGCGATTCTTGAAGAAGGCGAGCTGCGCTTCGTTCATGTAATCCTTGTCGCTCATCTTCAGGATTTCAGCTTCAGTCAGAAGTTTGTTGCTGCTCATGGTTGCTGCTGATTCTCTTGTTGAGGCGGCCGGCGGTGTCTGGATCCGCTCGGATTCGCTGTCCGTGCGCTTGCGCGCCACGGTCGTTTCACTCTGGCTGGCTGCAGTCTTGCTGCTTCGCGGGCCTCCCTTCGTTGCGCCCGCTTCGGCGTTCGCCGTACTGCCGCGGGGAGCGGGCGCGGCCTTCACAGGCTGCGCCTTGAGCGTCTCTGCCGCTGCACTACCTGTCTTGCTGCGGCTTTCTTTCGTCTTCGTTGCGGCTGTCATGGGACACCTCTCTCTCGCGTCAGTCAGTGACGGCGCGTGCCGAGGCACCCCAAGCGGAAAGGCGGTCTCCGCACGAAGCACTGCGACCGCACCTGCCCGGCGGCCTGCCTCGTGATGACGACGACCGCCGCCCTGCGGCCCGCCTGTCGGCGGGCCATACCGGCGGCGGGAAAAAGGTGCGCCACCGGTATCAAATCCGGCCTATTGTACTTGAACAAATTTTTCCGAGATACGGGGGAAAGCCAGCCTGCACTTCGGTATTTCCCCGGTACCCCGAACGGGGGTGGCCGCGCGGCGGTGTCCGGAGATAGGGGCGCCCGTGCGGCGGCCCGTGCACTCAGGCCAGGCAGTTCTCCAGGCCCTTGAGGATGGCATCCCGGGGCAGGTCCACGCCGATAAACACCATCTTGGTGCCTGGCGTCTCGTCTTCCCACTTGGCGCCGATATCGCTGCCCATCAGCTGGTGGACGCCCTGGAACACCACTTTCCGGTCCACGCCCTCCATATATAGTACGCCCTTGTAGCGCAGCAGTTTTTCCCCGTACACCGCCAGGATCCCCGACAGGAATTCCTCCAGCTTGCCGTAGTGGAAGGGCTTGCCGCTGCGGAAGACGAACGACGCGATGCGGTCGGTATGGTGGTGGTGATGGTGGTGGTCGTGCCCGTGGCCATGGTGGTGGCCGTGGTCGTGATCGTGGCCGCAGTCGGCACCGCACTGCTCGCCGTGTTCGTGGTCATGATCGTGGTCGTGATCATGCTCGTCGGCGCGCAGGAATTCGGGGTCG
Organism: Cupriavidus phytohabitans; assembly: GCF_017815025.1. NCBI lineage: Bacteria > Pseudomonadati > Pseudomonadota > Betaproteobacteria > Burkholderiales > Burkholderiaceae > Cupriavidus > Cupriavidus phytohabitans. The sequence goes on from NZ_JAGIQB010000039.1 coordinate 10,879, forward strand.
AGCTCCAGCTTCTCGTTGAGGTTGAAGCCGCGCAGGTCGAAGATGGTGTCGATCGGCGTCTCGCCGAAATTGGCGGTGCGGATCGGCGCGCGCGGGTTCATGTGCAGCAGGCGGTGGCGCAGCTCGGCCACGTCGTCCCCGCTCACCAGGTCGGACTTGGTGATGAAGATGGCGTCGGCAAAGCCCACCTGGCGCTGCGCCTCTTCCTGCTTGTCCAACTGCATGTGCGCGTGCTTGGCGTCGACCAGCGTGATCACCGCGTCGAGCAGGTAGCGCGACGCGATTTCCTCGTCCATGAAGAAGGTCTGCGCCACCGGGCCCGGGTTGGCCACGCCGGTGGTCTCGATCACCACGCGGTCGAAGTCGATTTCGCCGGCGTCGCGGCGCGTCAGCAGACCGGACAGCGCCTGCACCAGGTCGCCGCGGATGGTGCAGCAGATGCAGCCGTTGCTCATTTGTACGATCTGCTCGCGGCCGTCCTGCACCAGGATCTCGTTGTCGATGTTTTCCTCGCCGAACTCATTCTCGATCACGGCGATCTTCATGCCGTGCCGCTCGTTCAGGATGCGCTTGAGCAGGGTGGTCTTGCCGCTGCCGAGGAAGCCGGTCAGGATCGTGACCGGGGTCAGTTTGGACATTTGTTGTTCTCCGGGATATGAGAGTGCCGGTCAGTGGGCGGCGGGCGTACGCTTGCCGCACTCGGCGCAGACGCCGTTCACGGTCAGTTCGACATGTTCGATGGCAAAGCCGCTGGGTACGCGCGGCGCGGCTGGCTGGGCCGGGGCGCTGGCGTCGTCCAGGCAGAAAGTGCGGTCGCAGCGGGTGCAGTGGAAATGGCTGTGCTGGCGGTGTTCCTGCGCGCGCGCGGCCTCGTGCTCGACCAGGCTGAAGCGGAATACACGGTCGTTGCCGGCCCGCTTCTGCGCCACGCCTTGCTCCACCAGCCAGTCCAGCACGCGGTACACGGTGACGCGGTCGATGGTCTCGCCCTGCTCGGGCAGGCGGTCGATCACGGCCTGGTGGGTCAGCGCTTCGTCACTGCCGATCAGGCAGGCCAGGATGCACAGCCGTGGCTGCGTCACGCGCGCGCCCAGCTGGCGCAGGCGCTCGTGGGCGGCTTCGAGGATGGCGGGCGCCGGTGCGGCGGCCGGCCCGTCCGGGCTAATGCGGGTCATGGGCCGATTTAACCATAGGCCCACGGTTGATGCAATTCAGTTGCAACGGTCCATGGAGGCGCCGGGGGTTATGGGCGGCGCCGAGGGCGGGGTTTGCGCCTATGATCGACAAGCGACCCAGAAGCGAGACAAGCCATGATGAACGACGCCAGCGCGCTGCTGTTCCCCAATTTCGAACCCTTCCGGCACCGCATCGGCGAGGTCGAGATCGCCGGCGTGCAGGGCGGCTCCGGCCCGCCGCTGCTGCTGCTGCACGGCCATCCGCAGAGCCACCTGATCTGGCACCGGGTGGCGCCGGCGCTGGCAGACCATTTCACCGTGATCGCCACCGACCTGCGCGGCTACGGCAGCAGCTCGGCGCCGCCGGGCAACGCCGGGCATGAGCGCTACAGCAAGCGCACCATGGCGCAGGACCAGGTCGAGCTGATGGCGAAGTTCGGCTTCACGCGCTTTGCGCTGTGCGGCCACGACCGCGGCGCGCGCGTGGCGCACAGGCTCTGCGCCGACCACCCCGAAACCGTGAGCCGCGCCATGCTGCTCGACATCGCGCCCACGCTGGCCATGTACGAGCGCACCAGCATGGCCTTCGCCGCGGCCTACTGGCACTGGTTCTTCCTGATCCAGCCCGCGCCGTTCCCCGAGACGCTGATCAACGCCGAGCCCGAGTTCTACCTGCAGAAGCTGGTCGGCCTGCGCCAGGCCGGCCCGAGCCCGTTCGCCCCGGACGCGATGGCCGCCTACGTGGCGGCCATGCGCGACCCGGCGCGGGTGCACGCCATGTGCGAGGACTACCGAGCCGCCGCCACCATCGACCTGGAGCACGACCGCGCCGACCGCGAGGCCGGACGCCGGCTGGCGCTGCCGCTGCGCGTGCTGTGGGGCGAGCACGGCGTGGTGGCGCGCTGCTTCGAGCCGCTCGGGCTGTGGCAGGAGGTGGCCGCCGACGTCAGCGGCAAGGCCCTGCCGTGCGGGCACTATCTCCCGGAAGAAGCCCCCGAACCGCTACTTGAGGAAATGCTCGGTTTTTTCCGTTGAGTAGCGCCGCATGTCGCAAAGGCGTGCCTTCATGGCGGATCCCTGCCTGTTTTCCCGATTTCCCGCCATATGCCGCAGATTGCAGGCGGGTTAGCCCCTATACCTGCGCTTTGTCTGGAGTTGCTAACATCATCCCCCGCCCTTGCGGTTTACGGCAGGGGACAGCGGCGCCAGCCGGTCATGGTCCAAGCGCGGCCAGTGAGACCGCGCCAGAGCGCCCCCGCACGAGCAGGGGCCAAGCCGGCGGCAATGCATTGCATGACGGGTATTGAAGGAACCAGGAGAAGAGAGCATGAAACGAGTGGCAAAGACGATCGCGGCCGCGCTGGCAGTCAGCGCGATGGGTGTGGCGTCGGGCGTATACGCCCAGGAGTTCCCGGGCAGCAAGCCGGTGTCGGCGGTGGTGCCGTTCGCCGCGGGCGGCCCGACCGACAAGCTCTCGCGCGAGCTGACCAGGATCATGTCCAAGCACCTGGGCGCGACCATCGTCATCGAGAACCTCGGCGGCGCCGGCGGCACCATCGGTGCCAAGAAAGTGGTCCAGGCCAAGAACGACGGCCACACCGTGCTGATCCACCATATCGGCATGGCCACGGCCCCGGCGCTGTACCGCAACCTGGGCTTCGATCCGCTGAAGGACTTCGAGATGGTCGGTGAAATCGCCGACGTGCCGATGATCCTGGTCGGCAACAAGCAACTGCCGCCGAACAGCTTCAAGGACCTGGTGCCGTACATCAAGGCCAACGCCAGCAAGCTGTCGATGGCCAATGCCGGACTCGGCTCGGCGTCGCATCTGTGCGGCCTGCTGTTCCAGAGCGCGATCCAGACCGAGCTGACCACGGTGCCGTACAAGGGCACGGCGCCGGCGCTGACTGACATCCTGGGCGGCCAGGTCAACCTGATGTGCGACCAGACCACCAATATCGCCGGCCAGCTCAAGGCGGGCGCGCTCAAGCCGTACGCGGCCATGCAGGCGCGCCGCGTGGAAGCGTTCAAGGACATCCCGACCGCGGGCGAGCAGGGCCTGCCGGGCGTGGAAGTCAAGATCTGGCACGCCATGTACGCCCCCAAGGGCACGCCCAAGCCGGTGATCGACAAGCTGTCTGCTGCGCTGCAGAAGGCCGTGGCCGACCCGGCCTTCCGCGCCAAGATGGCGGAACTGGGTGCCGAGGCCGTGCCGGCCCAGCGCGCCACGCCGGATTCGCTGCGCACCTTGCTGACCGCCGAGATCAACAAGTGGACCCCGGTGATCAAGAAGGCTGGCGTCTACGCGGACTGACCGGACTGCCGCGGCGCATCGCCTGAAGTGATGCGTCGGGCGCCACAGAAGGGCCATGCGGCAACGCATGGCCCTTTTTGTTCTTGGCAGAGGGATACACACGGGCGCACTGGGCGCCCCGGCAGGGCCGCGCCCGGCGTCCTATATTGGTCAGACGCCCGCGCGGCGCGCCGCCTGTGCGCGCCGCCTGTGTGGCCCGGCGCACGAAAGGGCTTGAAACCGGCCGGGGGCGTCGCCAACTACGGTCGTGACATATTCACGGAAGCCACCATGGAACAGTATCACGGCACTACCATCGTCAGCGTTCGCCGCGGCAACCAGGTCGCACTTGGCGGTGATGGTCAGGTCACTCTCGGCAATATCGTGATGAAGGGCACCGCGCGCAAGGTGCGCCGCATCTACAACGGCAAGGTGCTGGTCGGGTTTGCCGGCAGCACGGCCGACGCATTCTCGCTGCTGGACCGCTTCGAGGCCAAGCTGGAGAAGTACCAGGGCAACCTGACCCGCGCCGCGGTGGACCTGGCCAAGGACTGGCGTTCGGACCGCGCGCTGCGCCGGCTGGAAGCCATGCTGATCACCGCCGACCGCGATACCACGCTGGTCATCACCGGCAACGGCGACGTGCTCGACCCCGAGGGGGGCATTGCCGCGATCGGCTCGGGCGGCGCCTATGCGCAGTCGGCCGCGAAGGCGCTGATGGACAACACCGAGCTGCCGCCGAAGGACGTGGTCGAGAAAGCGCTGACCATCGCCGGCGAGCTCTGCATCTACACCAATACCAACTTCGTCATCGAGACGCTGGAATAAGCGAAGGCGGCAACGCGCGCCCTACTGAACGGATACCATGTCGCACACCATGACCCCGTCGGAAATCGTTTCCGAACTCGACAAGCACATCATCGGCCAGGACAAGGCCAAGAAGGCCGTGGCGGTGGCGCTGCGCAACCGCTGGCGCCGCCAGCAGGTGGCCGAGCCGCTGCGCCAGGAAATCACGCCCAAGAACATCCTGATGATCGGCCCGACCGGTGTCGGCAAGACCGAGATCGCGCGCCGCCTGGCCAAGCTGGCCGACGCGCCGTTCATCAAGATCGAAGCCACCAAGTTCACCGAGGTGGGCTATGTCGGCCGCGACGTCGACACCATCGTGCGCGACCTCGCCGAAATGGCGATCAAGCAGACGCGCGAATCCGAGATGAAGAAGGTGCGCACCAAGGCCGAGGACGCGGCCGAGGACCGCCTGCTCGACGTGCTGCTGCCGCCGCCGCGCGACATCGGCTTCTCGCAGCCGGAAGAGAAGGATTCCAACACGCGCCAGGTGTTCCGCAAGAAGCTGCGCGAAGGCCAGCTCGACGACAAGGAAATCGAGCTGGAACTCGCCGCCGGCGTGCCGAGCATGGACATCATGGGGCCGCCGGGCATGGAAGACATGACCGAGCAGATCCGTTCGATGTTCGCCGGCCTGGGCCAGGGCAAGAAGGCGCGCCGCAAGATGAAGGTGAAGGAAGCCTTCAAGCTGCTGATCGACGAAGAGGCCGCCAAGCTGGTCAATGACGAGGAGCTCAAGCACAAGGCGATCGCCAATGTGGAGCAGAACGGCATCGTGTTCCTGGACGAGATCGACAAGATCGCCAGCCGCAGCGATATCGGCGGTGGGGAGGTGTCGCGCCAGGGCGTGCAGCGCGACCTGCTGCCGCTGGTGGAAGGCACCACGGTGAACACCAAGTACGGCATGATCAAGACCGACCATATCCTGTTCATTGCCTCGGGCGCGTTCCACCTGTCCAAGCCGAGCGACCTGATCCCCGAGCTGCAGGGCCGCTTCCCGATCCGCGTGGAACTGGAGTCGCTGTCGGTGCAGGACTTCGAGGCCATCCTGACGCAGACCGATGCCAGCCTGACCAAACAGTACCAGGCGCTGCTGAACACCGAAGAGGTCAGCCTGGTGTTCGCGCCGGATGGCATCCGCCGTCTTGCCGAGATCGCGTTCTCGGTCAACGAGAAGGTCGAGAATATCGGTGCGCGCCGCCTGTACACGGTGATGGAGAGGCTGCTGGAGGACCTGTCCTTCCACGCCACCAAATCGTCGGGCGAGACCGTGACGATCGACGCGGCCTATGTCGACCAGCGCCTTGGTGACCTGGCCGGCAACGAGGACTTGTCGCGCTACGTGCTGTAAGCTCGGCAGGCAGGAAGAAGAATGGGCGCACTACGGTGCGCCCATTTTTTTGTCCTCTGCTGTCCTGTCACGAGCGGATTCTGTTGTCAGTACGTATCGGCCTGCCACATGGCGGTAAGCATCGTAAGGATTGGTAAGCATGCTGGCCGCTCGTGTCCGGCAATGAGACCCTTGCGCACCTTGACGGTCGATTGACCGGTGCGGGAGCCACCGCATCCCACTCAACCCACTGGCAGGAGAAATCAATGGCCAACTACAAGACCCCCCGCGTGGTGCTCGCCACCGGAGGCCTGCTGGCCGCACTGGCCGCGGCCACGGCATTCCTTTGCATCCGTCCCGCGGTGCCTTCCGTGCAGGCAGCCGAAGCCACGCAGGCCACGCAGGCCACGCAGGCCACGCAGGCCAGCGCGCGCGGCGCCGCCAGGGCCGCCGCCGCGACGCTGGCGCTCGATGCCGGCGCACTGTTCTCGCTGTCGGACCGGCATGCGGGCGATGCCATGCGCATCGTCGCGCAGGGCGCCACGGCCGAGGCCAGCGAAGGGCTGGACTGGGAACACGTGCAGCTGCGCCTGTAATCACGCGGCAGCCGCAATCAACGTCCGCTTTACCTCTACCGCGACACCGGCCGCTTCCCCAGCTTGCGCTGCAAGGTACGCCGGTGCATGTTCAGCGCCCGCGCCGTGGCGGAGATGTTGCCGCCATGCTCGGCCAGCACGCGCTGGATATGTTCCCACTCGAGCCGCGCCACCGACAGCGGCACCGGCTCTTCCAGCGCGGCCTGCGCCGCGTCTTCCGACACGCCGGCCATCAGCGCCGTCAAGATTGAATCGACATTGGCCGGCTTGGCCAGGTACTCGTCCGCGCCCTGCTTGACCGCCGCCACCGCGGTGGCGATGCTGGCATAGCCGGTCAGGATCAGGATGCGCGCGTCCGGCAGCGCCTGGCGCAGCGGCGCGACCAGCTGCAGGCCCGACTCGGCCGGCGCGGTGCTGCCGGCTTCGGGGGGCGGCTCCAGGTGCAGGTCGAGCGTGACGTAGGCAAAGTCGGTGCGGCCCGCCAGCGCGAGCGCGGTGCGGCCATCATGGGCCACTTGCACGGCGTAGCCGCGGCGCATGAGCGCGCGCGCCAGCGTACCGGCAAAGACTTCGTCGTCGTCGATGACGAGGAACGGCGTGCCCGCCGGCGCGGTGGCTTCGGGAACCGGTTGGAAGGTGTCGGTCATGGTCAGGAGTGGCGCGTGGGTTCAGGATGCGCTGCGCGCAGGCGGCGCCGACAGGGTTGACAGCGCGGGCAGCCGCAGCTCGGCCACGGTGCCGCCGCCCGACCGGTTGCGCCAGGCCAGTTCGCCGCCCATCTGGCGCGCGCCACTCTGCGCCAGGTACAGGCCGATGCCCTGGCCGCCATGCTGGCTGGCCACGGGCATTTCGCCGAGCCGGCCGCGCAGTGCCTCGGGAATGCCGTCGCCACGGTCGGCGACGCGGAACCACAGCCAAGGCGCCACGTGACCCGGCTCCATGGCGATTTCCAGCTGCAGCGGCCGGCTGGAGCGGCCGGCGTTCTGCTGCGCGCGCGCGGCGTTGTCGAGCAGGATGGTCAGGATCTGGCCGACGCGCGCGGTCTCAACCGGCTGCGCGCCGGCGCCCGGCGTGGCGCTTGCCTGCAGGCTCGCGTTGGGATGGCGCAGCTGCCAGCGCTCGGCAAAGGCCGGCAGCCAGGCGTCCAGGCGCTGCGGCGCCAGCGTGGCTGAGTCCTCGCGCAGCCGCGCCAGCGTGGTGCGGCACAGCGCCAGCTGCTGCTCGACGGTCTGCAGGTCGGGCAGGTAGCTGCGGATCGGCGTGGTGCCAAGGGCCGCGTCGGATGCGTCGGCGCGGAGTTCGCCGGCGATCACCGCCAGCGTCGCCAGCGGCGTGCCGATCTCATGCGCCACCGCGGCGGCCTGGCCGTTGAGGTCTTCCACGCGCGCCTCGCGCAGCAGCTGCTCGCGCGCCAGGTTCAGCTGTGCCTCGCGCTGGCGCAACACGCCCGACAGGCGCGCGACGAACATCGCGATCATCACCGCGCTGACGACAAAGTTCAGCCACATGCCCGCCAGGTGGTAGTTCACCGCGTTGTCCGGGTTGTGCAGGTCGAGCGGCACGTAGTCGAACAGCAGCACCGTGTAGCAGGCGAGCGCATACACCGCCAGCGCGATCACCTGCCGCCACGGCAGGATGGCCGCGGCGATCGCCAGCCCGGGCAGGTAGAACGACACGAAGGGGTTGGTCGCGCCGCCGGTGTAGAACAGGATCGCCGACAGCGCGGTCAGGTCCACCAGCAGCTGGCCCATCAGTTCGGCTTCGCCGGGCGCGCTGTTGCGCCGCGCGTGCTGGCGCAGGCGCAGGGCGGTAATCAGATTGAACAGGGCCTGCAGTCCGAGCACCACCATCAGCGGCCCATACGGCAGGCGGATGCCGGCGATCGGGTCGCATGCCAGCAACGTCAGCGCCTGCCCCGACAGCAGCGCCCAGCGCAGCCAGAACAGGCGGCGCAGCGTCACCTGGCCATGGCGCGGCGAACTGGCGGCCGGCAGGGGCGACAGGAAGGGCAGGTCAGGCAAGCGGGACACGGCGGTGGCGGTGGTCATGGCGCGAGTGTATCAATGCGGCCGGAAGGTGCCGGCGCGTGCGACACCTTGCCGCATTGGCGGCGCAGTCCCGCAGCTGCCAGACTAGCCGGCTTTGGCCGGCGTGCGCATGCCCTGGCAGGCCTGCACGCCGTGCGCGGCGCCATGTTCTAATGTCTGCTTTCAGGAGAGACACAAAGATGCAAGCCAAATTCCGCGCGGCCACGCTGGCCGCATCGATTGCCGCACTCGCCTCGGCGCTGGCGTCGGGGGCCGCGCTGGCCCAGGTCGACGTCAGCAACGCCTGGGTGCGCGGCACGGTGCCGACCCAGGCCGCTTCGGGCGCGTTCATGGTGCTGCATGCGCACGAGAACGCGAAGCTGGTGGGCGTTTCGTCCCCGGTGGGCGACGCCGAGATCCACGAGATGAAGATGGAGAACAACGTGATGCGCATGCGGCAGGTCAAGTCGCTGGACCTGCCCAAGATGCAGAACGTCGAACTGAAGCCGGGCGGCTACCACGTGATGCTGATGGGCCTGAAGAGCCAGCTCAAGAAGGGCGATACCGTGCCCATCACGCTGACGATCGAGCAGGGCGGCAAGGTGACCGAACAGAAGGTCAACGCAGAAGTGCGCGACATGGTGCCGGGCGGCAGCCATGCCGGCCACGGCGCGCACAACCACTGATCAGAAGAGGTTGCCAGGCGTAGCTTCCTGGCCGACAGCCATCATGGCCAACAAGCAGCACGGCACGCGCCAGAAACTGGTCTTCCGCGGCGTCACATCGACTGCATCGCCCGCGCCGCCCGCACCGCCGGCGCGGCGCCGCGACGCCAGGGCGCAACCGCCGGTGCCAGGTGGCGCCACGCCCGCGCGGCGGCGTCAGCCGCGCAAGCTGATCGGCTCCTCCGATTCCTGACTGGCCGCCGCCGCCAGCACGCGCTCGCGCAGCCAGGCGTGGGCCGGATCGGCCTCGGTGCGCTCATGCCAGATCATGCTGAAGGTGAAGTCTTCCAGCGCGAACGGCGGATCGAAGATGGCGTAGCGCGGGTCTTCCTCCAGCGCCGACAGGCTGCGCCGTGCCGTGGTCAGCACCAGGTTGGTCCCGGCGATCAGCGCCGGCGCCACACTCCAGTGCGGCACCACGCAGGCAATCTTGCGGCGCCCGCCGAGCCTGGCGACCGCGGCATCGATCGCGTCCATGCGTTCGCTGTGCGTGGCCACCAGCACATGCGAACGTGCCAGGTAGGCCACCTGGTCGAGCCGGCCCGTGTCCCGCACCGTGGCCGCATCCACCGCGCAGGCATAGCTTTCCCGGAACAACTCGGCCGACTGCACGCCTTCGGGCTGGTAGCTGAACACGCCCAGCGCCATGTCGATCTCGCCATCGGCCACCTGCGCGGTCATGCCTTCGCGGCTCGCCTGCGACACCACCAGGTCAATATTGGGCGCGGCCTTGCGCAGGGCGCGCAGCAGCCGCGGCAGCACTACCAGCGCACCGTAGTCGGACATTGCGAGGCGGAAGGTCCGTCGTGCCGTGGCGGGCTGGAAGCCGCTCGGGCCCAGCAGGATGCGCACCTGCGACAGCGCTTCGGCCAGCGGGCCGGACAGTTCATGCGCGCGAGCGCTCAGCACCAGCCCGCCCTTGCCGCGCACCAGGATGGGATCGTCGAGCAGCTGCCGCAGCCGCCCCAGCGCATGGCTGACCGCCGGCTGGCTAAGGTGCAGGCGCAGCGCGGCGCGTGAAATGTGGCGCTCGGCAAGCAGTGCTTCAAGCACCACCAGCAGGTTAAGGTCGATTCCGCGTAGGCTATTCATTCGGCGAATATTAAACGTATGAAAGCAGAATTGGGAATTCGCTTTGCGATATTTCAAACTGTCAGGCATCGCAGTTTGCCCTACGGAGCGTGACATGTCAGGCATCCAATTGCCGAATTCCTTCCCGATTTCCTTGCTGTTGCCCCTCGCGACGGCCGTGCTGGCAGGTGCCGTGATCCCGTTCCAGGCGGGTGCCAACGCCACGCTGGGGCGTACGCTGGGACATCCGCTGGCGGCGACGCTGGTGTCGCTGCTGGTCAGCCTGGCGGCGTTGCTGCCACTGCTGTGGCTGCTGCGCGTCCCGATGCCCGCCGCGTCGGTGCTGGCGCGCGCGCCGGCGTGGACCTGGATCGGCGGGGTGCTGGGCGTGTTCTATATTTCGGCAGCCCTGGTGATGGCGCCGAAGCTGGGCGCGGCCGGCTTTATCGCCGCGGTCGTGGCGGGGCAGGTGCTGGCCGCGCTGGCGGTCGACCAGTTCGGCCTGGCCGGGTTTGCGGTGCGGACCATGACGCCGGCGCGGCTGGGGGGCGCCGCGCTGATCGTGGCGGGGATGCTGGTGATGCAGTGGGGCAGCGCCGGCGCGTCGTCCGGCGCTGTGCCGGCGATTCAGCCCTCGGCGGGCTCCGGCGCCTGATTGTCGCGCTGGCGCGCCGCCAGGCAGTCGGGACAGAGGCAGTGCTGGCCGGGCACGATGCGCCGTGCCGGCAGCAGCGGCTGGCTGGCGCACCAGCACTCGCGCAGCCCTGCGACGTAGCCGCAGACGAAGCTGGCGCCGCATTGGCTGCAATGCTCGACGGGGCGAAGCCGGCCGGTCAGGACGGTGGCGGGATCGGTCATGGTGCGGCGGGAACTGGTACGGCGGGAACTGGTACGGCGGAGACAGGACAAACGGCAAAGACCTGCCCGAGCTGTTGCGCGGACGGGACGCCGGTGGGCCGCCGTGGTGCCCCGTGCGGCGCTTGCCGGCGGATGGCCGGACCTGCCCGGGCCGCGGAACTCGCGCCCTGCGCGGTTTCTTGTAAAATCGGCGCCTGCCATAGCCGGATGGCGCACTTTCGGGCGATCCCTGTTGCGCAATGTTGCCTTTGCCCCCGGCTACGCGGCTGTTAGCCATCATACCTGTTGAATCTCACGGATGTCCCCCATGAACGCCGACAACCCCGGGCCTGCCGCGACTGCGGTGGCCGCCATCGCTCCCGCACTGAAAGCCGAGATCCTCGCCGAGGCGCTGCCGTATATCCGCAAGTTCCACGGCAAGACCATCGTGGTCAAGTACGGCGGCAATGCCATGACCGAAGAGAAGCTCAAGCATGGCTTCGCGCGTGACGTGATCCTGCTGAAGCTGGTCGGCATGAACCCGGTGGTGGTGCACGGCGGCGGCCCGCAGATCGATGAAGCGCTGAAGAAGGTCGGCAAGGTCGGCACCTTCGTGCAAGGCATGCGCGTCACCGACGAAGAGACCATGGAAGTGGTCGAGTGGGTGCTGGGCGGCGAAGTCCAGCAGGACATCGTGATGCTGATCAACCAGTACGGCGGCCAGGCCGTGGGCCTGACCGGCAAGGACGGCGGCCTGATCCGCGCCAAGCGCCTGCAGATGCCCGATCGCGAAAACCCTGGCGCCTTCATCGATATCGGCTACGTGGGCGATATCGAGGCGATCAATCCGGCGGTGGTCAAGGCGCTGCAGGACGACGCCTTTATCCCGGTGATCTCGCCGATCGGCTTCTCCGACGACGGCCAGGCCTACAACATCAACGCCGACGTGGTCGCCGGCAAGATGGCCGAGATCCTGAAGGCCGAGAAGCTGGTGATGATGACCAACATCCCCGGCGTGATGGACAAGAAGGGCAACCTGCTGACCGACCTGACCGCGCGCGAGATCGAAGAGCTGTTCGCCGACGGCACCATCTCCGGCGGCATGCTGCCGAAGATCTCGTCGGCGCTGGACGCGGCCAAGAGCGGCGTCCATTCGGTGCACATCGTCGACGGCCGCATCGAGCATTCGCTGCTGCTGGAAATCCTGACCGAGCAGGCGTTCGGCACCATGATCCGCTCGCACTGAGCGGAGCCGCCGGGGCGGCGCAGGCTTGAACCAGCCGCCCCGGCATCCCCCATCATCTTCCGAGCTGCCCGGCGTGCCTTCCAGTCTTCCTCCTCCGCGCCGTGTCCGCGCTCGCCTGTGCCGCCGTCCCGCCGGGGACAACTCGGGGCGCACGGTCTGGCTGTTCGACCTCGACAACACTCTGCATGACGCCTCGCACGCGATCTTCCCGGCGATCAACCGGCTGATGACCGCCTACGTGGCGCGCGTGCTCAATTGCGACGAGGCCACCGCCAGCCGCGTGCGCGTCGACTACTGGCAGCGCTACGGCGCGACGCTGCTCGGCATGATCCGGCACCATGGCGTCGATCCCGCCGACTTCCTGCGCGCGGCGCATGAATTCCCGGCGCTGCCCGGGATGGTGCGCGTGCGGCGCGGGCTGGCGGCGCACCTGCGGCGCCTGCCGGGGCGCAAGCTCCTGGTCACCAACGCGCCGCAGGACTACGCGCGCGCGGTGCTGGAAATCGCCGGCATCGGCCACTGCTTCGAGCGCGTGGTGGCGATCGAGCAGATGTGGGTGCATGGCCACCTGCGGCCCAAGCCGGACCGCCGCATGCTGCGCCGGCTGCTGGTGCAGGCACGTGTGGCGCCGCATCGCGCGGTGCTGGTGGAAGATACCGTGTCGCACCTCAAGCGCTATGCCGGCACCGGCATCCGCACCGCCTGGGTGACCGGCTATCTGCGCACCATGGCGCCGTCGCGCCCGCATGATGTGGCTGGCGTGCCCGCTTCGGCGCAAGACGACGGCAGCCGGCGCGATGCGGCGGTCCGCTCGACGCTTGAGGCGGAAGAAGACCGCCGCGCCGGCCACGCCGCGCAGGAGCATTCGGTCACGCTGGTGGCCGCGGAATCACAGGCTCCGCAGGCACCGCAGGCGCAGCCCGGCAACGTGCCGCTCGTGCGGGCCCGCGTGCCGAACCGGCCGGCTTATGTGGACATAAAAGTACAATCGATGCATCAACTCCAACGACGAATGCGGAGAAACGGGTCATGACGCAAAGCAACGGGGACCAGCCGGAGGCAGTCATTGCAGGCGGGGCCGACGATATGGACACACCCGCGGACACACCCGCGGACACACCCGCGGCGCCTGCCGCGCCGGCGCGCAAGCGCCCGCGCCCGGGCGAGCGCCGCATCCAGATCCTGCAGACGCTGGCGACCATGCTCGAGCAACCGCGCGGGGAAAAGATCACCACGGCCGCGCTCGCCGCGCGCCTGAGCGTGTCCGAGGCGGCGCTGTACCGCCACTTCGCCAGCAAGGCGCAGATGTACGAGGGCCTGATCGGCTTTATCGAGCAGACCGTGTTCGGCCTGATCAACCAGATCGCGGACAAGGAAGAGCACGGCCTGCGCCAGGCGCATGCGATCGTGCGCATGCTGCTGTCGTTCGCCGAGAAGAACCCTGGCATGACGCGCGTGCTGACCGGCGAGGCACTGGTGGGCGAGCACGAGCGGCTGCAGGAACGCATCAACCAGGTGGTGGACCGCATCGAGGCTTCGCTGCGCCAGTGCCTGAAGGTGGCGGTGACGCAGGCTGAATTCCCGGCGGATGCGGATATCCCGGCGCGTGCGGCGCTCATCATGGCGACGGTGCAGGGCCAGTGGCACCGCTATGCCAAGAGCGGTTTCCGCAAGTCGCCGTCGGACCATGCCGAGGCGCATTTGCGCGTGCTGCTGGGCTGAATCCGACACGCCGGGCCGATTGCTCTATAATTGCCCGGTCGCGCCGATTTGATGACTGGCTTGCGGGCGCGCGGCAGCCAAGGGACCACGGCCCGGGCTGCCACTATAAATGCGGCTAAAGAGGTTGGGTCGGCGCCCCATGTCACCACGACGATGATCGGCGCCGGCACGCGGAATCCCGCGGAATGCCCGACTTGGCTGCGATGCTTTTCCACGCAAATGCCGGTCGGGTTTTTTTACGCCCGTTCGCCGCGGGCCCGGATTCCATGACTGATGTCGCCCTGCCGTCTGCCGCGCCTAACTCGCCTACAGCGCTCGCTTTGCCGCCCGATTCGGTCGGCGTGGTCACGCCGCAGCGCATGCATTTTGCCGAGCCGCTGAAGCTGCGCAACGGCTCGTCCCTCGCCGGCTACGACCTGATGGTCGAGACCTACGGCACGCTCAACGCGGCGCGTTCCAATGCGGTGCTGGTGTGCCACGCGCTCAATGCCTCGCACCATGTCGCCGGTGTCTATGCCGACGACCCGCGCGACGTGGGCTGGTGGGACAACATGGTCGGCCCCGGCAAGGCTCTCGATACCAACCGCTTCTTTGTCATCGGCGTGAACAACCTGGGCTCGTGTTTCGGCTCGACCGGGCCGATGAGCGTGAGCCCGGCGACTGGCCAGCCTTATGGCGCGGCGTTCCCGGTGGTCACGGTGGAGGACTGGGTCAACGCGCAGGCGCGCGTGGCCGACGCGTTCGGCATCACGCAATTCGCCGCGGTGATGGGCGGCAGCCTCGGCGGCATGCAGGCGCTGGCCTGGAGCCTGATGTACCCGGACCGGCTGCGCCACTGCATCGTGGTCGCATCGACGCCCAAGCTGTCGGCGCAGAACATCGCCTTCAACGAGGTGGCGCGCAGCGCCATCCTGTCCGATCCGGACTTCCACGGCGGCAACTACTATGCGCATGGCGTCAAGCCCAAGCGCGGCCTGCGCGTGGCGCGCATGATCGGCCATATCACCTACCTGTCGGACGAGGACATGGCGGAGAAATTCGGCCGCGAGCTGAAGACCGACGATATCCGCTTCTCGTTCGACGTCGAGTTCCAGGTGGAAAGCTACCTGCGCTACCAGGGCGACAAGTTCGCCGAGTACTTCGACGCCAACACCTACCTGCTGATCACGCGCGCGCTGGACTATTTCGACCCGGCGCTGGCCTACGGCGGGGACCTGACCCGCGCCATCGCGCAGACGCAGGCGGCCTTCCTGGTGGCGAGCTTCAGCACCGACTGGCGCTTCGCGCCCAGCCGCAGCCGCGAGCTGGTCAAGGCGCTGCTGGACAACAAGCGCCCGGTCTCGTACGCCGAGATCGACGCGCCGCACGGCCACGATGCCTTCCTGCTCGACGACCCGCGCTACCACAACCTGATGCGCGCCTACTACGACCGCATCGCAGAGGAGATCGGCGCATGAACGCCCTGGCCAATCCCAATATCCTGGCGCTGCGCCCCGACTTCCGCGCGATTGCGCGCTGGATCGAACCCAACTCCACCGTGCTCGACCTTGGTTGCGGCGATGGCAGCCTGCTGCGCGTGCTGCAGGACGAGCTCGACGTGCAGGCCTACGGCATCGAGATCCGCGATGAAGGCGTGCTGGCGTGCGCGCAGAAGGGCGTGCATGTCATCCAGCAGGACCTGGAGGGCGGGCTCGCGCTGTTCGAGGACAAGAGCTTCGACACGGTGATCCTGTCGCAGACGCTGCAGACCATCCACAACACCGCGCAGGTGCTGCGCGACACGCTGCGGGTGGGGCGCGAGTGCATCGTGTCGTTCCCGAACTTCGGCTACTGGCCGCACCGGCTGTCGGTGTTCCGCGGGCGCATGCCGGTGTCGGAATCGCTGCCTTACCAGTGGTACAACACGCCCAACGTGCGCGTGCTGACCATCAGCGATTTCGAGGAACTGGCGCCCACGGTCGGCCTGCGCGTCATCGACCGCGTGGTGATGCACGAGGGCATCACCGTGAACTGGGGCGTCAACTGGCGCGGCAGCCTGGCGGTGTACCGGGTCTGCGCGGCCTGAACTCGCGCGGTGTACGGTGCCCGCCGGCTGCATTATTGCGGCAGCGCGCCGGCACTGGCCGGCGGCTCGTTGGCGGTGGCGGCCAGGTGGTCTACAAAGGCACGCACCTTTGGCGGTACGTGGCGCGTCGGCGTGTACACGGCGTAGGCCGTGCCGATATAGGGCTCCAGGATGTCCCACTCCGGCAGAACGGTGACAACGCGGCCCTCGTCCAGCGCGCTGCCGAACGAGAAGTCCGGCACCAGCCCGATGCCGGCGTCGCGCTCCACCATCGTCATGATCGCCAGGCTGTTGTTCAGCGTCAGCCGCGGCGGGATGCGCACCACCACGGCCTCGCCGCCGGCA
The DNA here is from genome assembly GCF_017815025.1 of Cupriavidus phytohabitans. Classification (NCBI taxonomy): domain Bacteria; kingdom Pseudomonadati; phylum Pseudomonadota; class Betaproteobacteria; order Burkholderiales; family Burkholderiaceae; genus Cupriavidus; species Cupriavidus phytohabitans. The sequence continues at coordinate 27,157 of NZ_JAGIQB010000039.1, forward strand.
TGGTGGCGCAGCGTCCAGCGCTCGCCGAAGTTGCCGTAGCCCAGGTACAGGCAGCGCGCCGCCGGCAGGTCGGCCGGCGCAGCGGGCGTGCCGTGTTGCGCCAGGTAGCGCGGCGAGGCCACCAGGCGGTAGCGCACCTCGCGCAACGGACGCGCCGCCAGGCCTGGCGCAAGTTCGCGCACGATGCGCACGGCGACGTCCAGGCCTTCCTCGACCAGGTCGACCATGCGGTCGGCAAGGGTCAGCTGCAGGTCCAGTCCGGGGTATTTTTCAAGCAGCGCCGGCAGGCGAGGCGCCAGCCAGGCCTGCCCGAACGAGACCGGCGCGCTGACGCGCAGCACGCCATGGGGCGTGCCGCCGTGCTCGCCGGCCAGCGCCGTGACCTCGCGCGCGGCGGCGGTCATGCGCGCGCAGGCGGCGTAGACCGACTGGCCCAGCTCCGTGAGTGCGAAGGCGCGCGTGGTCCGCTGCAGCAGGCTGGCGCCGAGCGTCGCTTCCAGCCGCGACACGTGCCGGCTGACGCCCGACGGCGTCATGCCGAGATCCTGCGCCGCGGCGGAGAAGCTGCCGCATTCGACCACGCGGGCGAAGACGGCCATCGCGTTGAGTGGTGTATCCGACATGCAGCGTCTCCGGTCTTTGATTGCAACTCAAATACTAATTGAGCTTAAGCAGGATTGTTGAGTGGATGGCAAGGTGGAACAATGCCGCCATTGCATCTCCGGAGTGCCCATGCCTTCCCCCCAATCCCTGCCCGGCGGCGTCTGGCGCATGGTCGCGGCCATGGTGCTGTCAGGCACCATCGGCTGGTTTGTCGTCACCAGCGGGCAGCCGCCGCTGGACGTCGTGTTCTTCCGCTGCATCTTTGGCGGCGCCGCGCTGTTGGGCACGCTGACGCTGCAGCGTGGCTGGGTGCGCATGAGCCGCGCGCAGCTGGGCTGGCTGGCGCTGGGCGGGGTCACGCTGGTGCTCAACTGGCTGGCGCTGTTCTCGGCCTATGCCTACAGCGGCATTGCCATTGCCACGGTGGTCTACCATACCCAGCCGTTTTTCCTGCTGCTGCTGACGTCTGCGATGCAGCGCGAGCCGCTTCCGTTCGCCAGGCTGCCGTGGCTGGTTCTGGCCTTTGCCGGCGTGATGCTGATCACCGGGCTTGAGCACGGCGCCACCGGCGCCGCGATGCTGGCCGGGATCGGCCTGGCGCTGCTGGCGGCACTGCTGTATGCGGTCACGACCATGGCCACGCGCCGGCTGCAGGCGATTCCGCCCGGGCAGATCGCCGGCTTGCAGATGGTGCTTGGTGTGGTGATGCTGGCACCGCTGGCGCATCCCGCGGCCGGCAGCTATCACAGCGGCACCTGGGCCGCGCTGCTGGCGCTGGGGCTGGTCCATACCGGCGTCATGTACACCCTGCTTTATGGCGCCTTCCAGCGCCTGAGCGTGGTGTCGATCGCCACGCTGTCGTTTGTCTATCCGCTGGTGGCGATCGTCATCGACGTGATGGTGTTCGGCGTCGTGCTCGGGCCGCTGCAGGTCGCGGGCATGCTGCTGGTGCTGCTGGGCGTGGTCGCCAACCAGCTCGGCTGGAGCCTGCCGTGGCGGCGCCGGGCACAAGGCTGATGTACCACCCTGGGCCGTTTTCATGCGGGACCGGTTGACCGAATTCCTGACTACGGTTAGTGTAGGCAGCTATCGAACGACCGTTCTATTCGCGCCCTCGCCATGACTGCTACCGCTGCTGCACTGTCCGCCCCCGCTCCCGTCGCGCTGCATGCGTTCGACGATGCCATCGCCCTGGAGGCCGCCGGCGAACATCGTTTCCTGGGCCGCACCACGCCGGCCTACTGGAACATGATCGGCCCGTTCGGCGGCATCACCGCCGCCACGTTGCTGCAGGCGGCACTGCTGCACCCCCAACGGCTGGGCGACCCGATCGCGCTGTCGGTCAACTTTGCCGGCCCGATCGCCGAAGGCCCGTTCGAGATCGAGGCACTGCCGGTGCGGACCAACCGCTCGACCCAGCACTGGAACCTGACGCTGCGCCAGGGCGATGCCGTGGCCACCACCGCCACCGCCGTGTTCGCGGTGCGGCGCGAGACCTGGGCCTGCGGCGAGGCGGTGATGCCCGAGGTGCCGGGTGCCGACACGCTGCCGGCGATGGGCGGCTTCGCGCCGGTGCGCTGGCTCAAGTCCTATGACATGCGCCCGGTGCGCGGCGCCAAGCCGACCGCCGAGGCCGGCACCGAGCACCCCGACAGCCTGACCCAGTTCTGGCTGCGCGACGCGCCGGCGCGCACGCCGGACTTTGCCGCGGTGGCTTCATGGGCGGACAGCTTCTACCCGCGCATCTTCCTCAAGCGCGCCGGCTTCGTGCCGGCCGGCACGGTGTCGATGACGACGTACTTCCACGCCGATGCACCTACGCTGGCGGCGCTGGGCGACCGCCACGTGCTGGCCAGCGCGCAGGCGCAGGTGTTCCGGCAGGGGTATTTCGACCAGCGCGCGCAGCTGTGGAGCCCGGATGGACGGCTGCTGGCCAGCTCGCACCAGATCGTCTACTACAAGGAATAAGCGCAGGCGGGGCTCAGGCGATCGCTTCGCGCGCCTGGGCTTCGTATCGGTGCACGGTGTTGCGCATCACCCAGAGCAGCATCACGCCGGGCAGCGCCACCACCACGGTGCCGAGGTAGAACGGTGCCCAGCCCCAGGCTTCGACCATATAGCCCGAGGTCGGCCCCACGTAGACCCGGCCCACCGACGCCAGCGCCGACAGCAGCGCGTACTGCGTGGCCGAGAACGAGCGGTTGCACAGCGTCATCAGCAGCGCCACGAAGGCCGCGGTGCCCATGCCGCCGCACAGGTTTTCCACCGCGATGGTGGCGCCCATGGTCCACAGGTGAGCGGGCGTCACGGCGAGGATCCAGTAGCCCAGGTTCGATACCGCCTGCAGCACGCCGAACACCATCAGCGAACGGTACAGCCCCAGCCGCACCATCAGCGTGCCGCCGAACAGCGCGCCGATGATGGTGGCGGCCAGCCCCAGCGTCTTGTTGACGATGCCGACCTCGCCGGCCGAGAAGCCCACGCCGCGGATCAGGAAGGTGGTCGACAGGCTGCCGGCAAAGGCGTCGCCCAGCTTGTACAGCACGATCAACAGCAGCAGCCACCATGCGCCGGGCCGCGCGAAGAAATCGCGCAGCGGGCCGACCACGGCCTCTTCCAGCGAGCGCGGCGCGCGCGCGGGCATGTCGGGCTCGGGCGCCCACAGCAGGGTCAGGATGCCCACGCCCATCAGCGCCGCCATCAGCAGGTAGGTCTGCTGCCAGCCGAGCACGCGGTCGGCCAGCCACAGCGCCAGGCCGCCGGAAACCAGCATCGCCAGCCGGTAGCCCAGCACCTTGACCGCCGCGCCGGCACCGCGCTCGGGCGGGCGCAGCACGTCGGTGCTGTAGGCGTCGAAGACAATGTCCTGCGAGGCCGACAGGAAGGCCACCAGCGTGGCCAGCGCCGCCAGCGTCCACAGCGCCTCGCGCGGCGGGCAGAACGCCATCGCGGCGATGCCCGCCACCAGCCCCAGCTGCGTCACCAGCAGCCAGCCGCGGCGCCGGCCCAGCAGCGGCGGCGTGTAGCGGTCCATCAGCGGTGCCCACAAGAACTTGAAGATATAGGCCTGGCCCACCAGCGAGAAAAAGCCGATGGTCTTGATATCCAGGCCCTCGACCGTCATCCAGGCCTGCAGCGTGCCGGAGGTCAGCGCCAGCGGCAGCCCGGAGGCAAAGCCCAGGGTCAGCATGGCGCCGATGCGACGGTTGCGGAAGATATCGAGATAGGCCTGGAAAGTCATGGATGCGCGGGGGATGGAGCGCCGCGCGGCTGCGCGGGCGCCGTGTATTATTGCATCACCCGTTTGCCGCCCCGCCACTTGTGCTGCGGCAGCGTTGCCGCGGATCGCTCCGGCCCGCGGCCAAGATCCATCTACTGCGCCCGAGGAACCGCAAATGCTCCGCCCCCAGCAACGTCTCCAGCATCCGATTCGTGTCCGGCTTGCCCGCGCGCTCGCGCTGGCGGCGGCGTTGCTGGCCGCGCCGGGCATGCCTGCCCATGCGCAGGGGCAGGGGCAGGGCAGCGAGCCCGGCGGCATCAACATCCAGCGCGGCGGCTCGGCGGTGCGCAACATCGTGCCGGCCGAGGCGATCGAACAGCAGGCCGCGCAGGAGTACGAGCAGCTCAAGCAGGAAGCCATCGCCAAGCGCGCGCTGGCAGGCGACGACAACCCGCAGCTCAGGCGGCTGCGCGCGATCGGCAAGCGGCTGCTGCCGCAGACCGTGCGCTGGAACGAGCGCGCGCGCAACTGGCCGTGGGAGATCAACCTGATCGGCTCGAAGCAGGTCAATGCGTTCTGCATGCCGGGCGGCAAGATCGCCATCTACACGGGCTTGCTCGACCAGCTCAAGCTGACCGACGACGAGGTCGCGATGGTGATGGGTCACGAGATCGCGCATGCGCTGCAAGAGCATGCGCGCGAACGCGCCGCCAAGTCCGAGATCACCAACCTGGGCGCCAATGTGATTTCGCAGCTGTTCGGCTTCGGCAACCTGGGCAACATGGCGCTCGGCACCGGCGCGCACCTGCTGACGCTGCGCTTCTCGCGGGCCGACGAGACCGAGGCCGACCTGATCGGCATGGATGTCGCCGCGCGCGCCGGCTTCGATCCGCGCGCCGCGGTGACGCTGTGGCAGAAGATGGGCAAGGTGTCGCAGTCGGGCACTGAATTCCTGTCGACGCACCCGTCCGGGCGCAGCCGCATTGCCGACCTGGAAAAGCACATGCCCGAGGTGCTGCCGCTCTACGCACGCGCGATCAATACGCCGGTCGACAGGTTGCCGCCGTACCGCGCCAATATGGCGGGACTGGGCGATGCGCCCGTCGACGCGGGCGACGAAGACAGAAGCAAGCCGCTGAAGCGCTAGGCGCTGTTTCCTGTCGCATGGCGCCGGCAATCAGGGTGGCCCCGCCACCGGATCGAAGGACAATGCGACAACCGCAGGGGAACCCGCATGAGCCTGAACCGCATGAGCCCGTCGGAGCAACGGGCCGCCTATATGCTGATCTTCGCGGGCTGCGAGGCCGAGCCCGGCCGCTTTACCAGCGACCTGCCGGTCAGCTCCGAAGTCTGGCTGCTGTATGCGTCGGGAGAATCGTTCGAGGTGCCGCGCGGGCTGTTGCTGACCCCGCACCACGCCGCGGGCATTGCCGCCCTGCGCACGGCGGTCCTGCGGCGCCTGCCGGCGCTGGCCGAGCCGGCATCGGCGGCGGCCGGCCAGCGCTTCCTGGCGGCCAATGAATCGCACCTGCTCGCGCAGATCGATTTCTTCGACATGCTCAGGCTGCTGCCGCTGACTGCATGGTGGCACCGGGAGGTACGGCTGCCGATGGCCGGCGTCAGCTGGTCAAGCGCCGCGCGCCACGCGCTCGAGCGCAGCCTCACGGGCGACGCCTTCGTGCGCTGGCTGGGCGAGTCGGTGCTGGCCCATGTGTCGAGCGAGACAGCCATTGCGAGGTTCATGGACATCGGCTACACCGCTTCCCGGACGCGCTTCGGCGGCATCGCGGCACCGGCCGGCCAGGCGCTGGGACGGCTGGTCAATGTCGCCGCGCAGTATGTTGCCCTGACGTTGCTCGGGCTGGACGACGACAGCTTCCCACCCGGCGGCCTGACCCGGCGCATCCGGCAGGCGAGCCGGCAGGTGCTTGAAACGCTGTGGGCCTGCCTGCAGGACGACCATGCGGCGCCGCAGGGTGCCGAGGCGGCGCGGGCGGCAGGATCGGCCGGTGCAGCGGATGCGGCGAAGGTGGCGGCGGTGGCGCCGCTATGGCGCATTTCCGTCAACCGGCCGGCCGAGCACGCCGTGTTTGCCTCGCGCAAGACCGTGAAGGCGGATGCGGCCATCCGCGTGTTCGATACCGGCGGTCAGGGCGTGCGCTGGGCGGTGATCGATTCCGGCATCGATGCGCGCCATCCGGCGTTCTTCGATCCCGCCAGGCTGGAGGGAGCGCTGCCGGTTCGCGACGGCCTGATCGCGCCGCGCCTGTCGCGCGTGGTCAGGACGCTGGACTTCACCCGCCTGTCGGCCATCACCAGCGGCCGCCTGCCGCCCATGCCCAAGGGCAAGCGCGGCCCCGGCGAGGCCGAGCTCAGGGCGCGCATCGCAACGATCGCCGACGATCTCGCCAACGGCCGCATCATCGACTGGTCCGTGATCGAGCCGCTGCTGGAGATCAGCCAGGAAGACCCGGCGCAGTACGTGCCGCCGGGCGGCAGCCACGGCACGCATGTGGCCGGCATCATCGGCGCCGGCTGGCCGTCGTCAGCCTACCTGGCGCGGCCGGAGCCCATGCCGCTGCCGCCCGAGCTTGCCGAAAGCGGCGATGTCAGCGGCATCTGCCCGTGCATCGAGTTGCTGGACCTGCGCATCTTCGATGCGCAGGGCAGGGGCGACGAGTTCGGCATCCTGGGCGCGCTGCAATACGTGCGCTGGCTCAACCAGAGCCGCGACCGGCAATAGGTGCACGGCGTCAACCTCAGCGTGGCGCTGCACCACGACGTGCGCAACTACGCCTGCGGCAGCACGCCGGTGTGCGTCGAGTGCGACCGGCTGGTGGCCAACGGCGTGATCGTGGTGGCGGCGGCTGGCAACTACGGCTATGACGAGCAATACGCGGCCGCGCACATGGGAGCGGGCTTTCGCGGCCAGACCATCACCGATCCTGGCAATGCGCGCGCCGTGATCACGGTGGGAGCGACCCATCGTACCGATCCCTACCGGTATGGCATCTCTTATTTTTCCAGCCACGGCCCCACCGGCGATGGCCGCATCAAGCCCGACCTGGTGGCGCCCGGGGAGAAGATCACCTCCACCGTGCCCGGCGGCACGCTGGCGTCGATGGATGGCACCAGCATGGCCGCGCCGCATGTGTCCGGCGTGGCCGCGCTGCTGCTGTCGCGCAACAATGAGCTGATGGGCCAGCCTGAGACCGTCAAGGCCATCCTGTGCGACGCGGCCATGGACCTCGGGCGCGAGCGCGCATTCCAGGGAGCGGGACTGGTGGATGCGTTGCGGGCGCTGCAGCGCGTATAAGCCGCGCCGGTTTCCGGTGTCCAACAAAAAAGCCGGCAGTGCCGGCTTTCTTGTGTCCAGGAAGCAGCGCTGTCAGGCCTGCAGCCCGGTGGCTTCGTCGGCGCCGACATGCACGTTCATGCATTGCACCGCCGCGCCGGCCGCGCCCTTGCCCAGGTTGTCCAGGCGCGCGACCAGGTTCAGGCGCTCGGGCGTGCCGAACACGAACAGGTCGACCCGGTTGGTGTCGTTGTTGGCCTGCACGTCGAAGAACCCGTCGTCGAGGTTGTCGTCGCTGTTGTACGACATCACGCGCACGAACTGCTCGCCTTCATAGTGCTTGCGGTAGATGTCGACGATCTGCTCCGGGCTCACCCTGCGCGCCAGCCGATCCGCGAACACCGGCACAGTCACCGCCAGGCCCTTCAGGAAGTTGCCGACGATCGGGTTGAAGATCGGGTCCGACGACAGGCCGCCCTGCACGCGCATCTCGGGCAGGTGCTTGTGCTGCAGCCCCAGCGCGTACGGACGCGGGCTGTTCAGCTTCGGGTTACCGCCGGCCTCGAAGTCGGCAATCATCTTCTTGCCGCCGCCGCTGTAGCCGGTCAGCGAGAACGCCGACACGGGGTAGTCGCGCGGCAGCACGCCGGCATCCACCAGCGGACGCACCGCCAGCACGAAGGCGCTGGCGTGGCAGCCCGGCACGGCGATGCGCTTGCTCGCACGGATCTTCTCGCGCTGGCCGCGCACCAGTTCCGGCAGGCCATAGGCCCAGTTGTCGGCAGTGCGGAACGCCGTGCTGGCGTCGATCACGCAGGTGTCCGGGTTGGTCACCAGCGACACCGCCTCGCGCGAGGCCACGTCGGGCAGGCACAGGAAGGCGACGTCGGCGGCGTTCAGGAAGCGTGCTCGCTCGGCCGGATCCTTGCGCTTGTCATCGGCAATACGCAGCAGTTCTACGTCGGAACGACCGGAAAGATAGTCAAGCAGCCGGAGACCGGTCGTGCCTTCCTGACCATCGACGAACACTTTGAAAACCATGGCGGACTCGCTCTATGAAATGCGGGGGAATGCGAAACGTCTCCTGCCGGGCGCAGGGGCGAACCTGCATTGTAGCGGGGATGGGGGTCGGTCGCAGGGGTTTGTACCGATTGGATTCTTGCGGTTTGGCACGGTTCGCGGCCCCCGCTGGCGATGGTCAAGCTGCTGAAATTGCTCGATCGCCACCCGGAACTGCTCGAAGAAGTCCGGGTGGTCTGACTACCACGGCTCAGAGCGGATAGTCGTAATCGATCGACAGCGGCGCATGGTCGCTGAACTTCTCATCCTTGTAGATCGAGCACAGCTGTGCCGTGTCGGCGATCTTCGGCGTTGCCAGGTGGTAATCGATACGCCACCCTACGTTCTTGGCATAGGCCTGGCCGCGGTTGCTCCACCACGTGTACTGGTCCGGGCGCGGGTCGAGCTTGCGGAACACATCGACGTAGCCATGGACCTCGAACAGCTCGCCGATCCAGGCGCGTTCTTCCGGCAGGAAGCCGGAGTTCTTCAGGTTGCCCTTCCAGTTCTTGATGTCGATTTCCTTGTGCGCGATGTTGACGTCGCCGCACAGCACGATCTCGCGCCCGCTGGCCTTCAGCTGCAGCAGGTGGGGCAGGAAGGCCTCCATGAAGCGGAACTTGGCCAGCTGGCGTTCCTCACCGCTGGAACCGGAGGGCACGTACACCGAGATCACGGCCAGGTGCGGGTACTGCACTTCCACATAGCGGCCTTCGCCGTCGAACTCCGCGTTGCCGAAGCCGGTGATGACCCGCTCAGGCTTGTGTCGCGTGTACAGGCCCACGCCGCTGTAGCCTTTCTTCTCCGCGAAGTGGAAGAAGCCATGGTAGCCATGTGGCGCCAGGAACGCTTCGGTCATGTCCGCGGCCTGTGCCTTCAGTTCCTGCACGCAGACCATGTCTGCGTCCTGCTTGCCCATCCAGTCGAAAAAGCCCTTCTTGGACGCGGAGCGGATGCCGTTGAGGTTGGCGCTGATAATCCGTAACATTCGGGGAAATTTTGAATTCAGAGAGAAATGATGACGCAGCAGAACACGCCGGCCGCAGTGCCCCAGCACATGCAGGGCACCGACCTGAGCCAGACCTTTATCCGCTTTGCGCTCGATGCCGGCGTCCTGTCGTTCGGCGAATTCGTCACCAAGGCGGGCCGCAAGTCGCCGTATTTCTTCAACGCGGGCCTGTTCAACCAGGGCGCGATGCTCGGCGAGGTGGCGCAATTCTATGCCAAAACCCTGCTGGCCTCGGGCGTGCAGTTCGACGTGCTGTTCGGGCCGGCCTACAAGGGCATCACGCTGGCTTCTGCCACGGCAGTGGCACTGGCCGGCATGGGACGTGACGTCGGCTTCGCCTACAACCGCAAGGAAGCCAAGGACCATGGCGAAGGCGGCACGCTGGTCGGCGCCAGGCTGCAGGGCAAGGTCGTCATCGTCGACGACGTCATTTCCGCCGGCACCTCGGTGCGTGAATCGGTCAACCTGATCCGCGCCGCCGGCGCCGAGCCGGCAGCCGTGCTGATCGCGCTGGACCGCATGGAAAAGAGCGGCACCGCCGACCACGTCGGCACGCATTCGGCCGTGCAGGACGTGCAGCGCGAATTCGGCATCCCCGTGATTGCTATCGCCAGCCTGAAGGACCTGCTGGCCTACCTCGACGCGTCGCAGGACCAGTCGCTGGCGGCTTCGCGCGAGGCCGTGTCGGCGTACCGGCAGCGTTACGGCGTCTGACGGCGCCTTGCGCCCGCGCGCGCATGCGCCGGGCGCGGCAACGATCCAGGGCAGGCGGACTATCCAATCGGCGGGGGGCGGTGGCGTGGCGGCGAAAGAGCGGCAGGAACGGGCAGGGCGGCAGCCCGCATCGACGGCAGCGAAGGAAACGCAAAGGGGAACAAATAAGGCCAACGGCAACGGCGATTCGCTGGCCGAGCGCGGCGCGCAGGTGCGCCCGCGCAAGCCTGTGCGCCAGGACGCCAAGGCGCCCGACCGGCCCGCGCATGAAGCGTATGCCGTGCGCGCGCTGGTGCTGCAGGGCGGCGGTGCGCTTGGCGCCTACCAGGCCGGCGTATACCAGGGCCTGGCCGAAGGCGGGATCTACCCGAACTGGGTCGCGGGCATTTCCATCGGCGCGCTCAATGCCGCGGTGATTGCCGGCAATCCGCCCGAGCGCCGCATCGAACAGTTGCGCGCGTTCTGGGAACACATCTGCGCGCAGCCGTGGCTGCCCAGCCTGTCGCCCAACTGGCTGACCGATAGCGCCGAGAGCTGGCCCGAGCCGCTGCGCGTCTGGTTCGACGGCCTGCATGCCACGCGCGCCATGGTCGAAGGCCAGCGCGGCTTCTTCCAGCCGCGCAGCTGGCCGGAGCTGGTGATGCGCTATGCCGATCCCGCCCGCGCCAGTTTCTACGACACTTCACCGCTGAAGGCGACGCTGGAGCGCTTCGCCGACTTCGACCTGATCAACCATCGCCCCGACCTGATGCGGGTGTCGGTGGGCGCGGTCAATGTGCGCACGGGCAATTTCGCCTATTTCGACAACACCCGCGACAAGCTCTGCCCCGAGCATTTCATGGCCTCGGGCGCGCTGCCGCCGGGCTTTCCGGCGGTGGAGATCGACGGCGAGTACTACTGGGATGGCGGCCTGGTGTCCAACACCCCGCTGGCCGAGGTGCTGACCGCGCAGCCGCGGCGCGACGCGCTGATCTTCCAGGTTGACCTGTGGAGCGCGCGCGGCAAGCTGCCGCACGACCTGGTCGACGTCGCCGAGCGCGAGAAGGAGATCCGCTATTCCAGCCGCACCCGCGCCATTACGGACTACATGCGCGAGCAGCAGAACATGCGCCGCATGCTCAACGAGGTGATGGCGCTGGTGCCGCAGTCAAAGCGCAACAGCGAGTGGTACCGGCGCGCCGCCGAACAGGCCTGCGACGCGCGCCGTAACGTGATCCAGCTGATCTACCGCGACAAATCGTTTGAAAACATGGCCAAGGACTACCAGTTCGGCCTGCTGACCATGAACGAGCACTGGACCAGCGGCCTGGACGATATCCGCCAGACGCTGCGCCATCCGCAATGGCTGGCGATGCCCACCCGCGAGCACCCGTTCGTCACGCACGACGTGCATCGCGGCAACGGCGGCTGAGCGGGCGGCCAGCCGTCTGCCAGCGCGCTACTCGACCCTGACCTTCGCCAGTTCGGGCTTGGGCGGCGGGTAGGCGGGCTTCAGGTCCTCGAACACCCGCGTCAGGATCTCCGCCACCATCAGATTGCGGTGCGTCTTGGAATCGGCCGGCACCACGTACCACGGGCATTCCGGCGTGCTGGTCGCCATGATCGCGGCCTCGTACGCATCCATGTAGGCCTTCCAGTGCTTGCGCTCGGCGAGGTCGGTGGTGTCGAATTTCCAGTGCTTTTCCGGGTCTGCCAGCCGCGCCTCCAGCCGCGCCTTCTGCTCGTCGCGCGAAATATGCAGGAAGCATTTGACGATGGTGGTGCCGGTCTCGGTCAGCATTGCCTCGAAGTCGCGGATCTGGCGGAAACGGCGTTCGGCTTCGGCATTGTCGATCCAGCCGTGCACGCGGGTGATCAGGACGTCTTCATAGTGGCTGCGGTTGAATACCACGATCTCGCCGGCCTTGGGCACCTGCCGGTGAATGCGCCACAGGTAGTCGTGCGCCAGTTCATCGGCAGTGGGCGCCTTGAAGCCGACCACGCGGATGCCGAGCGGATCGAAGCTGCGGAACACCCCGCGCACCGTGCCGTCCTTGCCGCTGGTATCCATGCCCTGCAGCACGACCAGCAGCTTGCGGCGGTGCCCGGCGTAGAAGATGTCCTGTTGTGCGTCCAGCCCCTCGCTCAACTCGGCGATGAGAGCCAGGTCCTCGGCCTTGTTGCCGCGCGACAGCGGCTTGCTGCCGGGGGGGAAGTCGGCAAGGCGGAATCGCTTGCCCGTCGTGATGCGGAAATCGTCCAGCGGCATGGGCGCTCCATCGGTATGACCTGCAAGATCAGGGAGTGGGCGCCCCGCCTGGGCCGGAACGGATGCGGGCTGCGTCGTGGGGCGCGCTGGCCCTATGGTCAGGCCGGCAGGGTCGCCAGGTCAATGGTGCCTTCGAACACCGTGGTCGCCGGACCGGTCATGCGCACCGGTTCGGCGCCGCCGTCCCAGGCAATGGTCAGGTCGCCGCCGTGGGTATGCACCCTGACCGGCGAATCCAGCAGGCCGCGCCGGATGCCGGCGACCACCGCCGCGCAGGCGCCGGTGCCGCAGGCCAGCGTTTCGCCGGCGCCGCGCTCGTATACGCGCAGGCGGATGGTATTGCGATCCTGCACCTGCATGAAGCCTGCATTGACGCGGTTGGGGAAGGCGGCGTGCTGCTCGATCACCGGACCGTCCTGCAGCACCGGGAAGTTCTCGACGTCCTCGACCACCTGCACCGCGTGCGGGTTGCCCATCGACACGGCCGAGATCCATGCGGTGCGGCCGTTGACCTCCAGGCCGTAGGTTGTATCCACGCCTTCAGCCCGGGTCGGCAGGCCTTCGGCACGGAACGGCACCTGGGCCGGTGCCAGCTCGGGCGCGCCCATGTCGACGGTAACCTGGCCGTCGTCCTGCAGCGTCAGCGTGATCACGCCCTTCATCACCTCCACGCGCACCGAGCGCTTGTCGGTCATGCCCTTGTCGCTGACAAAACGCACGAAGCAGCGCGCGCCGTTGCCGCAGTGCTCGACCTCGCTGCCGTCGGCATTGAAGATGCGGTAGCGGAAGTCGACATCGCTGCGCGACGGTTTCTCGACCACCAGCATCTGGTCGGCGCCCACGCCGAAATGCCGGCTGGCGAGCGCGCGCCATTGCGCGGGAGTCAGGTCGATCTGCTGGTGGATGCCGTCAAGCACGACAAAGTCGTTGCCGGCCCCATGCATCTTGGTGAACTGGAGTTTCATGGTGGGGATTGTAGCCGCGGCTCGCGCAAGTTGCTGCCGCCGTCGGCGGAGGCTCAATAGATCTCGGGTTCGCCCGGCAGGCGATGCTTGAAGCGCTTGTGCACCCAGTAATACTCAGGCACGCGCGGGCGAATGCAGTCCTCGAAGAAGGCGTTCATGCGGCGCGTGTCGTCGGTGACGCTCTCGCCTGGGTAGTTGTCCCAGGCAGGCAGGATGCGCAGCACGTAGCCCTGGTAGTCGGGCAGCATCTCGGTGTAGATCGGCACCACCTTGGCCCCGGTCAGGCGCGCCAGCCGCGACACCGAGGTCAGCGTCAGCGCCTGCACGCCGAAGAACGCCACGAATTCCGAATCGCGTTCGCCGAAGTCCATGTCGGCGATCAGCTGCAGCGCTTCGCCCTTCTTCAGGCAGCGCAGGATGTCGCGCGCGCTGTCGTTGCGCGAAATCATGTTGGCGCCGAAGCGGCCGCGCGCGTGCTTGAGGAAGCCATCGAACAGGTCGTTCTTCTGTTTCGTGTACAGCGAGGCGCCGGAACGTCCCACGTGCTCGCGCAGGTGGATGGTCAGCCGGATCGCGCCGGCCTCGACGCCCGACAGATGCAGCGTGACCAGGATGTGCGGCGTGCCATCCAGCGATGCCAGGTCGGCCTGGTCGTCGATCCGCACCCAGCGGCGCATCTGCGCTTCGCTGCCGGTCCAGAAGATGCCGCGCTCGGCAAAGCTGCGGAACACGGTGCGGAAGCTCTGGCGCGACAGTTCGTCGATCTCGGCCTCGGTCTTGTCCGGGAAGCACAGGCGCAGGTTGGCCTGCACCACGCGGCGGCGTTCGCTGGGGATCAGGTAGAGCAGGCTGCCCAGCCCTTCGCCGAAGCGGGCAACGAACGGATATGGCAGTTTGCCCAGCACCGTCAGCAGGCCGATGCCGAGCCAGGTGAACACGCGGCTCATGAAATCGATTGGTCAGTGGTCGGCTCGGTACTGCGGCTGGGGGCGGCGGCAGGCCCCTTGTAGCGGCTGTACCCCCACAGGTACTGCGTGGGGCACTGTCTCACCAGGGTCTCGACGGCCTGGTTGATCACCGCGGCCGCTTCGGCGGGGTCGTCCGGCAGCATGCCGCCCTCGTTGAGCACATGTAGGTGGGCGCGATAGCCCGCGCCTTTCGGCAGCCGCTCCGCAAAGACCGCAACCACCGGCGCGCCGGTCAGCTGCTGCAGCCGGTGCACCAGCGCCATCGTGTAGGCCGGTTTGCCGAAGAACGGCGCCCAGTTGCCCTCGCCGCCGCTGGGTACCTGGTCCGGCAGGATGCCCACCGCCTGGCCGCGCTTGAGCGCCTTGACCAGCATGCGCACGCCGCGCGGCGTGGCCGGCGCCATGTGCATGTTGGGCCGGGTGCGCATCTTTTCGATCCAGTCGCGCAGCCAGGGCTGGTGCGGCGGCTTGAACAGCGCCGTGACCGGGCGCACCAGCGCGTGGGACTGCGGCAGCACTTCAAAGCAGCCCAGGTGGGGCGTCAGGATGATGAGACCTTTGCCGCGGGCCTGCAGCTTTGCCAGTTCGGGCCACATGTAGTCGTCGAAGCCATGCAGCCGCGCGCCGATCTCCTTGCGGCTCCAGAAATAGGGCATCTCGATCATCATGCGCCCGGCGGAGCGGGCGGCCTCATCGATCATCGCCTGCGTGGCGTCGGGGAATGCCAGGCGGAAATTTTCGTTCAGGCGCTGGCCATAGCGGCCGGGCAGCCGTGCTGCCAGCAGTCCGAGCGCGCCGCCTGCGGCCTGCAGCGCGCGCAGGGGGAAACGGGAGATCAGCCAGAAAAGAAAGGTCATCGGGCGTGGATTGCAGTCCGGGCTGCAACAGGTCAAAACAGGCGCATTTTTCTCCGGCGTGGAATTCAGTTCCGCGCCGGCTTGCCGTAATCCGGGCAAACGGCATGCCGTGGCGGCAGCGTGTTGCGTCGGCTGTTGCGTCGGCGCCTTTGGCGCGCTGCAACGAGCCCGGCAGGCGCGTATAATAGCGTGTATCGCCGAGTTAACTGACAACTTGCGGGGCGATGCGGCTTTAACCGGGCCGTTTTAAATACCGCTAAAGCGTCGCCGCCATGAACCCGACCGGGTGGCACGCAATAGCCAACCTGGAGAATAAGTTCGTGGCAAACGACTTCCTTTTTACTTCGGAATCCGTTTCCGAAGGCCATCCCGACAAGGTCGCCGACCAGATTTCCGACGCCGTTCTGGACGCCATCCTGGCGCAGGACAAGTACGCGCGTGTGGCTGCCGAGACGCTTTGCAACACCGGCCTGGTGGTGCTGGCAGGGGAAATCACCACGACCGCCAACGTCGACTACATCCAGATCGCGCGCGACACGATCAAGCGCATCGGTTACGACAACACTGAATACGGCATCGATTACAAGGGCTGCGCCGTGCTGGTGGCCTATGACAAGCAGTCCCCGGACATCGCTCAGGGCGTGGACCGCGCCTCGGACGACTACCTGAACCAGGGCGCCGGCGACCAGGGCCTCATGTTTGGCTACGCCTGCGACGAGACGCCGGAGCTGATGCCGTTCCCGATCTATTACGCGCACCGCCTGGTTGAACGCCAGTCGCTGCTGCGCCGCGACGGCCGCCTGCCCTGGCTGCGTCCGGACGCCAAGTCGCAGGTGACGGTGCGTTATGTCGACGGCAAGCCGCACAGCGTGGATACCGTGGTGCTGTCGACGCAGCATTCGCCGGATATCACCCAGGCGCAGATCCGTGAAGCGGTGATCGAAGAGATCATCAAGCCGGTGCTGCCGGCCGAGATGCTGAAGGAAACCAAGTATCTGGTGAACCCGACCGGGCGTTTCGTGATCGGCGGCCCCCAGGGCGACTGCGGTCTGACCGGGCGCAAGATCATCGTCGATACCTATGGTGGCGCTTCGCCGCATGGTGGCGGTGCGTTCTCGGGCAAGGATCCGTCCAAGGTCGATCGCTCGGCTGCGTATGCGGCGCGCTACGTGGCCAAGAACGTGGTGGCTTCGGGCCTGGCGCGGCAGTGCCAGGTGCAGGTGAGCTATGCCATCGGCGTGGCGCGTCCGATCAACGTGACGGTCTACACCGAAGGCACCGGCAAGATTCCGGATGCCAAGATTGCAGAGCTGGTGCAGGAGCATTTTGACCTGCGGCCGAAGGGGATTGTGCAGATGCTGGATCTGCTGCGGCCTATCTATGAGAAGACGGCTGCCTATGGGCACTTTGGTCGGGAAGAGCCTGAGTTTTCGTGGGAGGCTACGGATAAGGCGGCTGCACTGCGGGCTGCGGCTGGGCTGTAAGCGGTACTTCAGAGGCCCTGGACTCCGGCACTTCTGACTTCGGCAAGCCCCGCTGGCCCGCAAGGGTTGGTGGGGTTTTTGTTTTCTGGTGGTTGGTCGCTGGTGGCTGGTGGTGACATGCTATCGGCTGTTGAAGCTGCGTTGTCGCTGCTGATGACATGCTGTCGGCCGTTGAACCGCCTGGTTCCGCCCTCCTGGGCGGATCACTTTTTGCCCGAGCGGCAAAAAGTAACCAAAAAGCGCGTTTACGGCCCTGCGGGCGGCCACTCTTATCGTAGTGGGCGGGGGCTTTCGTACGGGGCTCCGCTTCGTTGCGGGGCAGGACTGCCTGACGCCGTGGTGCGCCACCGTGGCTGGGGATAGACGCGATGTTTGAACGAGCCCAGAGCTGTGGGTGGCCCCTACTGCTGGCGGCATGGTAGGAACGCCTACGGCTGCGCTGCGCGCCGGCCCTAACGTGACAGGACCGGCCACGACATTCTGCCCGCGCTGACGTCCGGCATCGCAAGCGATAACGCTGTGCGAGCGCAGCGACGCACTCCGTGCCCGAGCCCTAAATCCTGGATACCGCCGGCGCGCAGCGCAGCCGCAGGCGTTCCTGCGTTGACGCCGGCAGCAGGCGGCCTACGCCCGGCATGGGGATCGTTCAATAGTGGGTCGACGCAGCCACTATCCCAAACTCACCTGGCGTAGCAGGTTCGAACCACTAGCCACATCGAACGGAAATCACCACCGCCCGAACCACCCGCACCGCCAACTTGATAGCCAGCCGCTCAGGCGACGCGCTTTTTGGTTACTTTTTGTCGCTCCCCTCCATGTCAGGATAGATGTCGCCCCGCCGCCTTTCGATGAAGGACAATGGAGGGCGGAACCAGGCGGTTCAACGGCCGACAGCATGTCACCAACGGCGATAAAGCAGCTTCAAAACCCGACGGCATGTCACCAGCAGAACCCCGCCACGCAAAACCCCTACCCCTGCGCCCCAATCGCCACCCAAACACCCAGGTAGTAAAATCCCAACCACCACAAATTTCCTTTATGGGGCCCGTCCCCAGAGGACTGCCATGCCCGCAGCATCAGCCATTTCCAATGCCACCGCGTCGACCCGCTCCGCGGCCGGAGGCAACCTCGACCTGATCCGCCCGCAGCCCTACACCTCCTGGGCCCCGCAGGTCACCCCCGAGGAACGCGCCACCCTTCGCCGCGAGCTGGAGCAAGGCGCAGTACTGTACTTCCCCAACCTGAAATTCCACTTCGAACCCGGCGAGGACCGCTTCCTGGATGCCCGTTATTCCGACGGCAAATCCAAGAACATCAACCTCCGCGCCAACGACACCGCGGTGCGCGGCGCCCAGGGCACCCGGCAGGACCTGTCCGACCTGTACACGCTGATCCGCCGCTATGCCGACAACAGCGAGTCGCTGATCCGCACGCTGTTCCCGGAATACATCCCCCATATGACCCGCGCCGGCACCTCGCTGCGTCCCAGCGAAATCGCCGGCCGCCCGGTCAGCTGGCGCAAGGACGACACCCGGCTGCACGTCGATTCATTCCCGTCCAACCCGATGCTGGGCAAGCGCCTGCTGCGTGTGTTCCACAACATCGACCCCGCCGCGCCGCGCGTATGGCGCGTGGGCGAGCCGTTCGGTGATTTTGCGCGGAAGTTCGTGCCGAAGACGCACGGCATGTGGCCAGGACAGGCGGCGCTGATGGAGCTGCTGCATATCACCAAGCGCAAGCGCTCGGAATACGACCACCGCATGCTGCAGCTGCACGACCTGGCCAAGGCCGATCTGGACTACCAGCGCGACGTGCCGCAACAGGAGTTCCACTTTCCGCCCGGTTCGACCTGGATCGTGTTCAGCGACCAGTTGCTGCACGCCGCCATGCGCGGGCGCGCGATGATGGAGCAGACCATCTATCTCGAGCCGCAGGCGATCTCCGATCACACCCACTCGCCCGAGGCCGTGCTGTCGCGCATGCTCGGGCGGCCGATGCTGGTGTCCTGACCCGCAGGCCAGTAGCGCAGCGGTCGCGTCATGCCCCCGCATCGGTTAGGTACGCCGGCTGCCGCACGCATCACATGGGAGGCAGCGGTGGTCGTCGGCCCCAGGACCACGCCAGACCTGCCCATCCCCGCGCACGGCAGAGCGGCATGCCGGCCGAGGCCAGGTAAGACGTCTTCCCCATCGGCATTTCAACCAACCCGCCTGGACCGTCCACGCCGGCACTCCGCAACCCTTCACCCCTGCTCAGGCTAGCGCCTACACTGAATTTCACGGCTTGCCATCCGCTGGCCCGGCTGACTCTCGCCGCCTGCGGACACGCGGGGAGACAGATGGAAACCACCTACGACTACGTCATCGTCGGCGCGGGATCGGCGGGCTGTGCGCTGGCCGGACGGCTGGCCGACAGCGGGGACGACACCATTGCCCTGCTCGAGGCCGGCCAGCACGACCACCATGTGCTGGTACGCACACCCGCCGCGTGCGCCGCCATGCTGCCGCGCGCCGGCGCACGCAACTATGCCTACGAAACCGTGCCGCAGGCGGGACTGAACGGCCGCCGGGGCTACCAGCCGCGCGGGCGCGGACTGGGCGGCTCCTCGTCGATCAACGCGATGATCTACACGCGCGGACGGCCCGCCGATTACGACGACTGGGCCGCCGCCGGCTGCGACGGCTGGTCATGGGACGACGTGCTGCCATATTTCCGCCGCGCGGAATGCAATGAACGCCTGGCCGGCAGCGAAGACGACCCGCTGCATGGCGGCAATGGCCCGCTCCATGTGTCGGACCTTCGCACCCCCAATCCTTTCGCCGAGCGCTTTATCGAGGCGGCGCAGCAGGCGGGCTACCTGCGCAACGACGACTTCAACGGCGAAGAGCAGGAAGGCGTGGGCTGGTACCAGGTCACGCAGCATGCGGGCGAGCGCTGGAACGCGGCGCGGGCCTACCTGCACGGCGGCAATACGCGCGACAAGGCCTGCAACGGCGGGCGCGCGCGCCTGCAGGTGCTGACCGGCACGCAGGCGCTGCGCATCGTCTTCGAGGGCCGCCATGCGGGCGGTGTGCTGGTCGCGCGCGACGGCCGCCAGCAGCTCCTGCGCGCACGACGCGACGTGATCGTCTGCGCCGGCACCTTCGGCTCGCCGCAATTGCTGCTGGTGTCGGGCGTGGGTCCCGCGGCGCAGCTGCGCGAGCTTGGCATCGACGTGGTCCACGACCTGCCCGGGGTAGGCGCCAACCTGCAGGACCATCTCGACGTCATCCTGCACAAGCGCGTGGCGGCGCCCGAGTTGTTCGGCGTGTCGTTCAGCGGATTCATGACCCTGCTGTCGGAAATCCTGCGCTACCGGCGCGAACGCACCGGCATGCTGTCGAGCAACTTCGCCGAGGCCGGTGGCTTTATCCGCAGCCGCCCAGAGCTGGCCGAGCCCGACCTGCAGCTGCATTTCGTCGTTGGCATGGCCGACAATCACATGCGCCGGCTCAACTTCGGCCACGGCTATTCCTGCCATGTGTGCGTGCTGCGTCCGCGCAGCCGCGGCGAGGTGCGCCTGGCATCGGCCGATATCCGCGAGGCGCCGCTGATCGATCCGCGCTACCTCAGCGATGTGCGCGACCTCGACGACATGGTGGCCGGCGTGCGCATCGTGCGCCGGATCTTCGCGCAGCCGCAGCTGGCCAGCTTCGGCGGGCGCGAACTGTACTCCGCGCACCTGCGTGCCGATGGCAGCGACGATGCCGACGTGCGCGAGATGATCCGCGCGCATGCCGACACCATCTACCATCCCGTGGGCACCTGCCGCATGGGCATGGACGCGATGGCGGTGGTCGACCCGCAGTTGCGCGTGCGCGGCGTGGAAGGACTGCGCGTGGTCGATGCCTCGGTGATGCCGACGCTGGTCGGTGGCAACACCAACGCGCCCGCGATCATGATCGGCGAACGCGCGCATGACCTGATCCGCTACGCGCCGCGGGTGATGCTGCGCGTGCTGGAGTCGATGGAGGCGTGACGCGAGCGCCGGGTGCGTGCGCGGCTAGCCTTCGAAACCGCGCGACGCCACGCGCTTCAGCAACCCGGCCTCCGCATCCAGCGTGCCGAACACGCGCCCGTGCTGGCGCCCGAGCCGGCTGGCGACAAACAGCTCCGCATCCTCCGCATCGGCATGCGCCAGCATCAGCGCTGCCTGCGTGGTCAGCACCAGCCCCTGCGCAAAGCGGCGCGCGTTGGCCTCCAGGTGCTCCGGCGCCTCGCGCAGCAGCGCCTGCAGCGAGGCCAGTTCCGCGCGCACCGCGGGATGGCCGCCGGCGCGGCGCGGCAGGTCCTGCAGCAGGCGCGCGCCGTCGTCGGGGTTGCGCTGGAGCGCGCGCAGCACGTCCAGGCACATGATGTTGCCCGAGCCCTCCCAGATCGAGTTGACCGGCGCTTCGCGGTACAGCCGCGCCATCGGGCTTTCTTCCACGTAGCCGTTGCCGCCCCAGACCTCCATTGCCTCGCCGGTGGCCTCGATGGCGCGCTTGCAGATCCAGAACTTTGCCGCGGGCGTGACCACGCGCTTCCATGCGGCCGCGAGCGGGTCGGGGTTGTCGCCCTCGGCATGCTCGAAGGCGTGGCCCAGTTCCATCATCAGCAGTGTGGCCGCCTCGGATTCCAGCGCCAGGTCAGCCAGCACGTTGCGCATCAGCGGCTGGTCGGCGAGCAGGCGGCCGAAGGCGCTGCGGTGGCGCGTGTGGTGCAGCGCCTGCACGAAGGCCGCGCGCAGGATCGCAGAGCTGCCGATCACGCAGTCGAGCCGCGTATTGGTCGCCATTTCGATGATGGTGGGGATGCCGCGTCCTTCCTCGCCGATCAGGATGCCGGTGGCGTCGCGGAATTCGACTTCGCTGCTCGAGTTGGAGCGGTTGCCCAGCTTGTCCTTCAGGCGCTGGATCTGGATCGGGTTCTTGCTGCCGTCGTCGCGGAAGCGCGGCACGAAGAAGCACGACAGCGGACCGTCTTCGGCGCCCATGCGCGCGACCACCAGGTGCGCATCGCACATCGGCGCCGAGAAGAACCACTTGTGCCCGGTCAGTGTGTATTCCGCTCCACGACCTTCGCCACGCACGGCGCGCGCCACCGTGGTGTTGGCGCGCACGTCGGAGCCGCCCTGTTTCTCCGTCATGCCCATGCCGATCATGATCGCCGTCTTGCCGCGCCAGGGCAGGTCGCGCGCATCATGCTCGCTCGCGTACAAGCGCGGTTCGAGTTCGGCGAACAGCGCGGTTTCCTTGCGCAGCACCGGGATGCTGGCGAGGGTCATCGTGGTCGGGCACAGCGAGCCGGACTCCACCTGCGCCTGCAGGAAGTAGCCCGCGGTGCGCGCGTTCCACGCGCCCGCGCGCGGCTGCGCGAAGGGCAGGGCCTGCAATTGCTGGCCGCGCAGCAGCGACAGCAGTGCATGCCAGCTCGGGTGGAATTCCACGAAATCGATGCGCTCGCCGGTGCGGCTGTGCGTGTGCAGCTCGGGCGTATGGCGGTTGGCATCCGCTGCCCATTGCTGCACTTCCGGCTCTCCCAGCCGCGCGCCGAACTGCCCCAGCGCCTCGGCATGCCAGCCACCGCCAAGCCGTTCCAGCGCAGCGCGGACAAAAGGATCGCAGACGAAGAGGTTGTAGTGCGCAAGGTCCGGCACCTGGTTGAAGACGCGGTGCGTGGCGGCGTCGGTCATGATAAGGGTCTCCTGGATCGGTTCGATGCTTGCCGTTTGCTTGCATGGTAGGGCACGTGACAGGCGTTTGAGTGCACGCCTGTCCGCTTCATGCCGATTTTTGCGCTGCACCATGCGCGATTCGATACCTCTGCGCAAAGGTGTGGCACCACAAACCATAGGGAACTGGCACTGGCGCCCACCGGTGCTCTGTGCTTAAATTCACCCCGTTGGATGAAACAGGGGTGCCGTACGGATGGGCCGTGCGGCTGAGAGAGTCCCTTCGAACCCGATCCGGTTAGTACCGGCGTGGGAAGTTTCAGCAAGACCAAGCCTCTAGTCCCTCCGGGACTCGCCCCTCCGGCCACAAGCCCAGGCGGCGCTCACAGGGCTCCTGGTTTCGTCCACCCCGCAAGAGAGAGGACGACACCCATGGCCCGTACTGCCCCCGCTGCTTCCTTCGAATCGCTCGAGAGCGACCTCGACCAGAAATTCGCCTACCCGGCATCCAGCAAGACCTACCTGACCGGCAGCCGCCCGGATATCCGCGTGCCGCTGCGCACGATCCTGCAGACGTCCACGCGCACGGAGAAGGGCGAGATGCCCAATCCGCCGATCCCGGTGTACGACACCTCGGGCCCGTACAGCGACCCGGACGTGCATATCGACCTGAAGGCCGGCCTGCCGCCGGTGCGCGCCAAGTGGATCGAAGAGCGCGGCGACACTGAAGTGCTGCCCGGCCTGTCGTCGGAATACGGCCGCGACCGCGCCAACGACCCCGCCACCGCCCACCTGCGCTTTGCCCAGCTGACCAACCCGCGCCGCGCCAAGGCCGGTGCCAACGTGTCGCAGATGCACTATGCGCGCCGCGGCATCATCACGCCGGAAATGGAATACGTGGCACTGCGCGAGTCGCTGAACCTGCAGGCACTGTACGACAAGCCTGAATACAAGGCGCTGCTGCGCCAGCACCCCGGCAACGCGCTGGGCGCCGGCTTGCCGCTGCGTCCGGAAGACATGACGCCGGAGTTCGTCCGCAAGGAGATCGCCTCGGGCCGCGCGATCATTCCCGCCAACATCAACCACACCGAGCTGGAGCCGATGGCGATCGGGCGCAATTTCCGCGTCAAGATCAACGGCAACCTCGGCAACTCCGCCGTGACCTCGTCGCTGGCCGAGGAAGTGGAAAAGATGGTGTGGTCGATCCGCTGGGGCGCCGACACCATCATGGACCTGTCCACGGGCAAGCACATCCACGAAACCCGTGAGTGGATCCTGCGCAACTCGCCGGTGCCCATTGGCACGGTGCCGATCTACCAGGCGCTGGACAAGACCGGCGGCATCGCCGAGGACCTGACCTGGGAGATGTTCCGCGACACGCTGATCGAGCAGGCCGAGCAAGGCGTCGACTACTTCACCATCCACGCCGGCGTGCTGCTGCGCTACGTGCCGCTGACGGCCGACCGCGTCACCGGCATCGTGTCGCGTGGCGGTTCGATCATGGCCAAGTGGTGCCTGGCGCACCACAAGGAAAACTTCCTGTACACGCACTTCGACGAGATCTGCGAGATCATGAAGGCGTACGACGTGTCGTTCAGCCTCGGCGACGGCCTGCGTCCGGGCTGCATCGCCGACTCGAACGACGATGCGCAGTTCGGCGAACTGCGCACGCTCGGCGAGCTGACCGCCAAGGCGTGGAAGCACGACGTGCAGGTGATGATCGAAGGCCCGGGCCACGTGCCGCTGCAGCGCATCCAGGCCAACATGGACGAAGAACTCAAGCATTGCTACGAGGCGCCGTTCTACACCCTGGGACCGCTGGTGACCGACATCGCCCCCGGCTACGACCACATCACCAGCGGCATCGGCGCGGCCAATATCGGCTGGATGGGCACGGCCATGCTGTGCTACGTCACGCCGAAGGAGCACCTGGGCCTGCCGGACAAGGAAGACGTTCGCGAAGGCATCATCACCTACAAGATCGCTGCCCACGCCGCGGATCTTGCCAAGGGCTGGCCGGGCGCGCAGCTGCGCGACAACGCGCTGTCCAAGGCACGCTTCGAGTTCCGCTGGGAAGACCAGTTCAACCTGGGTTTGGACCCGGAGCGCGCGCGTTCGTACCACGACGCCACGCTGCCGGCCGAAGGCGCCAAGATCGCCCACTTCTGCTCGATGTGCGGGCCGAAGTTCTGCTCGATGAAGATCACGCAGGAAGTGCGCGACTACGCGGCGTCGCTGCCCAAGGAAGCGCAGCAGGGCATGGAAGAAAAGTCGATCGAGTTCCTGAAGAAGGGCAGCAAGATCTACTCGTAAGGCAACGGCAGTACGGGCATGGCGTCGCAACCATGCCCGCGTGTGTTCCGCCGCCGCGCAGCGCCCCGCGCGGCGGCCCAGACAACAAGGAGGCCGGCGCGGTGGCATGCCTGCATGCTTTTGCCCCGGCACAACATCCCTCATGACAGCAGTACAGTCGTTTGACGTCGCCATCCTCGGGGCCGGACTCGCCGGCCGCCTGGCTGCCTGGCAACTGGTGCGCAGCGGTGCCCGCGTGGCGCTGGTGGAGCGCGCCGGGCCGGACGGCGCGGGTTCGGCCGCATATGTTGCCGCGGCCATGCTGGCGCCGCTGGCGGAATCGGCCATCGCCGAGCGCCGCATCGTCGACCTCGGCATCGCCAGCGTCGACCTGTGGCGTGCGTGGCTGGCCGAGCTGCCGGAGCCGGTCTTCTTCCAGGAGGACGGCACGCTGGTGGTCTGGCATGCGCGCGACCGCGGCGAGATGTCGTTGTTCACCAGCCGCGTGCGTGCGGTGGCGCCGCCCGAGCTGGTGTCGCAGCGGCTGCGGGCGCTGGATGGCAAGGGCGTGGGCGAAGTCGAGCCGGCGCTGGCGGGCCGCTTCCCGCAAGGACTGCTGCTGGCCGGAGAGGGCCAACTCGACAACCGCGGCGCGCTGCGCGCGCTGCTGTCGTGCGCCGTCAGCGAGGGCGTGCATTGCGTCTGGGAAGCCGGCGAGGTGGAAGCCGACACGCTGCCCACGCTGGGCATCCGCGCGGACGTGGTGCTGGATTGCCGCGGCCTGGGCGCGCGCGCGGCATGGCCGGCGCAGCCCGGCGGCACCGCGCCCGGCCTGCGCGGCCTGCGTGGCGAAGTGGTGCGCGTGCATGCGCCCGACGTGAAGCTGCACCGGCCGGTGCGGCTGCTGCATCCGCGCTACCCGATCTATATTGCTCCCAAGCCCAACGACCTGTACGTGATCGGCGCGACCGAACTGGAAAGCGAGGACGATTCGCCGATGAGCGTGCGTTCCGCGCTGGAACTGCTGTCGGCGGCGCATTCGCTGCACCCCGCTTTCGGCGAGGCGCGCGTGCTGGAGCTGAACGTGCAGCGCCGCCCCACGCGGCCCGACCACCTGCCGGCGATCCGCGTCGACCAGCAGGCACGCGTGGTGCGCGTCAACGGCCTGTACCGCCACGGCTTCCTGATCGCCCCGGCGGTCACCGAGGCCGCGTGCGCGGTGGTGGGCGCGTTGCTCAAGGGCGACCCTGCCGCGCACGCCGTGCCTGCCGCGCTGCGCTGGCCCGGCATGATCGAGGCAGTGACGGAAGCGCCGGCCGCAGCGCTGCACGCGCGCACCGGGCTGCTGCACTAACGCAAGACTGACATGGAAATCCTGCTCAACGGCCGACCCCTCGCCCTTGCCGAATCCGCCACGCTGGCGGACGCGGTGGTCGTGGCGAAGATCGCGCCTCCTTTTGCCGCGGCGGTCAACGGCCAGTTCGTGCCGCGCGCCGCGCATGCCAACACCCCCCTTGCGGCCGGCGACCGCATCGACCTCGTGCAACCCGTGACGGGAGGCTGACCCCATGACATTCGAACCTTCCGAAACCCTGCGCGACCCGTTCGTGCTGTATGGCGAGTCGTTCGGCTCGCGCCTGCTGCTGGGCACCGCGCGCTATCCGTCGCCGGCCACGCTTGAAGCGGCCGTGCAGGCGTCCACGCCGGCCATGATCACCGTCGCGCTGCGCCGCCAGGGCGCGGTGGGCGATGGCGAGGGCGGCCAGGCGTTCTGGCAGATGCTCAAGGCGCTGAACGTGCCGGTGCTGCCCAACACCGCCGGCTGCTTCACCGCGCAGGAGGTCATCACCACCGCGATGATGGCGCGCGAGGTGTTCGAGACGCCGTGGATCAAGCTGGAGCTGATCGGCGACGACTACACGCTGCAGCCCGACACGCTCAACCTGCCCGCGGTGGCCGAGACCCTGATCAAGGAAGGCTTCAAGGTGCTGCCGTACTGCACCGAGGACCTGGTGCTGTGCCGCCGGCTGCTCGACGTCGGCTGCCAGGCGCTGATGCCATGGGCCGCGCCGATCGGCACCGGCCGCGGCGCGGTGAATCCCCATGCGATGCGCGTGCTGCGCGAGCGCCTGCCGGACACGCCGCTGATCGTCGATGCCGGCCTGGGCCTGCCGTCGCATGCGGCGCAGGTGCTGGAGTGGGGCTACGACGGCGTGCTGCTGAACACCGCGGTGGCGCAGGCCGCCTACCCGGTCAACATGGCGCGCGCGTTCGCGCAGGCCGTCGAGGCGGGCCGCACCGCGTACCTGGCCGGGCCGATGCCCGAGCGCGAAGTGGCGCAGGCCAGCACGCCGGTGGTCGGCATGCCGTTCTGGCATGCGGAGGCAGAGCAGCGGGAGCAGCGCGCATGACCCGCCGCCCCGTCCACGCCCCCAGCGACGGCCCGCTGCGCGCGGCAGTGCTTGAGCACTATGGCGAGACCTTCGGCATCGACGACAAGCCGTGGCAGGCGTGGCGCCTGGAAGACGCGCCCGCGCAGCCCGGCGCGCACGATGTGCTGCTGTCCGACGGCGAAGCCGCCGAAGAAGTCATCGCACGCGTCGCAGCCAGCGGCGCCACGCTGATCGAGACCGACCGCGAAGGCGGCCAGTGGATCGACACGGTGCGCTCGCCGATGGGCACCTGGGTGTTCTCGGTTGCCGCGGACAGCGACCAGCCGCATTCGGCCGCGTTCGTCGCGGTGTTGCTGGCGAGCCTGTCGCTGCATTTCCCCGCGCATGACGCGTTGGCGCTGGCGCGCGCCTGGGCGCCGGGCTCGGCCGACTGGCCATCGGATTTCGCGCGTTTCCCGCGCGTGCGCCATGCCGCGCTGGTGGCGCCGGAGCAGGCCGCCGAGCCGTTCGCGCCGTGCCCCGCGCTGGGCCTGTATGTGGTGGTGCCGAGCGCAGAATGGATCGAGCGCCTGGCTCCGCTGAACGTGCCGACGGTGCAACTGCGCTTCAAGTCCGACGATCCCGCCGCGGTGCGCGCAGAGATCGCGCGCGCGGCCAGGGCCATGCAGGGCTCGTCGTCGCGCCTGTTCATCAACGACCACTGGCAGGCGGCGATCGACTACCACGCCGCCAACGGCGCGCAGAGCGGCATCTATGGCATCCACCTCGGCCAGGAAGACCTCGACGACGCCGACCTCGACGCGCTCCGCGCGTCCGGGCTGCGGCTGGGCGTTTCCACGCACGGTTACGCCGAGATGCTGCGTGTCGCGGCGATCCGCCCGAGCTACCTGGCGCTGGGCGCGATCTTCCCGACCACGACCAAGGTGATGCCGACGCAGCCGCAAGGCATGGGCCGCTTCCGTGCGTATGCAAAGCTGATGCAACCGGTGATCCCGTCGCTGGTCGGTATCGGCGGCGTCAATGCCGGGAATATGCGCGAAGTGCTCGCCGTGGGTGTCGGCAGTGCCGCCGTGGTGCGCGCCGTCACCGAAGCCGACGACGTGCCGGCCGCGGTGGCACACCTGGTCAGCCTGTTCCCGGCCGGCTGAGCGCGCCGTGGCCGCCCCGCGCATTCGCCTGGCGCAGGCGGATGACCTGCCGCGCCTGCCCGGGATCGAGCTGGCGGCGGCGGCGCTGTTTCCGGAGGGCGACGTGCCGGCGCTGCTGCGCCTGGTCAGCACGCCGGACTCGGCGCTGGTGGCCGCGCAGCGCGAAGGGCGGTTGTGGGTGGCCGAGCATGGCGGCGAAGTCGCCGGCTTTGCACTGGCCAGCCGCAATGGCGCATGCGGCTATCTCGATGAAATGGACGTGCATCCGGACCATGGCCGGCGCGGCATCGGGCGTGCGCTGGTCGGGGCCGTGCAGGCCTGGGCGCGGACGAGCGGCCTGCGAACGCTGAACCTGACCACGTTTGCGCATTTGCCCTGGAATGCGCCGTTCTATGCCTCGATGGGGTTTCGGCGGCTGGAGGACAGCGAGCTTTGCCCGTTGCTGTCGGAGGCGCTGGCGGCACAGCGTGCCGCCGGATTGCGGCAGCGTGTGGCGATGCGGCAGGCTCTCTGAGCCAGTGGTTTTGCTCCTCTCCCGTTCGCGGGAGAGAGGAGCGGACCGCACTTGGTGATGTGCACCGCATCGCCAAGATTTGTGCGACATTCGCCCAGCCGCGGGAACCGGACCGGACCCCGCCGCTATGATGTCGGGCAGCATTCCCCGCCATCCACCCAGCAGCATCGCCCATCATGTCGACCCAGCTCCCCGAAATCATTCCCGCCGCCCCCGGCACGCCTGAAAAGCCCTATTTCGGCATCGACGTGCCGCTGATGCGCTATTTCGGCCTGCAGCCGGAGCTGATCGAAGAGGGCTACTGCCGCACGCGGCTGCCGGCGCACCCGCAGCTGGTGAACAGCCGCGGCGACGTGCACGGCGGCACGCTGATGGCGACGCTGGACTTCACGCTGAGCGGCGCGGCGCGCTCGCATGCGCCCACGGAAACGGGCGTGATCACCATCGACATGTCGACCCATTTCCTGGCCGCCGCGCGTGGCGAGCTGACGCTGGAAGCGCGCTGCCTGCGTCGCGGCGCGCGCATCGCGTTCTGCGAAGGGGAAGTGAAGGACGCCGCCGGCAACGTGGTGTGCGTGGCGCGGGCCGCGTTCAAGCTGGTGCCGCTGTCCAGCGGCGGCAACTGATTCACCCCTGAAAATCCGGCCGCTCAGTCCTGCAGCGGCCGGTACACCATTTCGAACCTCGCGCGCTCGGTGATGCCATAGTCGCCGGGCGCGTATTGCATCAGCCAGTCGCCCGGCTTGCCGTGCAGCACGTCGCCACCGGCGCTGCGCTCGATGCTGAAGGCCTCGCGCATCTCGCGCGCCAGCACCGGGATCGGTTTGTTGCGATAGGCGCCGTCCTGGCCATGCGCCAGCGGCGGAATGGCTTCGTACTTGGGGTCGAAGCGGTCGCGGGACACGCACCAGCGGTCGCCGGTGGCGCTGGTGATCAGCGCGTCGCCGGGCTGGTAGCGGTTGGGGCCTTCGCGGCTGACCAGCTCGCCAGCCTCGGTGGCGAACGTCACGTCGACGACCTCATGCTTGAGGTAGAAGGCCGCGTCGGGGTCGCTGCGCAGATCGATATTGGCAAGCCTCTGCATCTGCCGCTCAACCCAGCGCACGCGGCGCGAAGGCGTGGTTCAGCGGGCCGTTGCCGCTGCCCAGCCGCAGTCCCGCACCGGCCGCGATGGCCTGCGCCACATAGTCCAGCGCCTTGCCCGCCGCATCCTCGAGCGCATCGCCACGCGCCAGCTGCGAGGCGATTGCCGCCGCCAGCGTGCAGCCGGTGCCGTGCAGGTTGCGGGTATCGACGCGTGGATGCGTGAACACACGCACGGTGCCGTTCTTGAGCATCAGCAGGTCGTCCAGCCCGCCGGCGATGCCTGCCGCGCCATCGTCTTCCAGGTGGCCGCCCTTGAGCAGCACGGCCGGGCAGCCCATCGCGATCAGGTCGGCGGCGGCCTGCTCCATGTCGGCGCGGCGCGCGATCGTGCGGCCAAGCAGGTAGGAGGCTTCGGGCAGGTTGGGCGTGACCAGCAGCGCGCGCGGGAACAGCAGCCGCACCATGGCCTGCGTGGTGGCGTCGTCGGACAGTGTCGCGCCCGAGGTCGAGATCATCACCGGATCCACCACCAGCTTGCGGATGCCATGCCGGTCCGCCGCCGCGGCCACGGCCTCGACAATGGCGGCGGTACCTAGCATTCCGGTCTTGGCAGCGTCCACTCCGAGATCGCTGGCGACCGCGTCGATCTGCGCGGCCACCATGTCCGCGGGGATCGCATGCACGCCGGTCACGCCCAGCGTGTTCTGCGCGGTGATCGCGGTGATCGCGCTCATGCCGAAGCAGCCCAGCGCGGAAAAAGTCTTCAGGTCGGCCTGGATGCCGGCGCCGCCGCCGGAATCGGAACCGGCGATGGTCAGGGTGCGGGGTGGCGTTGGGATCATCTGTGGGGAAATCAAGGAGGGCCGGTGCGCAAGGCGGCCGGGCACGCTACAATACCGCCACTCCGAGGAGCGTTGCAACGGATGCGGTAGGCAAAAAGTGCTACCCCATGCATCCGCCAGGCTCGGACTGTCTTCAACGGCGCTCGCTGATCCGTGGTTTCGCACGGAGGCGAGTCGACCTATCCGCCCGCTGCGCATGCGCCATTGCCATGCCGCCGCTGCCCGATTTCCCGATCTCGTCACCTGCGTGCCACTCTTCACCGGGAGTGAAACATGAACGCCGTGACCGACCTGAAGCAAGACTACCTCGTCGCCGACATTAACCTGGCCGGCTGGGGCCGCAAGGAAATCGCCATTGCCGAGACCGAGATGCCCGGCCTGATGGCGATCCGTGACGAATTCGCCGCCGCCCAGCCGCTGAAGGGCGCGCGCATCGCGGGCTCGCTGCACATGACGATCCAGACCGCCGTGCTGATCGAGACGCTCCAGGCGCTGGGCGCCGACGTGCGCTGGGCCTCGTGCAACATCTTCTCGACGCAGGACCACGCCGCCGCCGCCATCGCCGCGGGCGGCACGCCGGTATTCGCCTTCAAGGGCGAATCGCTGAAGGAATACTGGGACTTCACGCACCGCATCTTCGACTGGGCCGACGGCGGCACGCCCAACATGATCCTCGACGACGGCGGCGACGCCACGCTGCTGCTGCACCTCGGCGCCAAGGCCGAGAAGGACGCTTCGCTGATCGCCAACCCGGGCAGCGAGGAAGAGACCTACCTGTTCGCCGCGATCAAGGAAAAGCTGGCCCGCGACCCGAGCTGGTACAGCCGGAACCTGGAAGCCATCCGCGGCGTGACCGAGGAAACCACCACCGGCGTGCACCGCCTGTACCAGATGGCGCAGAAGGGCGAACTGAAGTTCCCGGCCATCAACGTCAATGACTCGGTCACCAAGAGCAAGTTCGACAACCTGTACGGCTGCCGCGAATCGCTGGTGGACGGCATCAAGCGCGCCACCGACGTAATGATCGCCGGCAAGATCGCCATCGTGGCCGGCTACGGCGACGTGGGCAAGGGCAGCGCGCAGGCGCTGCGCGCGCTGTCGGCGCAGGTGTGGGTGACCGAGATCGACCCGATCTGCGCGCTGCAGGCCGCGATGGAAGGCTACCGCGTGGTGACCATGGACTACGCCGCCGAGCATGGCGATATCTTCGTGACCTGCACCGGCAACTACCACGTCATCACCCATGAGCACATGGCGAAGATGAAGGACCAGGCCATCGTCTGCAATATCGGCCACTTCGACAACGAGATCGACATCGCCTCGATCGAGAAGTACGAGTGGGACGAGATCAAGC
The DNA here is from genome assembly GCF_017815025.1 of Cupriavidus phytohabitans. Lineage (NCBI taxonomy): Bacteria > Pseudomonadati > Pseudomonadota > Betaproteobacteria > Burkholderiales > Burkholderiaceae > Cupriavidus > Cupriavidus phytohabitans. The sequence continues at coordinate 58,900 of NZ_JAGIQB010000039.1, forward strand.
CGCAGGTCGACCACGTCAAGTTCCCCGACGGCAAGAAGCTGATCATCCTGGCCAAGGGCCGCCTGGTGAACCTGGGCTGCGCCACCGGCCACCCGTCGTACGTGATGAGCAGCTCGTTCGCCAACCAGACCATCGCGCAGATCGAGCTCTGGCAGGAACGCGACAGCGGCAAGTACCCGGTCGGCGTCTACACGCTGCCCAAGCACCTGGACGAGAAGGTGGCGCGCCTGCAGCTGCGCAAGCTGAACGCGCAACTGACCGAGCTGACCGAGCAGCAGGCCGCGTATATCGGCGTGAAGAAGGAAGGCCCGTACAAGGCGGATCACTACCGCTATTGATGCGCGCAGGAAGGCAGCAACTCCCCTCTCCCGCGTGCGGGAGAGGGGATGGGGGAGCAACCACGCCATTCAAGGAGCCGTCATGAGACTACTGGTCGTCTGGGTCATCAACGCTGTCGCGCTGTTCGTACTGCCGTACATCATCCCGTCGATCCACATCAAGAGCTTCGGCTCGGCGATGCTGGCGGCGCTGGTGCTGGGCCTGGTCAACACGCTGATCCGTCCGATCCTGGTGATCCTGACGCTGCCGGTCACGCTGCTGACGCTGGGGCTGTTTATCTTCGTCATCAATGCGCTGCTGTTCCTGTTTGTCGGCAACCTGCTGTCGGGCTTCACGGTCGGCGGCTTCTGGGCTGCCTTGCTGGGCTCCATCCTGTACAGCGTGATCTCGTGGCTGCTGTCCAGCCTGCTGCTGGGCAACCGCGACGACTGACCTTATTTCGCGCGCCGCGGCAACGCGGCGCGCCACCATCATGCAAGACCGCTACTTCAGCTTTGAATTCTTCCCGCCCAAGACGGCGGAGGGCACGGAGAAGCTGCGCAACACGCGCGCGCAGCTGGCCCCGCTCAAGCCCAAGTACATCTCGGTGACGTTCGGCGCCGGCGGCACCACGCAGCAGGGCACGCTCGACGCCGTGCTGGAAATCCAGCGCGAAGGCATCGAGGCCGCGCCGCACCTGTCGTGCGTGGGCTCGTCGCGCGAGAGCATCCGCGCGATCCTGCAGCAGTACCGCGACGGCGGCATCCGCCATATCGTCGCGCTGCGCGGCGACATGCCGTCGGGCATGGGCGAGATCGGCGAGTTCCGCTATGCCAACGAGCTGGTGGAGTTCATCCGTGCCGAGACCGGCGACTGGTTCAATATCGAAGTCGCCGCGTACCCGGAGTACCACCCGCAGGCGAAGTCGCCGCGCCATGACCTCGACAACTTCGTGCGCAAGGTCAAGGCCGGTGCCGACTCGGCGATCACGCAGTACTTCTACAACGCCGATGCGTACTTCCGCTTTGTCGACGACGTGCGCGCGCAGGGCGTGGACGTGCCGATCGTGCCGGGCATCATGCCGATCACCAACTACTCGCAGCTGATGCGCTTCTCCGAGATGTGCGGCGCCGAAGTGCCGCGCTGGGTGGCCAAGCGGCTGGAGAGCTTCGGCGACGACCGCGAATCGATCCGCGCCTTCGGTCTCGACGTGGTCACCGCGCTGTGCGAGCGGCTGCTGGCCGCGGGCGTGCCGGGGCTGCATTTCTACACGCTCAACGCGGCCGGCGCGACCAAGGCGATCTGGCAGCGGCTGAAGCTGTAAGCGCCCGGGACCTCGCCCATGGCCACGCGCCGCCCCGATCCCTTCATTGAACACCTGCTCGAGCTGATGGGGCCGCTGGCGGCGCGCATCGGGCCGGTGACGGCCAGGCGGATGTTTGGCGGGCACGGCCTGTTCTATGACGGGCTGATGTTCGCGCTGGTGTCGGGCGGCACCTGCTACCTGAAGGCGGATGACGCCACGCGCGGCAAGTTCGACGCCGCAGGCAGCGAGCCCTTCCGCTACCAGTCGGCGAAGCGCGAGGTCACCATGCGCCACTACCTCAGCCTGCCGCCCGCCGCTCTGGAGTCGCCGGCGGCGATGACGCCGTGGGCGAAGCTAGCGGTAGAGGCGGCGCTGCGGCTGGGGAATGCGGGCTGAGCCTGCGCCAGCGCGCAATCCATGCCGGATCGGTGCCATACTCACCCCATGGTCACCGCCATCTTCCGCTTCTACGAGGAACTGAACGACTTCCTCGCGCCGGACCAGCGCCGGCGTGACCTGCCCTGCGCGTGCGCGCGCGCCGCGACCGTCAAGCACATGATCGAGGCGCTGGGCGTCCCCCATACCGAAGTCGAGCTGATCCTGGTCAACGGCGAGTCCTCCGTCTTCGAACGCCAGCTGCTGGACGGCGACCGGGTCTCGGTCTATCCCAAGTTCGAGCGCCTCGACATCACGCCGCTGCTGCGCGTGCGCGAACACCCGCTGCGCCTGATGCATTTCGTCGCCGACGCGCATCTGGGCGGACTGGCGCATCTGCTGCGCATGACCGGCTTCGACACCCTCTACGACAACCACTTCGAAGACAGCGAGATCGAGCGCATTGCGGTTGACGAAGGCCGCGTGGTGCTGACGCGCGATCGCGAACTGCTCAAGCGCCGCCGCATCACGCACGGCTGCTATGTGCGCGCGCTCAAGCCGCGCCAGCAGGTGCGCGAGATCTTCGCCCGGCTGGACCTGGCGCGCAGCGCGCGGCCGTTCTCGCTGTGCCTGGACTGCAACGTGCCGCTGCACACGCTGGATGTGGCCGCGGCGGCCGGGCGCGTGCCTGACGGCGTGCTCGAGCGCCACCGCAGCTTCGTCACCTGCGACCAGTGCCGGCGGGTGTTCTGGGAAGGCTCGCACTGGCGCTGCATGCGCGCGCTGGTGGATGAGCTCGTGCAGCCCGGCTGAGCTCAAGCTGTGCCCGCGCGCTGCCGTCACCCTTTTGGGCTAGAACGCCCCGGCCTCGGTCACGATCCAGTCCATCGCCACGTCATGCGGCTGCGCGGGCAGCGCGATGCGGCATGCCTCATGGCCAACGCCGATCGCCACCGGCCGGTGCGCCATCGCCGCCAGCGTGCGGTCGTAGAAGCCGCCGCCGTAACCCAGGCGGAACTTGTCCGGGCTGAAGCCGACACAGGGAATGAGCAACGCGTCGGGCGTCACGGCTTCGGTGCCGTCGGGGACCGGGATGCCGTAGTGGCCCTTGGTCATCGGCGTGTCCGGGTCCCACCGGTGGAAGTCCAGCGGCGCGCCGGGCCGGCTTACCGCCGGCAGCGCAGCCTGGCGCCCGGGCACCGCCGCGAGCCATTGCGCGACCGCGCCGCGCGCGTCGAACTCCTGCTGGATCGGCCAGTAGAAGCCGAGGCAGCGCACGGCCAGGCCCGCCAGCAACTCGGACAACGCGGCGGCGATGCGCGCGTCGGCATCGAGGCGCGCGGGCAGGGCGGCACGCAATGCCAGCAGGCGCGCACGCTGCGCGCGGCGGTCTTCGGCGGGGTCGGGGAGCGAGGCGGGCGAGGTGGCGGCCGAAGTGGCGGATCTTGAAGACATGGCGTGGGATAATGCCCGCGTCCGAACCAACACGGACGGCGGAAGCTGCTGCGGCCCTTGCCTTGCATGGCGGGCACCGGCGCCGCCGTCATCGACAAGGAAGCAAAGAATGCTGAAGGGAGTATATCTGCAGCGTGCAGGGCGGGCCGCCTGGATTGCCATGGCATGTGCACTGCTTGTCACGCCGGTCCATGCGCAGAAGCGCCCGCAGGCGCCGGTGCGCCAGCAGCAGCCGGCGGTGATCCCGAGCGATCCGGACGAGGCTTTCGCCGCGCTGCGCGAGGCGGCGCGCAAGAACGACGTGGAGCGCGCCTACGCGATCTCGGCCACCCTGGTCGACTACCCGATCCCGTCGTACATCGAGTACTTCCGCATCAAGCCGCAGATGTTCGACGCCAGCGGCCTGGCGCGCATCGACGCGCCTGACGACCAGGTGCGCGCCTTCCTGCAGCGCTACAAGGGCGAGGCCATCGCCGACCGCATGCGCAACGACTGGCTGCTGGTGCTGGGCAAGAAGCGCGACTGGGCCACCTTCGATGCCGAGTACCCGCAGTTCGCGCTCAAGGACGACACCCAGGTCGAATGCTATGCGCTGCTGTCGCGCGCGCTCAAGGGCCAGAACGTCGCGGCCGAGTCGCGCCAGGCGCTGAGCGATCCGCGCTACTACGGCGAAGGCTGCGTCGACCTGATCGGCTACCTGGTGCAAAGCCAGCAGATCCAGCGCAGCGATGTCGCCTACCAGGCGCGGCTGGCGCTGGAGCAGAACTACCTGACGCTGGCCGGCAAGATCGCGGCGCTGCTGCCCGATGCGCGCGTCGACGGCGACACGCTCGCCACCCTCGTCAAGATGGCGCGAACCGACCCGAACCAGGCCGTCGCCTACCTGGGCACCGTCCAGGGCACGCTGTCGCGCGACGAGCAGGGCGCGGCCTGGGGTGTGATCGGCCAGTTCGCGGGCAAGAAACTGCTGCCCGAAGCGGCCACCTACTACCGCCGCCAGATGGACCTGGGCGGCAACCAGTGGCTGTCTGACGACACCCAGGAATGGCGCGTGCGCGCCGCACTGCGCCAGGGCGACTGGAAGCAGGTGCGCCAGGCAGTCGAGCTGATGCGTCCCGAGCTGCGCGCCAAGGACCCGGCGTGGCTTTACTGGTACGGCCGCGCGCTCAAGGCCGAAGGCCGCGACACCGAGGCGCAGCAGAACTTCCAGCAGGTCGCCGGCCAGTTCAACTTCTATGGCCAGCTCGCCAGCGAAGAACTGGGCAACCGCATCACGCTGCCCGCGCGCACCAGCGTCAGCGACGCCGAGGCCAATGCCATGCGCTCGCGCGCCGGCTTCCAGCGCGCGCAGAAGTTCTATGCGATGAACATGCGCTTCGAAGGCAACCGCGAATGGAACTGGGAACTGCGCGGCATGAACGACCGCGAGCTGCTTGCCGCCGCGGAGTTCGCGCGCCGTCTCGAACTGCTCGACCGCACGGTCAATACCGCCGACCGCACCCGCAACGAGCATGACTTCGGGCTGCGCTTCCTGATGCCGTACCGCGACATCATGCAGCGCGCGACCGACGATGTCGGCCTCGACATGGCGTGGGTCTACGGCCTGATCCGGCAGGAATCGCGCTTCATCATGAGCGCGCGCTCGTCCGCCGGTGCGCATGGCCTGATGCAGGTGATGCCGGCGACGGCCAAGTACGTAGCGCGCAAGATCGGCATGAACGATTTCTCGCCGCAGATGATGGGCGATCCCACCATCAACATCCAGCTTGGCACCAATTACCTGAGCATGGTGCTGACCGACCTGGACAGTTCCTGGACGCTGGCGTCGGCCGCATACAACGCCGGTCCGGGCCGGCCCAAGGCATGGCGCAGCACGTTGGCGCGCCCGGTGGAAGGCGCGATCTTTGCAGAGACCATCCCGTTCAATGAAACGCGTGGCTATGTGAAGAATGTGCTTTCGAACGCTACGTACTATGCTGCATTGATGAGTGGCCGTCCGCAGTCGCTGAAATCGCGCCTGGGCACGGTCGCGCCGTCGCCGGTGACCACCACCAGCCTGCCCTGACGGGTACCCGACGGGACGGGCCGCTGGTGTGCAGTGCCGGGCGCGTTGCGGCGGCCCGGCTGGCGCAATGCGCCGCGACGTGCAGTTCACTTTGCGCGGAGGCATCATGCAGACCAGCAACGTCCTCGTCATCGGTGGCGCCGGCTTTATTGGCAGCCACCTTGTCTCGCGCCTGGCCGGCGCCGCTTCTGCCTCGGGTGCGCCGCTGGAACCGGGCAGCAATCCCGATTCGCCCATCGCCCCCGACCGCATCGTGGTCGGCACCCGCAACGTCGAGCACGCGCAGCACCTGTTGCTGCTGCCGCGCGTCGAGGTGGTGGAACTGGGACTGGCCGACAATGCCGCGCTCGATGACGCCATCGGCTCGCTCGGTGTCGACGGCATTGTCGTCAACCTGGTGGGCGTGCTGCACGGCGAGCGTGCCGATCCCTACGGCGAGGCCTTTGCCAGCGCCCATGTCGAAATGGTGCGCCAGATCGTGGCTTCGTGCCTGTCCACCGGCGTGCGCCGGCTGTTGCATATGAGTGCGCTCGGCGCTGACAGCCAGGGACCGTCGATGTACCTGCGCAGCAAGGGCGACGGCGAGCGCATCGTGCGCGCCAGCGGGCTGGACTGGACCATCTTCCGCCCTTCAGTGGTGTTCGGGCCAGATGACCATTTCCTCAACCTGTTCGCGCAGATGCAGCAGATGGCGCCGATCGTGCCGCTGGCCTGCGCACAGGCGCGCTTCCAGCCGGTGTTCGTGCAGGACGTGGTGCAGGCCTACCTCAATGCCATGGTCAACCCGGCAACCATCGGCCATGGCTATGAGCTGGGCGGCCCGCAGGTCTATACGCTCGAAGAGCTGGTGCGCTTCGCCGGCCGCGCGTCTGGCCATCCGCGCCCGGTGATCGCGCTGCCGGACGCGCTGGCGCGGGTGCAGGCGACGATCATGGAACACATGCCGGGCGAGCCGCTGCTGTCGCGCGACAACCTCGACTCGATGCAGCTGGACAATGTGCTCGAGCATCCGGTTGCGCCGGAGCTGGACCTGCATCCGGCCAGCCTGGAATCGGTGATGACCGACGCGCTGGCAGGGCGCAACCGCGATGCCACGCTGACCTCGATGCGCGCCAGCGTGCACCGCTGAAGGGGCGGCCGGACCCCGGCCGCGGGGTGGCCTATGTGACCCATTTTCGAATCGGTTGCGAGAGCAATTCACTTTGAGGCAGGCTGGCGCGCTGGCAAAATGACCGGTCCGGCGCGCCGCCGCCGTCTCCCTTCGCCTCCTCCCCCAAGGACCTACGATGAAGCTCGTCATCGGCAACAAGAATTACTCCTCCTGGTCGCTGCGCCCCTGGCTGCTGCTGCGCCAGGCCGGCATCGAATTCGAAGAGGTGCAGGTGCGCCTGTTCACCGGCAGCTTCGCCGCCGAGATCGCGCGCTATTCGCCCGCCGGCAAGGTACCGGCGCTGGTCGATGGCGACGTCACCGTGTGGGATTCGCTGGCGATCGCCGAATACGTGGCCGAGCGCTTCCCGGAAAAGACGCTGTGGCCGGCCGACCGCGCCGAGCGTGCGGTGGCGCGCGCCATCTGCGCCGAGATGCATTCCGGCTTCACCAACCTGCGCAACCAGTTGCCGATGAACGTGACCGCGGTGCTGCCTGGTTGCGGCTGGAACGTGGCGGTGCAGCGCGACGTCGACCGCATCGCCGCGATCTGGGGCGGGCTGCGCCAGCAGCATGGCGCGCGCGGGCCGTTCCTGTTCGGCGAATTCACCGTGGCCGACGCCTTCTTCGCGCCGGTGGTGAGCCGCTTTGCCACCTACGGCATCCACCTGCCGGAAGACGCCAAGGCCTATGCCGACTTCATGCTGGCGCTGCCGACGATGCAGGAGTGGATTGCCGCCGCGCGCGAGGAGCGCGATTTCCTGGCCGACGACGAGCCTTACCGGCTGGCCCCCGACCGCCCCGATGCGATTATCGTCAACCACTGAGCAATATCGCCGGCGCCCGGCGCCGGCACCAGAGAAGAGGCCACAACGATGCAGGTGTACGCCGTCGGCGGCGCGATCCGCGACGAACTGCTGGGCAAGCCCAGCCAGGACCGCGACTACGTAGTCGTCGGCGCGACCCCGCATGAGATGGAGGCAGCGGGCTATCGTCCCGTCGGCAAGGACTTTCCGGTCTTCCTGCATCCGCGCACCCATGAGGAATACGCGCTGGCGCGCACCGAGCGCAAGACCGCGATGGGCTACAAGGGCTTCGCCTTCTACTGCGAGCCCGATGTCACGCTCGAAGACGACCTGGTCCGGCGCGACCTGACCATCAACGCGATGGCGCGCGAGGTCGATGCCGGCGGCAACCTGGTCGGCCCGGTGATCGACCCGCACGGCGGCCAGCGCGACCTGCAGGCCCGCCTGTTCCGCCATGTCTCCGATGCCTTCGCCGAAGACCCGGTGCGTATCCTGCGGCTGGCGCGCTTCGCCGCGCGCTTCCACGGGTTCACCGTCGCCGCCGAGACCCAGCGCCTGATGCGCGAGATGGTGACGGCCGGCGAGGTCGATGCGCTGGTGCCGGAGCGCGTCTGGCAGGAACTGGCGCGCGGCCTGATGGAAGCGCATCCGTCACGGATGTTCGAGGTGCTGCGCGATTGCGGCGCGCTGGCGCGGCTGCTGCCGGAGCTCGACCGCTTGTGGGGCGTGCCGCAACGTGCCGACTTCCATCCCGAGGTCGATACCGGCGTGCACGTGATGATGGTGATCGATACCGCCGCCGCGATGGGCGCGCGGCTGCCGGTGCGCTTTGCCGCGCTGGTGCACGACCTGGGCAAGGGCACCACGCCGGAAGACGTGCTGCCGCGCCATGTCGGCCACGAGATGCGCAGCGTCAAGCTGCTGGAAGAGGTCTGCGCGCGGCTGCGCGTGCCCAACGATTGCCGCGACCTGGCGCTGGTGGTGGCGCGCGAGCACGGCAATATCCACCGCTCGCTCGAATTCAGTGCCGCCGCGGTGGTGCGGCTGCTGGAACGCTGCGACGCGCTGCGCAAGCCCGACCGCTTCGCGCTGGCGCTGCTGGCTTGCGAGGCCGACAAGCGTGGCCGCAAGGGCTTCGAGCACAGCGACTATCCGCAGGCGGAGCGCCTGCGGGCGGCACGCGAAGCCGCCGCCGGCGTCGATGCCGGAGCGATCGCGCGCGCCTGTGCGGACGACGTGGGGCAGATCAAGGACCGTGTCCATGCGGCCCGCGTCGCGGCCGTGGCGCAGCGGCTGGGCGAGCACGCGGCGGATTGAAAACCCGCCTACAACAACTTGCCGATCACCAGCGCCACCAGCGACAGCAGGATCGTCGAAGCAAACGGCAGCACGAACTCCCGCCCGAACAAGCGGAAGCGCACGTCCCCCGGCAACCGTCCCAGCCCGATCTTCTGCAGCCACGGCAATGCCGAGGACAGGATGATCACGCTCAGGAAGATGGTCAGGGTCCAGCGCAGCATGGCGTTCGCCGTGGCTTACAGGGTATGGCAGCGGTCGCCGCGGGCGAAGCCGGCCAGCGGCGCGCTCGCGTCCGTGCCGTCGTCGAGGCCGCGCGTCAGCGCGATGACCTTGAACAGCTCGCCCATTTCCGCTTCGGACAGCAGCTTCTGCACGGCGTTGGCCTGCGGCAGGAAGGCGCGCGCATCGGACGGGTCCAGCGCCATCAGCAGCTCGGTGATGCCGGCATTCATCAGGAAGCGCGCCTGCGAGGCAAAGCCCGATACGGTCATCCCCGTTTCCACCGCGGCGGCGGCGACACCGCTGAAATTGACGTGCGCGGTGATGTCCTGCAGGCCCGGGTAGAGGAACGGGTCCGGGTGCGCATGATGCCGGTAGTGGCACATCAGCGTGCCGCCGGCGCGCTGCGGGTGGTAGTACTCGGCGGCGGGGAAGCCGTAGTCGATGAAAAAGGCGGCGCCGCGCGCCAGCATTGCACCAACGGCGCGCATGAAGCCCTCGGCTTCGGCATGAGTCTCGGTGACGAGATCGTGGTCGCCGGGGATGTCGCGCAGCATCGCCGGCACCTCGGCAGTGGTGAGCACGCGGTCCTCGAAGTGGAACGCGGCGGCCGCGCCGGGTTCGGTGCGCGCCACGCCGCGCTCGTGCCAGCGGCCGTCAACGCGTGCGTAGAGCTGCACCGGCATCGCATCGAGCACCTCATTGCCGACGATGACGCCCTCGAAGCGGTCGGGCAATGCATCCAGCCAGCGCACGCGTGCGGCCAGGTGCGGGGCGCGCTGTGCCAGCGTTTCCTGCTGGCGCGCGCGCAGCTCGCCGGACAGCTCGACGATCGCGTATTCCTGCGGCAACTGGCCTTCCTGCTCCAGCCCGAGCAGCAGGTCCGCGGCCAGGCGGCCGGTGCCGGCGCCGAATTCCATCACCCGCGGCAGCCCCTGGGCGATCAGCGGCGCGAACTGGCGCGCCAGCGTGCGTGCGAAGAACGGGCTCAGTTCCGGGGCGGTGATGAAGTCGCTGCCGTCGCGGGCATCGCGCCCGAACTTGGCCGAGCCGCCGCTGTAGTAGCCCAGGCCGGGCGCGTACAGCGCCAGCGCCATATAGCGTTCAAAGCCGATCCAGCCGCCGGCCGCGTCGATCGATTCGCCAATACGGGCCGCAAGGGTATCGGAAGCGGCCTGCGCGTCGGCGGGGGGAAGGGGTAAACTAGCTGCTTTCTGCATCCCGCGATTGTAGCAATGCCCGCATCCGATACCCCGGCACCCGCTGCCGCCGAACCTGCTCCCGATGCCGCCGCCCAGACCCCTGAGGCCTCTGCCCGCGGCGTCGCCCTCGTCACCGGCGGCGCGCGCCGCCTTGGCCGCGCCATTGCGCTGGAACTGGCCACGCAGGGCTGGGACGTCGCCGTGCACTGCCACCGCTCGGTGGACGAGGCCGAGGCGCTCGCCACCAGGATCCGCGCGCTCGGCCGCCGTGCCGCGGTGCTGCGCGCCGACCTTGCCGACGAGGCCGCCACCGGCCGCCTGATCGCGGACTGCATCGCTGCGCTGGGCCTGCCGACCTGCCTGGTCAACAACGCGTCGCTGTTCCAGTACGACGTGGCGACCAGCTTCTCGTATGCGTCGCTCGATACGCATATGCGCACCAATGTGGCGGCGCCGCTGCTGCTGGCGCGCGAGCTGCACAAGGCGCTGGCCGCCGCTGCCCCGGCTGGCGACAAAGACAAGGCCGCCGAGCCGCGCGGCGTGGTGGTCAACCTGCTCGACCAGAAGCTGGACAACCTGAATCCCGATTTCCTGTCATACACGCTGTCCAAGGCCGCGCTGCAGACTGCCACGGTGCAGCTGGCGCAGGCTCTGGCGCCGCGCATCCGCGTGGTCGGCGTGGCGCCGGGCATCACGCTGGTGTCGGGCGAGCAGTCCGAGCAGAGCTTCCGCCGCGCGCATCGCGTGACACCGCTGGGCCAGTCGTCGACGCCCGAGGATATCGCCCAGGCAGTTGCCTATCTGGCGCAGGCGCGCGCGGTCACCGGCACCACGCTGTACGTGGACGGCGGGCAGCACCTGATGCCGCTCGCGCGCGACGTGATGTTCCTGACCGAGTAAGCTGGCGCCTGTACGCCAGGCACGCCCGCAAACCGTAATCCTGATGTGCCGCGCCCGCCGGGCGCGGCGTTCCCTTATCTTGTCTTTTCCCCAGCCATGACCATGCTCGCCGCTCTTTCCCACCCCAGCCTGCAGGACTGCCGACGCATGTTCCTGCGCAACTATGAAGTGCAGATCAATATCGGCGTGCATGAGTTCGAGAAGAAGGGCGAGCAGCGCGTGCTGATCAATATCGACCTGTTCGTGCCGCTGCAAGAATCCACCCCGCGCGCCGACAAGCTCGACGAGGTGGTCGACTACGACTTCATGCGCAACACCGTGGCCGAGCGCATGGCGCAGGGCCACGTCCACCTGCAGGAAACGCTGTGCGACGACGTCGCGCGCGCCATGCTCAGGCATCCCAAGGTGCGCGCCGTGCGCGTGTCGACCGAGAAGCCCGACGTGTACCCGGACTGCGATTCGGTGGGCGTCGAGGTGTTCCACATCAAGCAAGGCGCCTGAGTCCGCATTTGCCGGCGCCTGCAGTGCGCAGGCGCCTAAAGTAAAATGTTGCCCCTTCGCGCGCTGCCGGCCATTCCATCCGGCAGGCGCCATGCAACAGGATGCTCCATGAGCCACTCGAACAATTTCTACCGCCTCGAGACGAGGCTGCAATCGCAAACCGGCAAGGCCATCGGCGACTTCGGCATGATCGAGGACGGCGACACCGTGCTCGTCTGCATGAGTGGCGGCAAGGACTCGTACACCATGCTGTCGGTCCTGATGGCGCTGCAGAAGCGCGCGCCCATCAAGTTCAGGCTGATCGCGATGAACCTGGACCAGAAGCAGCCGGGTTTCCCGGAGCACGTGCTGCCCGAATACCTGAAGTCGGTGGGCGTGGAATACCTGATTGTCGAGGCCGACACCTACTCGATCGTCAAGGAGAAGGTGCCCGAGGGCAAGACCACCTGCTCGCTGTGCTCGCGCCTGCGCCGCGGCGTGATCTACCGCACCGCCAAGGAGCTGGGCGCCAACAAGATCGCGCTGGGCCACCACCGCGACGACATCGTCAACACCTTCTTCCTGAACATGTTCTTCGGCGGCAAGATGAAGGCCATGCCGCCGAAGCTGGCCACCGACGATGGCGCGCATATCGTGATCCGCCCGCTGGCGTACTGCTCCGAGAAGGATATTGCGTCGTACGCACGCGCGATGGAATTCCCGATCATCCCGTGCAACCTGTGCGGCTCGCAGGAGAACCTGCAGCGCAAGAAGGTCAGCGAGATGCTGCAGGAGTGGGAGCGCCAGAACCCGGGCCGCATCGACAATATCTTCTCGGCGCTGCGCAACGTGGTGCCGTCGCACCTGGCCGATACCGAGCTGTTCCCGTTCACGGGGCTGGCTACCGGGCTGGCCAAGGTGGACGAGGCTTCGCTGTTCGGTGAAACCACCTTCCAGCAGCAGCCACTGGTGTTCGCGGGCAGCATGGAAGAGAACCGGATGGAGTTCGTGCGCTTCGAGCGCCCGCCGGCGTCCGCGCCCGAGGCGGAGCAGGCCGGCGCGCCGCAGTAAACTGCCGCCACATGGCAAAAATGCCCGCGCGAGCGGTAATGCCGTTCAGTTAAGTCTGAACGGCATTTTTCTTTGCAGGGGTTGTAAACAAGGTGTCGAGCTGTTAACTTGCC
>NZ_JAGIQB010000003.1:0-237303 GCF_017815025.1 Cupriavidus phytohabitans
CCCAATGTAAAACGACCCGGCCGCTCATGCGACCGGGTCGTCAAGTCCCGCCCTTCACGCTATGCCGTTCGCTTCCTCAACCGGGACCATAACTGAACGGCATTAGGTCATCGACCCGGCTTTTTGCATCCTGGCGCTACGCCAGGCAACTACCCTCTCCGCACATCAGCGAATGGCATTGCACTCCGCCACCGCCACCGCCGTCATGTTGACGATGCGGCGCGCGGTCGCCTGCGGGTTCAGGATGTGCACCGGCTTAGCCGCACCCAGCAGGATCGGGCCAACGGTCACACCCTGCCCGCCCGTGATCTTGAGCAGGTTGAAGGCGATATTGGCAGCGTCCAGCGTCGGCATCACCAGCAGGTTGGCGCTGCCGGCCAGTTGGGTCGACGGCAGGAAGTGGCGGCGCACGTCTTCGTCCAGTGCGGCGTCGCCCTGCATCTCGCCCTCCACTTCCAGGTGCGGTGCCGCCTTGGCCAGGATCGCGGCAGCCTCGCGCATCTTGCGCGCCGACGGACGGGTCGAGGAGCCGAACATCGAGTGCGACATCAGCGCGGCCTTGGGATGCAGCCCGAAGCGCCTGATCTCCTCGGCGGCCAGCTGCGCGATCGCGGCCAGTTCTTCCGCGGTGGGATCATCATTGACGAAGGTGTCGGTGATGAACAGCGTGTGCTTTTCCAGCATCAGCGCGTTCATCGCCGCGAACACCTTGGCGCCCGGCGCCAGGCCGATCACGTCGCGCACATGCTCCAGGTGCGCCTCGAAGCGGCCCACGGTGCCGCACAGCAGCGCGTCCGCGTCGCCCATATGCATCAGCATGGTGCCGATCAGCGTGTTGGAGCGGCGCAGCGCCACCTTGGCCATGTCCGGCGTGACGCCGTCGCGGCCGCGCAGCGCGTGGTAGGCCTCGTGGTAGGCGCGGTAGCGCGGGTCTTCTTCCGGGTTGACCAGGTCGAAGTCCACGCCGGCCTTCAGACGCAGGCCGGCCTTCTCGATGCGCATCTGGATCACGTGCGGACGGCCGATCAGGGTCGGGCGTGCCAGGCCTTCGTCGACCACGCTCTGCACCGCGCGCAGCACGCGCTCTTCCTCGCCCTCGGCGTAGGCGACGCGCTTGGGCGCTGCCTTGGCGGCCGAGAACACCGGCTTCATGATCAGGCCGGTGTGGTAGACATAGGTCGAGAGCTGCTGGCGATACGCCTCCAGGTCCTGGATCGGGCGCGTGGCCACGCCGGACTCTTCAGCGGCCTTGGCCACCGCCGGCGCGATCTTCTCGATCAGGCGCTGGTCGAACGGAGTCGGGATGATGTAGTCGGGGCCGAACTTCAGCTCGCGGCCACCGTAGGCGGCGGCCACGGCATCGTTCAGCTCGGCTTCGGCCAGCTCGGCGATCGCCTTCACGCAGGCCAGCTTCATCGCTTCCGTGATCTTGGTCGCGCCGCAATCGAGCGCGCCGCGGAAGATGTACGGGAAGCACAGCACATTGTTGACCTGGTTCGGGTAGTCCGAACGGCCGGTCGCGATGATGCAGTCCGGGCGCGCGGCCTTGGCCACTTCCGGGCGGATTTCCGGCTCGGGGTTGGCCAGCGCCAGGATGATGGGCTTGTCGGCCATGGTCTTGACCATGTCGCCGGTGAGCACGCCGGCGGTCGAGCAGCCCAGGAAGACATCCGCGCCCTTGACGATGTCGGCCAGCGTGCGCGCCGAGGTGTCCTGCGCGTAGCGGGCCTTGTTGGCTTCCATGTTGGCGTCGCGGCCAACGTAGATCACGCCCTTGGAGTCCACCACCGAGACGTTCTCGCGCTTCACGCCCAGGCTCACCATCGTGTCCAGGCAGGCGATCGCCGCGGCGCCGGCGCCCGACACCGCCAGCTTGACCTCGGCGATATCCTTTCCTACCACCTTCAGGCCGTTCAGCAGCGCCGCCGCCGAGATGATGGCGGTGCCGTGCTGGTCATCGTGGAAGACGGGAATGTTCATGCGCTCGCGCAGCTTCTGCTCGATGTAGAAGCACTCCGGCGCCTTGATGTCTTCCAGGTTCACGCCGCCCAGCGTGGGCTCGAGCGCGGCGACGATCTCGACGATCTTGTCCGGGTCGCGCGCGTCGAGCTCGATGTCGAACACGTCGATGCCGGCGAACTTCTTGAACAGGCAGCCCTTGCCCTCCATCACCGGCTTCCCGGCCAGCGGGCCAATGTCGCCCAGGCCCAGCACGGCGGTGCCGTTGGTCACCACCGCCACCAGGTTGGCGCGCGAGGTGTATTCGGCGGCGGTGGCGGGATCCTTGGCGATCTCCTCGCAGGCGTACGCTACGCCCGGCGAGTACGCCAGCGACAGGTCGCGCTGGTTGGACAGCGCCTTGGTCGCGGTGACCTGGATCTTTCCCTTAGTGGGACTGCGGTGGTATTCCAGTGCAGCGAGGCGCAGTTGCGCTTCAGGACTGTTCGGGGCATGTTGCGGTGCATCACCGCTGTTCTGGCTGCTCATTGGCTCGTCCGGAAAGTGGCCCGTGCCGGAAGCGCCCTTCTCCCGCCATGATTCGTATCAGCCGCAATCGGGACAAAGGACCGGCAGCGAAGAAAACCTGGCAGCGAAACTGGCGATTCCGACCACAAGGCCGGAAAAATCGAGCAGTTATTCTAGCCCCGGCATCGTGCAAAGTGCCACCAAAGCCAGTCCCAAAGCCGTATTTTGGGCGGAATGTTCCAGTTAAACAGCTTTTACCAATGGGTATGCAATGAACGCCAGAGGCATGCTCCTGCACGCATTTGCACGCAGCCTTATTTCTGCGGCTTCTCGACTTCAAGCTCGACCCGCCGCGGCTGTCCACTGTTCCCCGGGAAGCCCGCGAAGGCGCTGCGGATCAGGTATGGCATCGTCGCTGGCAGGCTGCCGTTCTCGGTCTGGTTCTGCGCCGTGACCTGGTAGACGCGCTTGCCGCTGGCAGCATCCCTGAAATAGACACGCAGGCTCGAGAACAGCACCGTCACGTCGCGCACCACCGTCTGCGGCGGCCAGTAGCCTGGACCCCACGGACCCCACGGCCCCCATGGGCGGTAATAGCCCGGACCCCAGTACGGTCCCCAATATGGCCCCCATGGGCCGTACCAGGGATCGGGATAGACCGTCTCGGCCACGCGCACGATGCCGGGCGCGGCGTCGAAATCCATGCTGATGCGGTAGTGCGCCTGCTTCTCGGGGACCTGCTCATAGCCAACGCCAGACAGCGCCGCGGCCAGCCATTGCTCGTAGGTCTGACGGTCCAGCTGCGCCGCCTGTTCCGGGGTGCGTTCGAAGCTGTAGGTGTGCGGCGCATCGTTCTGCCAGCCGGGCTGGCTGAAGGCGGTGACATCGGTCACCACGGTGCTGGCGCATCCAGTCAGCACCAGCGCCGCAAGCAGCGACAGCGCGCCCCAAAGCCCCGGGAATCCCGTGGACCGACCGCTTCGTTCTTTTTCATTGCCGACACCGCCTGCGCGCTGCCACATAGTGCCACCTCGCTTTCCACACGCTCGAAATCGTCCCGCGTGTCGCTGAGACCACGCGGCACCGGCGGAATTCCCGCCGGCCCGGGTGCGGCGGCGGACGATACCCCGCCACCCCCTTGGCTACAATGAGGACTTCGGCGCCATGCTTCGCCCGCGCGCGCATGGCACCCTCCCCCACGGTCTTCCGAAGACAGGATCTCTCCATGCTGCGCACCGACACGCCCGTTACCGTCTATCGCAAGGACTATACCGCGCCCCCGTTCGCCATCGACCATGCCGAGCTGGTGCTCGATCTCGATCCCCAGCGCACTATCGTCACCAGCACGCTGCGTTTCGCGCGCCAGCCCGGCGCCGCCGCCGACGCGCCGCTGGTGCTGTGCGGCGACGAACTCGAACTGGTCGGCGTCAGCCTGGACGGCAAGCCGGTGGCCAACGCCACCCAGGACGCCGGCACGCTGACCCTCCCCGGGCTGCCCGCGCAGGGCTCGCTCGAGATCATCACCGCGTGCCAGCCCGCGGCCAATACCACGCTGTCGGGCCTGTACGTGTCCAACGGCAACTTCTTCACCCAGTGCGAGGCCGAGGGCTTCCGCCGCATCACCTACTTCCTCGACCGCCCTGACGTGATGGCGACCTTCCGCGTCACGCTGCGTGCCAATCGCAACGCCTACCCGGTGCTGCTGTCCAACGGCAACCTGGTCAGCAAGCAGGACCTGTCCGACGGCCGCCATGAAGCTGTATGGGAAGACCCGTTCCGCAAGCCGTCGTACCTGTTCGCGCTGGTGGCCGGCAAGCTGGAATGCATCGAGGAAAAGATCCAGTCCGCCTCCGGCAAGGACAAGCTGCTGCAGGTCTGGGTCGAGGCGCGCGACCTGGAAAAGACCCGCCACGCGATGGATTCGCTGGTCCATTCGATCCGCTGGGATGAACAGCGCTTCGGCCTGGAACTCGATCTCGACCGCTTCATGATCGTCGCCGTCGGCGACTTCAACATGGGCGCGATGGAGAACAAGGGCCTGAACATCTTCAACACCAAGTACGTGCTGGCCAATGCCGAAACCGCCACCGACACGGACTTTGCCAATATCGAGGCTGTGGTCGGCCACGAGTACTTCCACAACTGGACCGGCAACCGCGTGACCTGCCGCGACTGGTTCCAGCTGTCGCTGAAGGAAGGCCTGACGGTGTTCCGCGACCAGGAATTCTCCGCCGACATGATGGGCTCGGAATCCGGCCGCGCGGTCAAGCGCATCGAAGACGTACGCGTGCTGCGGCAGGTGCAGTTCCCCGAGGACGCCGGTCCGATGGCGCACCCGGTGCGCCCCGACAGCTATGAAGAGATCAACAACTTCTACACCGTCACGGTGTACGAGAAAGGCGCCGAGGTCGTGCGCATGTACCAGACCCTGCTGGGCCGCGATGGCTTCCGCAAGGGCATGGACCTGTACTTCGAGCGCCATGACGGCCAGGCCGTCACCTGCGACGACTTCCGCGCGGCAATGGCCGATGCCAATGGCCGCGACCTGACGCAGTTCGGACTCTGGTACAGCCAGGCCGGCACGCCGGTGGTGACCGCCCGCACCGTCTGGAACGGCGACGACGGCAGCCTGACGCTGACGCTGACGCAGCGTTGCCCCAAGGTCGGCATCGAGACCCGCGCCGGCACGCCCGAGAAACAACCCTTCCACATCCCGTTCGCGCTCGGCCTGCTCAGCGCCGACGGCAAGGACCTGCCGCTGCAGATCGAGGGCGAAAGCGCGCCCGGCGCGACCACGCGCGTGCTCGACTTCACGCAGGCTGAGCAGGCCTTCCGCTTTATCAACCTGCCGCGCGGCGCGGAGGCACCGCTGCCGTCGCTGCTGCGCAATTTCTCCGCGCCGGTGATCGTCGATGCCGAGTACACCGACGCGCAGCTGACCTTCCTGCTGGCGCACGACAGCGACGCCTTCAACCGCTGGGAAGCCGGCCAGCGCCTGGCGACGCGCGCGCTGCTGCAGCTGGTCGCCGACGTGCAGGCCGGCCGCGAACTCAAGCTCGACCCGGCGCTGGTCCAGGCCATGCGCGCCGTGCTGACCGACGACACGCTCAACCCCGCCTTCCGCGAGCAGGCGCTGGTGCTGCCCGCCGAAGCCTACCTGGCCGAGCGCATGGGCGTGGCCGATCCCGCCGCCATCCACCGCGCCCGCCAGTTCATGCGCGAAGGCCTGGCCCGCGCGCTCAAGGCCGACTGGCTGGCCGCCTACGAGGCCAACGCCACGCCCGGCCTCTACTCCCCGGATGCCGCCTCCGCCGCCAGGCGCGCGCTGCGCAACCTCGCGCTCGGCTACCTGGCCGACAGTGGCGACGCCGACATGCACGCCCTGGCCGACAAGCAGTACCAGGCCGCCGACAACATGACCGACCGCTTCGCCGCGCTGTCGGCGCTGGTGAACAGCTTCGCGCCCGGGCGCGAGCATGCACTCGCCGATTTCTACGAGCGCTTCGAGGACGACGCTCTGGTGATCGACAAATGGTTCTCGCTGCAGGGTATGCAGCGCGGCAGCGTGGGGCCACAACCGGGGGGGCCGCACGCCGGCAAGCGCACCATCGACACCGTGCTCAGGCTGATGGAGCACCCGGCGTTCAACCTGCGCAACCCCAACCGCGCACGCTCGCTGATCTTCAGCTTCTGCTCCGGTAACCCGGCGCAGTTCCATGCCGAAGACGGCTCGGGCTACCGTTTCTGGGCGGACCAGGTGCTGGCGCTCGACGCCATCAACCCGCAAGTGGCCGCGCGCCTGGCGCGGGTGATGGACCGCTGGCAGAAATACGAGCTGACGCTGCGCGGCCGCATGCGCGCCGAGCTGGAGCGCGTCGCCGCCAGCACCACGCTGTCGCGCGACGTCAGGGAGATCGTCGGCAAGGCGCTGGCCGCCTGAACCCATGAGCACATCAGGGAGGCCCCGCAACGCCACTTTGCCCGGCCAGGGCCGGCCGGGCATGTAGAATTGCGGCCATCCAAGGAGAACCAACCATGACTCGCATCAGCCTCACCCGCTACCTGGTCGAGGAGCAGCGCAAGCACAACACGATCCAGCCCGAACTGCGGCTGCTGATTGAAGTGGTCGCGCGCGCCTGCAAGGCCATTTCCAACGCCGTCAACAAGGGCGCCCTCGCCGGCGTGCTGGGCTCGGCCGGCACCGGCAACGTCCAGGGCGAGACCCAGCAGAAGCTGGACGTGATCGCCAACGAAGTGCTGCTCGACGCCAACGAATGGGGCGGCCACCTCGCCGCGATGGCGTCGGAGGAAATGGAATCGTTCTACGAGATTCCCAACCGCTACCCGAAGGGCGAATACCTGCTGATGTTTGACCCGCTCGACGGCTCGTCCAACATCGACGTCAACGTGTCGATCGGCACCATCTTCTCGGTGCTGCACATGCCCAAGCCCGGGCAGACCGTGACCGAGGCCGACTTCCTGCAGCCCGGCACCCACCAGGTCGCCGCGGGCTACGCCGTCTACGGCCCGCAGACCACGCTGGTGCTGACCGTCGGCAACGGCGTGCACGTGTTCACGCTGGACCGCGAGGCCGGCAGCTTCGTGCTGACCCAGTCCAACCTGATGATTCCGGAAGACACCAAGGAATTCGCCATCAACATGTCGAACATGCGCCACTGGGCCCCGCCGGTGCGCAAGTACATCGACGAATGCCTGGCCGGCAACGAAGGCCCGCGCGGCAAGAACTTCAACATGCGCTGGGTCGCTTCGATGGTCGCCGACGTGCACCGCATCCTGACCCGCGGCGGCGTCTTCATGTATCCGTGGGACAAGCGCGAGCCGGAAAAGGCGGGCAAGCTGCGCCTGATGTATGAAGCCAACCCGATGGCGATGCTGGTCGAGCAGGCCGGCGGCGCCGCCACCAACGGCCACATCCGCATCATGGACGTGCAGCCGGAGAAGCTGCACCAGCGCGTGTCGGTGATCCTGGGCTCGAAGAACGAAGTGGAACGCGTCACCCGCTACCACCACGAAACCGAAGGCAAGGCCTGAGCCTCGCCTTCCGGCAACAGGACGGGGCGCCAGCTGGCGCCCCTTTTTTCATCTCCCCGCAAGCGCAGCAGGCGCCGCCTGGACCGTGCCGCCGGATGGCACCGGCGACACAAAAGGGCTTCCCAAGCCGGAAAAACACTGCTAGTATTGCGGGCTGTTCCAGTTCACCGGAACTTGTTGCCGAAGTAGCTCAGTCGGTAGAGCAGCTCATTCGTAATGAGAAGGTCGGGGGTTCGATTCCTCTCTTCGGCACCAAAGCCAATACTGGCGCGGGCTTGCAGGTTTCACGCGATGACAACGAATGAGTTGGTCTACGCGGAGCAAGCAATGGCAACCCAAGCCCTTAGAAGTAATTCCCAAGCCTCACGGCTTGCCTTTGAAGCGGTCCCGGTTCGCGCCCTGTCCAGCGCAAATCGCCGCCCTCTCACTGTCGCCGAACTGTGCGACGCCTACATGGCTGCCTATGCCGGCGCCGACCGCTCGCGCGGTCCGGTTCTGCAGCGCTGGTGCGCCTATCTCGACGGCCTTCTCGCCGCCGACATTGATCCCGACCATATCGCCGACGCCCTCGATCACTGGGCGAGCGTTCCTGTGCGTCGCTACATGGGCCGCGACGAGGCCGGACACAACCTGTATCGCGACATGGGGCTGCCGGCGCCGGCATCCATCAACCGAAACAAAGCGGTCCTCTCTGCCGTATTCACCTGGGCGCAGCAAAAGCGCCTGATGCCGAAGGGCTGGTCGAATCCCTGTCGCGCCGTGCCGGCCCGCGCTGCCGACAACGCCCGCACGCGATACCTGACTCCTTCCGAACGCAAGCGCCTGCTCGCGACCGCAAAGGTGTCGACGTGGAACCGGCTCTATCTGCTGGTGCTGATGGGACTAACAACGGGCGCGCGGCGCGGCGAATTGCTCGGCCTGTGCTATCGCGATCTTGACCTCGACGCCGCGACGGCTCACTTGCATCGCACCAAGAATGGCGACGAGCGCGTCCTCCCGCTGCCACCCGCCGTCGTCGCCGAGATTCGGCGCCTCGGCAAGGCGCCTCACCCGGACGCCCTGCTCTTTCACCGCGTCGGGCATTGGGATCGGCCGTTCCACATTGACAAGGCATGGAACGCGGCGCTCACCGCTGCGCGCATCGCGGACTTCCGCTTTCACGACCTGCGCCACTCATGCGCGTCGTACCTCGCTCAGAACGGGGGGAGCCTGCTGGAAATCGCTGACGTTCTGGGGCATCGCACGCTCGACGTGACAAAGCGGTACGCGCATCTCTGCACCGACAGCAAGACTCGCCTCATTAATCGCGTGATGGGAGACCTGCAATGAAGGACACTCCCCCGATTCTTGGTAGTTTCCACCCTGGCGCCGATGGCAAGTATTCACCGGCTCTCCGAGACCGGAGCCAAGTCGACAAGCTAATCGACGACCGTAGAGACGAATTGACTAACTGCCTGTTGGCCGTTCTTGAGGACGCGGCGCAAGGTGCAGCCCTTCAGCACAAAGTCCGGGAAATCATCGATTCTCACTTTGAGGACATTCGAGCCGATCTGCGGGCGGGAATTGAACGTCGGTCGCGCCGCCCGACACGCAAGACCGGCGACCTCACGCCAACCGAGAGGAGACACATGAAGGCTACATTCGTCGCCTACTGTCTCGACAGGTTAGCGGCAGGACAGGCCGTAAACCGGGCAGCGGCATATCGGCACGTGGCAAAGTCAATGGAGATCGCACAATCAACTGTGAAGAAATGCCTACTGGACGTCGCGACGCCGGATGAAAAGTTGCTGAGGGACGTGCGCGGCTGAGCGAGCCATAAGCAAATTTCTAAGGACCTCTCATATGTGAGGTCCTTTTTCATTGTCCATAGTGCATGCACAAGCGCGGACCGGACACCCGCGCCAGCATTGGCCCCTGCAATCCTCTCGAAGGGAGCACGCACATGGAAGAACAAGACCTGATGCCGGTATTCGGCCCTGGCGGCTGGTGCGCGAAGCACGGCCGCCCCATCATCGCGAGCGACAACGCCCTGCGCTACTTCCTCTCCCCCGAGATCAAGGACGAGCTTGTCGCGTCCGGCATCATTTTCTTCCTGGGCGCGAAGATGATGACCGATGATCCGCGGGCGCTCAAAGCCGCGGTCGTCGAAATCCTCAAGGAACGTTCGAAAGCGCGGATCAGCCGCCATCGTGTCGGCGCCTCCTCACGCCCGCTTGCGAGCGTGACGCGCGGCACCGAAGCGGATTCCGCCTAATCCCCATGCACTGACGACACCCGCCCCGCCAGGATCGCCCCTGGCGGATCGGACGCTCGCCGCCTTTTCACATGCGAGGGGGTTGTGTCATGGTCCCGGATTGGCTCGCTTCAACTCATCGGGCGCGACTATGCGGCAATGATCCGCCCGGCCTCTACCTGATTCTCTCGCTCGGCCCGTCGCTTGCGCGGCGCCTGCCTGTGGCCTACGTGCCGCGGACCTACTGCCCGCAACCGAAGGACGACCTGTCCGCCCTCTATGGGCTCTCGCTCGAACTCGTGTTCGACGAATGGGAGCCCCTCCGTCGCCTGCGCAACCTCGTCGCGCTGATCCTGTGCGCCCGGCCTGAGCGATTGATCGCCTTCCCCATTGATCGGCCGGCGTTTCTCCTGCTCAAGCGAGGAGGGGCATGATGCCGAGGCGCAAACACCCGCGCGGGGAAAAGAATCACGCATATTCACGGCTGCCGCATTCGATCCAAGAGTCGCCGGCTTTTCGATCCCTGAGCTACGGCGCCCGCTCGCTGTTGCTCGATCTCATTTGGCAGCACCGCGGAGGCAACAATGGGGGGCTCATCGCCTCATCGAAGTATCTCGGCCGGCTCGGCTGGAAATCGAAAGATACGCTGGCCCGCGCGCTGAACGAACTCCTCGGCTGCCGGCTGCTGGTCCAGACCCGAGAAGGGGGGCGCAACCGTGTCGCCTGCTATGCCCTCGCATGGGAGCCGACTGCTGTCAGGATTCCGCTGTCGCCGGCCTTCGGAATCCGGCAAAAATCAGAATGTGATGCGTTTGCGGAAAATGACTACCCCGATTTTCGGGGCAACATTGCCCCGGTTTCCGGGGTAGTCAGCAATCCCGAAATCGTGACTGCCCCGAAAATCGGGGTAGTCACGCGATTTTCGGCCTCACGACTACCCCGAAAACCGGGCACGTATACAAGTTACCAAGGGGTGTCCCCGGAAAGCACCACAGAGGAGGCGCCTGCAACGAGCGCCGACCGCCCCCTCGGCCTGATTGCGCCGGCCGCGGTCTACCTCGCCGAGCACGGTCCCGCCCTTGCGGTCTCGGTCCGGCCCAGCCTGTCCGCCGAGGCGACGCCCCTGTGCGACAGTGCCGACCCGGCCGAGATTGCTGACGCCGCCCGGCGCGCCTGGGCAACCACCCGCACGAGCGCCGAGATCCGCCTCGTCGGCACGCGCGCCGCACTGGAACGCTTCGGCCCCTATTGGCAAAGCGCCAAGACGGCACCGGAGGGCGCCCCGGATCAAGCGCCGTCGTCTACGTGTGGGGGCACGTCGGACCCGGAAATAACCGCGGCGGATGTGCGCGGGATGATCGGGTAGACCAACATGGCCGCCGCTCCAACGCCGGAATACGTCGCCCTGCTGCTGACCCAGGGCCGCGCTTGGCTGGCCCGGACCGCCGCGTGCGAGCACTGGCCCGAGGAGCGCCGCGTCGCTGCCGTGGCCGCACTCCAAGCCTGCCGCCCTGAAGCCCTGCCGGGTCATGTGGAACGCCTGCGGCTGGCTATGCGGGAGGCGATGCTCGCCGCTGGTGCCTTGCCTCGTCACGAACGCCCGCACCGATCTCCCCCGGCTGCCGCCCCGCGCGGCATTGCCCGACACCTGACTCGCCCCGCCGAAAGGACCGACCATGACGACGCCGCATAACGCTCCTGACCCTGTCGCTGCAAGCCAGTCGGCTGCCAATAAACCGGCGCCGTATCAGGTCATGCCGCCGCTCGACGATGAGCAATACGCCGAGTTGCGCGAGTCCATTCGCCGCAAGGGCGTCCTCGTGCCGATCGACGTCGACGAGTTCGGCAACGTGCTCGACGGGCACCACCGCCAGCGCATTGCCCGCGAGCTTGGGATTGCCTGCCCGTCCGTGGTCAATAACGGCATCGGCAACGACGTCGCTAAACGGGCATGGGCGCTCACGGTCAATCTGGTCCGGCGCAACTTGGCGGACGCCGCCGAGCGCCGCGCAATGGTGGCCGAACTACTCGCGGAATATCCGTACTGGTCTGATCGCCGCATTGCCAAGGTGACGGGCAGCTCTCATCCGACCGTGGCGACGGTGCGCGATGAAATTTCAACTGGAAAATTTTCCAGTTCGCCCAATGACTACCGCCGCGCGAAGGACGGAACGCCGCCGCCTGCCAACGCCAGGCGCACCGGACTGGACGGCCGCGCTCGTAGCGTGCCCGCGCGCAAAAAGCCCAAACTCGCTGGACCCGTAAATCCGCCACGTAGCGGAGAGCTTTTCGCCGAGCCGATGACCGCCTCGGACGTGGCCGGCGCAGTGCGGACGCTCGCAGCGTCACGCCTGCCCGTAACAGCTATTGCCGCGGCCCTTGGCACCGCCGCCCTGCGTGACGTCGTCCAAGCGTCCGCACTGCTGGGCGCCTTGTCCGAATTGCTGGAACGCTAGGCCATGACGCCCGCCCCGCGCTGCTGTGAAACCTGCGGACTGTGGGGAGGCCGTGTGCCAGGAGAACCGGATTCCGTGCATCGCCTGGTGCCGATGCTGCCGGCCTGCAATGCCGTGTCGGACTGGAAGCATCGCCCCGCGATGGATACCGCATTGCGGGCGACAAATGCCGCGAACCACTGCTCGCTGCACGAGGCGAGGCCCGAGCCGCGGCGCTGCTGCTGCAATTGCTCGCACCACCGGCCCGAGGACCGCATGAGGCCGTGCATCGCGGCCCGCGCATTCCACACGCCGGAAGCCTGCACCGACGCGCCGGATGCCTCGAACGCCTGCCCGCTGTTCGACCTCATCTACCGGGAGAGATGCGCATGACTGCGAATGCTTGGCCCGTCGCCGGCTCCGAGTCGGCACCCCCGATCCCCCAGGAGGCCCGCAGCATCATCGCCCGCTTTGATTCAATGATCTGCGCCATTCGGAAATGTCGCGACGTCGACGAGGCGCTCAGAATGCAAAGCCAGGCCGCCTCGCTGGCCGTCTATGCACGGCAGAGCCGGGACGACGAAGGGGAGCGCATGATGCGGGAAATTCGCCTACGGGCGATGCGCCGGACTGGCGAACTGCTGGCCGCCATGCGGGAAAGCGGCGAGCGCCGCGGTCCTGGCGGACACCCGCTTGCAGCGAAGGCCGAGACCTCGGCGCCGACGCTAGGCGACCTGGGAATCGACGCGAGAGACGCCTCGGACTGGCAACGCCTCGCCAGGTTTCCCGAGAACAAGTTCGAGAGACGGCTGGCCGAATTGCGCGCGGCCGGCAAGCGCCCGTCGGTCCGGCACGTTCTCCCTGCCAAAGCGCCGGCCTCAAGCCCGTCGGCCGAAAGTTTGCGCGAGCAAGCGCGCAAGTTTCGCGTGGCAATCGCGTCTCTCGCCTCCCTCGATGCCGATCCAACTCGCATGCAAAGGCAATGCCCCGAGTGCGATCACACAAGGATTGCGCGCGACCTGCAACGTGCGATTGACTTTCTGGCCGCCGTGCGAGGCGCATGGGTTGTTAGCTGATTTGCGTGCGCGCGGAGCTTGCTAAAAATGTCAATGGTCATAAACTGCGATGCAGCGGAGCAATGGGATCGGGATCGCGTTAGAGCCGCCTCCGATCTCCTGCCAATCCGCATGCGGAGCGACGGTTAATCCGGGACCGCCTCGACCCTTGGAGGCCACTATGCCGCGCCGCGATGCTCGTTCTGTACTTCCCGCCGATCTCGATCCTGCGAGCGAGGTCGGCGAGGTTTCTCCCTCGCCCTCGATCCCGCTTTTCTACGGTTACGACGCCTGGTATCGGCATTACCTGCCGGCGCTCGGGCATGAGCGCGCTGCGCGCCGCCTACTGGCGCCGCTGCTGCCGCGCCTGATCGCTTCCGGCCTGGCACAGGATCACGGCACGCGAGGGGGATATCGCACCGAGCGCCCCCTCGAACTCGCCCACGAAGTACGGCGCCTACTGGCCGCGTCCGACTGCAACCGTACCAAGCGCGTTGTTCGCGCTGTCTTGAGCGACGAGGCGACCTTCGTCTGCCGTCGCTGCCACCGCGTGCGTCCGATCGAGAGCCGGCGCGAGGATGGGCGCTGCGCCGACTGCGCCGCGCTGCCTGCCCTGTCGGCCTGAGAGGGGGCCTGCAATCATGGCCGCCACACAAGCCGTCCCTCTGGCCCCGCGCGCCCGCTTCGTTGATTGCCTGGCACTCGCCGCGAGCGCGGTCGTCGCCTGGCGCTGCGGCGCGAGCGTGCGCTCGATCGCGCTCGCCGAGTTGCATGTCGACGTCGTACTGCCCGGCGATATGAGCCCGCCAGAGCGTGCCGCCTGCCTGCTGGCCCGTAGCATGAGCGACCGCTACCTATCCCGACGCCCGGCGAACGAGACGGCCGAGGTATGGCTCGACGACCTTGAGAATCTCGCGCGCCTGGGGACTAGCGTACGGCGCGCTGGGCTGGTCTGCCGCGTGATTCTGGCCGAGCATCGGCACGCCGTCGACCGGCTCGCCGAGCGGATCGGGCGCGACGGCCTGCTATTCGTCGACGAGCTTGCCGACTTCGCCTCGCTCTACGGGCTCGCCGGGCGCGGCCCGCATCCTCTTTTCGCCCTGCGCGCCTGAGCCATGAGCGCGCCCGAGCCTCTCACCCTTGCTGGTGCCGAAATTCCGCGCGTCGAGCCCCAGGCCGCGCCCTGGCGCCTTGACCTGTCGGACGCCCGCTATACCTGGCCGACCTCGTTCGCCTTCGCCTGGGCCGCGCGCTGCGTCGCCTGCTGGCGCTTGGGCGCCTTGCCGCTTTATGCCTGCACCGATCCGCCCGAGTTCGGCGTGACCGCCCGGCAATGGGAGCGCATGGGGCTCGTCGACGTCGCCGTCGTCATGGCCGCGACCTTGCACGGCGACCGGGCCCTCCTGCGCTTGCCCGAGGCGATCGTCCGCGCGCGCCACGCCCAGGACGTCGACCTCCTCGACGCCGTCGGCGACTGCGAGCCCGAGACCGCGGCGACGGCCGATCTCGTCGGCCTGGGGCTGATCGAGGAGCATCGCGACGACATTCTCGCGCTCGGCCGCTTGCTCGAAGCGCGCGGCGCCTTGTTTGCCGAAGCCCTGGCCGTTTTTGCCGTCGAGCGAGGGCTCATGCATCGGCCGCGGCCGCTGCTGCTGGCCCTGGCGTCCCCCTGAAAGGAGGCTCTAAGAAATGAAAGTTATCGACCTGATCGAGCGCCTCGGCGATGCCCTGGGTAACCGGATCGGAAAGAACGAGCGCGAGATTCGCGAGATCGTCGAGCGCCTGGACCGGATTGAGGCGCAGCAAATCGAGGCGCATCGCGAGCAAGCCAAACGCGCCCGCGCTCCCTTTTCCGTCGCCGTTAAATAAGTCGCCCGTCCCTTGAGGAGGTCATGCCATGCCATCCCGCAAGAAGCATAGCGTTATCACGATGCTTGTTCTCTCCGAGGCGATCCGGCGCCGCTCTCACGAGGACCGCGCCGCGATCGTGCGCCGGGTCTTTGCCGCCGACATGAATCGCGACCCGGTCGCGCAACTCCTCGAACGATCCGCCCAGGCGCCGGCCGACACGGTCACGCCGTCATGGGCTGCCGAACTGGTCGCCGAGGGCGTCGCCGAGTTCTTTGCGACGCTGCCCGCCTCGATCTATGGCGCGCTCGCGGCGCTCGCCCAGGGCGTCAACATGCGCGGATTGGCGACCCTGCGCGTCCCTGGCCGTGACCGCACCAAGCGCCTCAATGTCGCATGGGTAGGCGAGGGCGCGCCGATCCCGGTCTCTGGCGCGGCGCTGACTGGGCCAGTCATGACCAAAGGGAAACTTGCCTGTATCACGACGACGACCGACGAGTTACTCGAAGCGACCGACAGCGCGGCCGACGCGATCGAATTGCTCCTGAAAGAGGACGCCGCGCTCGCCCTCGATATGGCGCTCCTGTCGACTGACGACGCCGTCGAGGGCGTGAGCCCGCCCGGCTTGCTGCATGGCGTGACGGCTATTCCTGGCACCGAGGACCCGGTCGCCGACGTGCGCGCGCTTCTCGCCGGCCTGGGCAACCCGACGGCGCCCGTTTTCATCGTCAACAGCCTGCAACTGCCAGGCCTGGCCGCCGCGCATTTGCTGACCGGCCCGGACCTGCTCGCCAATATGCCGCTGATCGTCTCGCCGTCGGTCACGCCTGGGCGCGTCGTCGCCGCCGACGCGAGCGATATCGTCCTCTCGACCGGCGAGGATGTGCGCATCGATCTCGACAACGTGACAACGATCCACGAGGAGGACACGAGCCCCGATCCGATCGTCGACGGCGCGGGCGTCGTCGCCGCGCCTACGCGCTCGCTTTGGCAAACGTCCTGCACGGCGATCAAGATCGTCTATCCAGCTGCATTCGCCAAGCGGCGCGCCGACGCGGTCGCCTACCTCGACGCCGCCGCCTGGTGACGCCATGACAATGCCGATGGATGCGAGCCCGAAGCGCTTGCCTGTAGACCTCGGCGCTTTCGAGACGGGCTCGGTCGTGAGCCAGGCTGCACTGCTCGCCTCGATCGAGGCCGCGCGCTGCAACTACCTGCGTGCGCTCGCCGAAATGAAACGGTGCGAGGAGGCCGTCGACCGCGCCGAGGCGCTGGCCGAGGAGCTACGCGTGCACGCCCTCGCCCTGGAGAGTCTCGCCCGCGAGGCAGGAGCGATGCCACCGCCCGACACGCCCTTATGCTGACTGCTGGCCTATGGGCGCCGGCCGCGCGGCTGCACGCTACGGTCTTGCGCCCGCGCGCCATGCAACGGGGAGCAAGTGACGGGGGGCATACATGAGAGACCGACTTGCCTTGCCGACCGCGGCTCGTCGTCCACAGATCACAAAAATCGGAAATTTACCCTATTGATTTTGTGCACCCATAGGGTGCGATCTATGGCGTCGGAGGTAATGACTTCCCGACCTTGGAAGGTGACGTGAGAGTCCCTTCCTTCGATTACCTAACTTTTGTGACCGAAAAATCGATCCATTCGCGAAACGCGCGTAGCACATGACTAGACGCCGTTATTCGGTGCAACCTGGGGAGCTAGAAATCCTGTTAGGCCGTCCGTATTCAGCGCAGCCGAAGTGGAAATGATGCGATCCCTGATGCCATGTGCCTGCAGCGCAGCCCTAATGGCTTTCATTAAAATCTTTCCATGCACGACTGCTGCCGCAGGCCCGTTCATTGCGGCTTGGCAAGCTACGGCCAATTGGCCCGAATTTGGCTTTTGACCCGCTTTTATCTGATTCTCTACGCACGTATTAATGTACTTTTCGACCAACGCATCGCGTCGATTTTCAAACGCTTCGCTTACTATCTGCTCGGCCATCTGCTGGTCGATTCCGCAGGCCTCCGCTACATGACCGGGGCGCGCAAAATAGGATTCGAGGTCATTTCCCTCCGGAATAAAAACATCGACACCAAGGGGTACAAATTTATCCTTGTATACAGCAAGCGCCTCCGCCGTCAGAAAATCTCGATCACGATGAACAATATACCGAGCCTGGGGATGACTCCGCTTGAGGTGCGAAATTAGTGCTATCGCCGTACCAATGTTCGTACAACCGGAATAGGAAACAATATCGCATTCCTCAAGATCAAAGCCGTTTGATTCAAGAAGAATTTCCAGAATTTGATGATTTTCGTCTTCAGTCAGGAAAATATAACGAGGATTCCCCAGTCGCTCACCCACATTTAGCGCACCAATTTCAAGTAGCGCCCTTACTTCATAGTCCTCAATATCGGGCTGAACCGCCCCATCCTTGAGCCACACCAACCGTGCGTTTTCCCACAACGCTTGCACCAAGTGCCGACTGTGCGTGGACACAACGATGCTTAGCCCTGAATTTGATGCCTCAATTAACTCCTCCGCCAACTGTTTTTGATTATTAGGGTGCAGATGGCTGTCAGGCTCGTCCAGCAAGAGAATTTTTGGCTCAAATAGATTGATATAAGAAAATATTTGAATTGCCTGTAATACACCAGTACCACACGAATCAATGGGGTACGTTATGCCGTCACGCTGAACAACACAACGGATAGTTTCATCACTATCCGGATTGAATGAAACGTCGAGCGCGTAGTCCGGGAAAATTCGCCCAATTTGGGTACAAAATCGCTGCCATTTTTGCTGATCAGACTTCAGCTGCAAGAGAATGTTTCTAAAGACGCTATTTGAATCACCTCGTGCAGCAGCTTTTCTTACAACGAGATTTGTTTCGTACTCCTCTTCCGAGGGAATTCCCGCCAATCCAGTCACCAGAGCACTATATGGCGTAGTGATCGATTGCAACCTCGCCCCAAGTGTCTGCCCTACCAACTCAAATCGAACATTTTTGTTTCTGCCCTTTCGAACAGATATTTTCGTTTCGTCTCCGCCGTCGACGTAAGTAATACTGATCGCCTCATTTTCGGGCTCCCTAAGTCCATCTCCTTATACAGAACTCATGACTCTTCCCGCAGTGCCTGAATGGTGAGCGCGGCGTCCATGGTTCGCTGCATGCCGATCCAGATCGTCTTGGCGCCGGGCTCACCATCGCTCTTGCGCCCAAGGAATCCCCCCAGGGAAGCAACCAACCGAATCATCTGATTGAGTGTGACCGGTGTCTTCGGACGAGCCTTCTTGGCGAGCACGTATGCCCCACGAATCTCGTCGCCGTCGAAGAACAGTGACGCATCCAGATCCGGGCAGGTTCTGCCCAACCGCATCAAGCGAGCAATACGCCATGCCACCACCATGTACAACGCCAAGGCGCGCTCCACACGATCCATTTGCGATAGCTGCAGCGCTTCGACCTTGCAACCGGTCTTCAGGACATGGAAAAACATCTCCACCTCCCATCTGGCCCGATACCATTCAATCAGCTCGATGACAGCATCGGCATCCTGTGCTTGCCGGTTCGTCAACAAGCGCCAAACCACTGGCTTGATGCCGGCGGGCGCTCCGATCTCCCTGGCCTCGACATGGGTGAGCGCCGCTCCAGTCGTACCCGGCAGCTTCACACGTTGTGCACGTAGCTCCTGTTTGACCTCGCGCGCTTTCTGGCCTGCACGCCCCGGCAAGATAAAGGTGATTTCCCCAAGTACCGGGCTGGCTCCGACGCTATCCCACAACTTGCCTCCCTCGGCAAGGTTGCGGTTGTGTTGGCAGCGGATCAGCCAGTCGGCCGGTTGGCCAAGTTCCTGGGCGCGCGCCATCAACTCCGCGATATCACCCTCGCGGTCCGTCACATACACCAGCCGTGTCTGGGGCAATAGGGCGGCTTGCTCCGCAACCCGTTCATACCCTTCGATCCAGCGCACGCTTTCCTTGATCCCGCTGCGGTGCCCATCGGCGTCCTTCAGTTCCCGAGCCCACATCCAGGCATCGATCACCCCCAGCGGCTCCCGGTCTGGCGTCACCGCGTAGGTCGGATGCAGAAACATTCCCCGCTGGGCTTCGTAGGTTAACGGCCCCAGCCCCTCCATGTCCTGGCCATTAAAGTTCAACTCGGTTGTATCAGCGATGCACAGCACCACCGGAAACTGCGCGGCCCTCGCTGCAGTGCGCTCCCAATGGGGCTGCATCACGTCCCGCCAATCGATCTGCTCATTGCCGAGAAACCGATATGCTCCAATGGTTTGTGACCAGTCATCGCATGCGCCAGGAATGCTCGCCGTAGGCAGAGCCGAAAACCGCTTGAGCAATTCCTTGGCGCGCCGATCCCGCCGCGGATCACCAAGATCCAGACTCTCAAATTCCTCGTCCACCCATGCCCCCGACTCGTTGCCCATTGCTGCGCGAAAATCCGAGAGTAAACGCGAGTCTGGCGAAGTTAACAACCCCTTACCTCGAAATTTCCGCGGCCTCAGGCTCCATGCCCGGCTGCCGAGACGGTCCTACTTCTGTATAAGGGGATGCCCTAAGTCTGCCATTTGGCCCCAATGACAGAACGTCTTTAATCGGGGAATACACAAGATCGCTCTGCCCGATTGACGTCGCTAGACGATCATCCGCCCAGTTCCCTCCCTGCATCGCAGACGTCTGCGCTACAGACGCGCCAAACTGAATCGCTTGAAGGACTGAACTCTTGCCGGCATTGTTCCCCCCGACTAGGAGGGTGAGTCCGTGGATGTTGAGATCGACAGATTGAAGATTCTTGAACCGTTCAATGACCACCTGCACGACTGCCCCTTCCTTGTTAGTTTGGGCAATGATAGTCGAAGATCACTCAGGCGCACTGGGGGCCGCCTACTGACTGGCTGCCAACCGCTTACTCACTCGCTCGTGTAGAATCACGAACGTCTATCGAGTGTGCCTGCATTCGTAATGAGAAGGTCGGGGGTTCGATTCCTCTCTTCGGCACCAAAAGAATTCAGGGCATCGCCCACGCAAACCCGGACAGCGTCACGCTCTCCGGGTTTTTTGTTGCCCCGCAGCCAAGGAAATGGCGAAGAGATCAGGGCCCCAACCGCCGTGCCCACCAATACCTGAACGGATGGTCGAAGTCGGGATACAGCACCGGCTGGCTGAAGCAGCCGGCGTGCTTCATCAGGAGGTAGGCGACAAGCATGGTCGCCCAAAAAGCAAACAGGTCCATGATGCACGGCCACCCTTGTTTGCCAGGTGGCCGTTTTCATTATAGGGAGCGCTGTCGCTGCGGGGCCCATACCGCACCCCGCACTTACCCTAACCCGGCAAGGTGGATCAGTACACTTCCGGCACGAACATCTCTTGCGGTACCGGATGCCGCACGTAGTCTTCATGCCGCTCGCGCGCCGGCAGCACGATCGGGGGGGCGTCCACGTCCTGGTAGGGCACCAGGCTGAGCAGGTGGTGGATGCAGTTCAGCCGTGCGCGCTTCTTGTCGTCGGCCTGCACCACCCACCACGGCGCCTCGGCGATGTGGGTGCGCTCGAGCATGGTCTCCTTGGCTTTGGTGTAATCCTCCCAGCGCCGCTGCGATTCCAGGTCCATCGGGCTGAGCTTCCATTGCTTGAGCGGGTCGTGGATGCGGCTGAGAAAGCGCAGGCGCTGTTCATCGTGCGTGATCGAGAACCAGTATTTGACGACCTGGATGCCGGAGCGGACCAGCATCTTCTCGAACTCGGGCACTGAGCGGAAGAATTCTTCGTACTGGTCGTCGCTGCAGAAGCCCATCACGCGCTCGACGCCGGCTCGGTTGTACCAGCTGCGGTCGAACAGCACGATCTCGCCTGCCGCCGGGAGGTGCGCCGCGTAGCGCTGGAAGTACCACTGGGTGCGTTCGCGATCGTTGGGCGCGGGCAGCGCGGCCACGCGGCATACGCGCGGGTTCAGCCGCTGCGTGATGCGCTTGATCACGCCGCCCTTGCCGGCGGCGTCGCGCCCTTCGAACAGGATCACCAGCTTGTGGCCGGTGGTCGCGACCCAGCTCTGCAGCCTCACCAGTTCGCCCTGCAGGCGGAACAGCTCGCGGAAATAGTGGCGGCGGCTGTCCTGCTCGGCCGCGTCGGGCAATTGCACGGGGTCGCCGAAGGCCTCGCTGGCATTGCGGTCGTCCAGTTCCAGTTCGATCTCTTCGTCGTAGTAGTCGGCCACTTCGTTGTGGATGCGCCGCACCAGCTCTGCCTCGCCCGGTCTCATCTGCTCCTCCTGTCGGATCCATCGCGGTCGCGCCGATGCTGGCACGCCAGTGTTGCAGGCGCGTGAACGCCTTCGCGCGCTATGCCGCCGGATTGATGTTGTGGTTGTGGCGGAACAGGTTGCCCGGATCGTATTGGCGCTTGACCTCGAGCAGCCGTGCAAAGTTGGGACCATAGGCGGCGCCGACGCGGTCGGTTTCTTCTTGCGTCAGGAAGTTGACGTAGACGCTGCCCAGCGCGAACGGCTCCGCGGCGCGGAATACCTCGCAGGCCCAGCCGATGCAGGCGTCGTCCTCGGCCGGCGTGTCCCAGCGCGCGTGCAGGTTCATGATGAACTGCGCGTCGCGGTTGGCATAGGCGGTGGCGTCCGCCGCCACGCGATTGGTCTGGCCGCCCATCGCGCCGATGAACACCTCGCATTGCGGCGACGGCAGCTTGCCGATCTGCTCGACCAGCATCGCGATCAGGCCGTCGTCGAGCCCGGCGAAGTTGTGCGATTTCCAGTAGTTGCGCGCGCCCGGCGTCAGCAAGGGATCGAAGGCCTGCTGCCATGCCACGAGCGGCATCGGTCCGACATGCTCGCCATAAGGCGTGCCCAGCTTGCGCAGCGGCTCGACCAGCGCGGGGCCATGTTCCGGCGGGCCGATGTAGCAGATCGCCAGCGCCACGATCGGCTTGCCGTGCGCCTCCGGCGGCAGGAACGGCAGAGGCGGGGCCTGGCGCAACACCGCCCAGACCGTCAATTCATCCGGCATGGACTTGAACTGCTCGCGGAAGGCCGGTAGCACGGCGGGAGCCTGCTCGAGCGGGTAGACGATCAGGCCGCCATAGACCTCGGGACCGACCGGATGCAGCCGGAACTCGAACATCGTGACCACGCCGAAGTTGCCGCCGCCGCCGCGCAGCGCCCAGAACAGGTCGGGATGCTCGTCGGCGCTGGCGCGCACCAGCTTGCCTTCGGCAGTGACCACATGCGCCGAGACCAGGTTGTCGACGGTGGTGCCGAACTTGCGGCTGAGCCAGCCAAAGCCGCCGCCCAGGGTGAGCCCCGCGACGCCGGTGGTCGAGTTGATGCCCAGCGGCGTGGCCAGCCCGAAGGCCTGGGCCTCATGGTCAAAGTCGCGCAGCGTGGCGCCAGGTTCGACCCAGGCACGCTGTGCCCGCGGATCGATGCGCACCGAGCGCATCGCCGACAGGTCGAGCACCATGCCTTCGTCGCAGATCGCCAGCCCGCCGATGTTGTGGCCGCCGCCGCGTATGGCCAGCAGCACGCCGTTGTCGCGCACAAAGTTGACCGCGGCGATCACGTCGGCGACGCCGGCGGCCTGCACGATCAGTTGTGGCCGGCGGTCGATCATCGCATTCCAGATGCGGCGGGCTTCATCGTAGGCGGCGTCGGCGGGCTGCAGCAGCCGGCCGCGCAGTTGCGCCTTCAGTGATTCGACATGTTCTTGCGATAACTGGCCCATGATCTGTCTCCCGATGCGGTTTGAAACCATCGGACGACGCGCGGCTGCCGGGTGGAGGAAGATGGCCACGAGAACCGATGATTTCACCATTTAAGGCAGCCCCCCGTCGAATGTAAACGCGGCATGGATGCGACATAAGCGCGGCGCGCGGCGAGCCCCGCCCAAGTGCCGCAACGCGATCATGGCGCCGTGCCGGCCTATCATGGAACTATTGCCGGCACGTCCCAACCCCACCGGCCGGCTACGCAATGGACACAACCAGCCCCCCTCCCCTGTTCCTGTGCGGCGATGTGATGACCGGGCGCGGCATCGACCAGATCCTGGCGCACCCCAGCCAGCCGCTGCTGCATGAGTCGTATGTGCATTCGGCGCTCGACTATGTGCGCCTGGCCGAGCGCAAGGCGGGCCCGATCGCGCGTCCGGTGGCGCCGGCGTATCCATGGGGCGATGCCCTCGCCGAGCTCGATCGTCGCGGCGCAAGTCCGCGCATCGCCAACCTGGAAACGGCGATCACTACCAGCGATGACGCATGGCCGGGCAAGGCCGTGCATTACCGCATGCATCCGGGCAACGTCGATTGCCTGCAGGCCGCGGCCATCGACTGCGTGGCACTGGCCAACAACCATGTGCTCGACTGGGGACGCGCGGGCCTGGCCGATACTCTGGGGGCGCTCGATGCTGCGCATATCGCACATGCCGGGGCCGGCCCCGACGAGGACAGCGCGATGCGGCCGGCGTCGCTGCCGCGGCCGGGCGGCGGCCGTGTCCTTGTGTTTGCCTTCGCCATGCATGATTGCGGCACACCCGCGGCATGGCGTGCCACCGCCGGCCACTCCGGCGTGAACCTGCTGGATGACTGGTCCGCCGCCTCGTGCGACCGCATCGCCGCGCGGATCGGCAAGGACAGGCGTGCCGACGACCTGGTGGTGGCGTCGATCCACTGGGGTGCCAACTGGGGCTACCAGATCGATCCGGCGCAACGCGCCTTCGCGCACGGGCTGGTGGAACGGGCCGGCGTGGATATCGTGCATGGACATTCCTCGCACCATCCACTCGGCATCGAGCTGCATGCGGGCAAGCCCATCCTCTATGGCTGCGGCGACTTCATCAACGACTACGAAGGCATCGGCGGCTACGACGATTACCGGCCGGATCTGGCGCTGATGGTCTTCATCAGTTTCGATGCGGCAGGCGACGCGGACCTGCGGCTGGTGCCGCTGCGGCGCAGCCATTTCCGGCTGGAATATGCGGGCGAAGTCGATATCGCGTGGCTGCTGGCGATGTTCGCCTACGAAGGACGCGCGCTCGGCACGCGGGTCGAGCGCAGCGGGCTGCACGAACTGCACATGTCGGCGGCGTGAAGCCCGCGCCATGAAAAAGCCCGCCTGCACGGCGGGCTCTTGCAGCACGTACCGCTAAGCTGCGGTGCCGCGCTAGTGGCGGTGGATCATATGGTCGAACCATGTGCGCACCGACTGCTCCTGCTGCTGCAGCAGCGTCGGGTTCTTCTCGCGCATGATCCAGACGACAATGGCGGCGCAGGCGACCAGGGCGACCAGCGCCAATGCCGTGATCAGGGCGGCAGTCATAGCAACCTCCTGTGAGAGACTGGTTGCACCTTTAGTGTAGGTCGGATCGCGCGCGCTGCGCGTGCGTGCAAAAAGCAGGAAGGCCAGCCGCATTGGCTGGCCTTCCGGTATCTCAAGTGCCACGTGAATCGGTTCCGTGTAACGCTTCCACAGTTTGCTGGTCCGCTTCTGCATTCACTGCCCGAGACTAGCTCTCTCGCCCATCCTGCGGCACCCCAGGACATACCTGCAGGATAGTACAAATTCGGGCGCAGGAAAGCCTCTCGCTCGGGCCACGCCCAGGTTCCGCTCACGTCACCGCAATACGGTCCTCGATCAGGCGGATCTGGCCGCCAGGCTTGTCTTCCATCACCTTGAGCACGCGGCTGCCCACCTGCAGCGTGACGCCGCCATGGATGCGGCGGGCGGCGTCGATCACGGCATCGGCCGATGGCTGCATTTGCTGGCCCAGCTCTGTCAAGCGGCCTTCCAGCTCGAACAGGTCACGCGAGAGCTTGAACAGCGTGGCGCGCGCCTTCTCGCGCAGGTCGCCGACGGCCTTTTCAGGATTCCTGGCAAAGAACGCAACCAGTTGGTTGAGCTTGCTCTGCTCTTCCAGCAGCCTGCGGCGGTCGGCCTCGAGCGCGGCACGTTGCGCATCCGCATAAGGGTTCAAGCCCACCTGCACGCTGGTGGCACTGCCTGCAGGACT
The DNA here is from genome assembly GCF_017815025.1 of Cupriavidus phytohabitans. Classification (NCBI taxonomy): domain Bacteria; kingdom Pseudomonadati; phylum Pseudomonadota; class Betaproteobacteria; order Burkholderiales; family Burkholderiaceae; genus Cupriavidus; species Cupriavidus phytohabitans. The sequence continues at coordinate 25,106 of NZ_JAGIQB010000003.1, forward strand.
GCCGAGCACCGCGGCGCGCACTGCCAGCATGGCGCGAGTGCGCCCGCCGCTGATGCTGCCCTGCACGCCTGGGCCGCCGACCACGATACGCTCGCCCGCGGCGACGTCGCTCTGGCGGATGCCGCTGTCGACGTTCACCTCGGTGCCGGCCTCGACCACGGCGTTCTCGATGAAGCGCGCCTTGACCGCGCCCTTGCAGCGCACGCGGGCGCGGCTGATGCCACCGTCGGCATGTCCGGTCTTGGCCTTGCCGATGATGCCACCCTTGACCACGACATTGCCGCCGGCGTCGATGTCGGCCGCTTCGATGGTGCCCTCGACCAGCACGTCGCCGCTGACGCGCACCGACATGCCGGTACGGATATCGCCCGCCACGCGCAGCGTGCCGTCAAAGGCAACGTTGCCGGAATGCAGGTCGACCGCCTCCACCTGCACCACCGGGCTGACGGCGATGCCATGCACGCCGGCCACCGGCGCGCCGGCGATCACGGCCACCAGCAGGTCGGGGTCGTCCGGATCGGCGGCGGCGCCGGTGAGGCCCTCTGCGAAGGGTGGATCGTCCACGGGATCGGCGGCAATGGGCTTGCCGAACACGTCCACGCCGTCATGGCCGGGCACCGCGGGGATGCGGCGCATCAGCGGCGTGCCAGGGCTGACCAGCAGCAGGTTGCCGAGATCGCGCAGGTCGACGCGCGAATCTTCTTCATCGGCCTGCACCGGCTTGCGCGGCTGCAGCAGGTTAAGGAAGCACGCCGGCTCGCCCTGGCGCGGCGCAACGCCGGCGGCGATGGTGCGCAGCTCGCAGCGGCCTTCGGCCAGCGCGGCGCCGAGCGCCAGCGCCTGGATCGGCAGCACCACGCCGCGCTCGGCGACGGCGCGCCGGATATCGTCCTCCGCCACCGGCCGACCGCCTTCTGCGGGCATCAGCGTGAGCCGCACGGCCAGGCCGTCGTCCGTGATATCGAGCTCGAACGCGCCATCGACCAGTACACCGATGGCGGCGTCGATCTCATGCTCTGCACGCTGGCACTGCTGCAGGAACTGCGCGACAGCGCGTGCATCCAGCCTGGCGCCGGCCCAGCCGTGGCTGTCCAGGCACTGCTTCAGGCTGTCATGACCCGGCGCCAGCCTGCCTGGCTCCGGTGTGTAGCGTGCATGCACCTGATCGCCTGGCTCGGTCAGTTCCAGGCGCAAACCTGACTCGTGCATCTTGAGTCCCCTGACATTGGTTGCGGAGCTGCATGGCGACCGGCCACGGCGGCCTGCCCGCGCTGGCGGACAGTGCGTGCCCGGACGGCTGGCGCTCCACTTGTTATCGATCCATGACCATCGGCAGCGCGGGTGCAAAACTTGAGCGCACAACGATCCCCGCCGAGGTGGGGGGGCTGGGCCGAAACTTCGGTAAACTGTCGGCATTTCCGGGGCGCGCCGCGTCCCGCAGCCTGTGCAGTCCCCATGTCAAATACCCACGAAATCCGCCCCGGCCAGTCCATCGAGCTGCTCAAGGAACTCCATATCCTGACGCGCGACGGCAAGATGAACCAGGACAGCCGGCGCAAGCTCAAGCAGGTCTACCACCTGTTCCAGTTCATCGAGCCGCTGCTGCAGCAGGTCAAGGATGAGCGCGGCCACGTCACACTGGTCGACCATGGGGCCGGCAAGTCGTACCTCGGCTTCATCCTGTACGACCTGTTCTTCAAGGCATTGAAGGACGATTCCCATATCTACGGCATCGAGACGCGCGAGGAACTGGTGAAGACCTCGCAGGCGCTGGCGGCGCGGCTGGGCTTTCCCGGGATGTCGTTCCTGAACCTGTCGGTGGCGGACTCGATCACCTCGCCGCAACTGCCTCCGACCGTCGACGTGGTCACCGCGCTGCATGCGTGCAACACCGCCACCGACGACGCCATCCGCTTCGCACTGGCCAAGCGCGCGCAGCACATCGTGCTGGTGCCCTGCTGCCAGGCCGAAGTTGCCAGCGTCCTGCGCAAGCACAAGGGCAAGCTGCTGGCGGGCAATCCGCTGACCGAAATCTGGCGCCATCCGCTGCATACGCGCGAATTCGGCAGCCAGGTGACCAACGTGCTGCGCTGTCTGCAGCTGGAGGCGCATGGCTACCAGGTCAGCGTGACCGAGCTGGTGGGATGGGAGCACTCGATGAAGAACGAGCTGATCATCGCCCAGTACAAGGACCTGCCGCGCCGGCGCCCGGCGGAGCGGCTGCAGAACGTGCTGGAAACGCTGGGGCTGGAAGAGATGAACGAGCGCTTCTTCGCCGCTCCGCTATCGGCCACGCCGGTCACGCCGGCCGAGCCGGCGTAAGTCAGTCTTTCGCGGGCGGGTTCTTGCCGGCGGCTTTGTCTTCGGCTGAGTCTTCGTCCTCGCCCGCCATCCAGCGGCGCCAGCCCGCATGGCCCAGGCGGCGCATGGTTGCCTGGTTGCGCTCGTAGATATCCGCCGCATCCGGGAAGGCCGCCGCAGCGCGCGCGATGCTGTCCTCGCGCAGCAAGTGCAGGATCGGATACGGCGCGCGGTTGGTGTAGTTCTCGATATCGTCCGGCCCGGTATCGGCGAACTGGTATTGCGGATGGAAGCTCGCGATCTGCAGCGTGCCGTCCAGTCCCAGGCTGCCGAGCAGGCGGTCGGCGAAGTACAGCAGGTCGTTGTAGTCGAGGAAGTCGGCCACCGCGTCGGGCAGGATCAGCAGCGTGGTGTCGATCTCTGCCGGATCTGTCTCGTCGAGCAGGCGGAGCTCGCGCTCGAGTTCATCCAGCACATCCGGCGCTTCCGTCGCCGTGCTGACCACGTAGCGCACCTGCTCCTTCACATACACGCTCTTGGCAAAAGGGCACAGGTTGAGGCCGATCACCGCGCGTTCCAGCCAGTGGCGGGTGGCGGCGATGACTGCGTCTGCGGAAGTGGCGGCGGAAGACATGATGGCGATACCGGGGAAACCGTCATTCTAGCGCTGCCGCAGGCTCTATAATCCGCGGCGGAAACACTCCCTGCCCTACCCGACCACCCGACCACCCGACCGCCATATGTCCCTCGCCAACGCGTCCCCTTCGCTCGCCAGCCGCCCCGACGTCGCCATCATCGGCGGCGGGCCGGCCGGGCTGATGGCGGCCGAGGTACTGGTGGCGCAGGGCGCGACCGTGGCCGTCTATGACGCGATGCCGTCGGTGGGGCGCAAGTTCCTGATGGCCGGCAAGGGCGGCATGAACCTCACGCATGCGGAACCGGAACCGGCCTTCCTCGGCCGCTATGGCACCCGTGCAGCACAGATCGCGCCGATGCTCGCGGACTTCGGCCCGCAGGCGCTGCGCGAGTGGGTGCACGGGCTTGGCATCGACACCTTCGTTGGCAGCTCGGGCCGCGTTTTCCCCACCGACATGAAGGCCGCGCCGATGCTGCGCGCATGGCTGCACCGGCTGCGCGAGGCCGGCGTGCAGTTCCATATGCGCCATCGCTGGCTGGGCTGGGATGAGTGCGCGCCGCATACGCTGCGCTTTGCCACCCCGCATGGCGACGTGTCGGTGTCCACGCGTGCCGTGGTGCTCGCGCTCGGCGGCGCAAGCTGGGCGCGGCTGGGATCGGATGGCGCGTGGGTGCCGCGGCTGGCTGACCGTGGCGTCGATATCGCGCCGCTGCGCCCCGCCAATTGCGGCTTCGATGCGGCATGGAGCGAATCATTTGCCGACCGTTTCGCCGGCACGCCGGTCAAGCCGGTGGCGATCGCATTGACCGGTCGCGACGGCAACGCGCACTACCGCCAGGGCGAGTTCGTCATCAGCGCCACCGGCATCGAAGGCAGCCTGGTCTACGCGATGTCGGCGCCGATCCGCGACCGGATCGAAGCCGACGGCAGCGCGGTGATCCACCTCGACCTGCTGCCCTCGCACACCGCGGAACAGGTCGGCAATGAAGTGAACCATCCGCGCGGCTCGCGCTCGCTGTCCAGCCACCTGCAGAGCCGGCTCGGCATTACCGGCGTCAAGGCCGGCCTGTTGCGCGAATGCCTGACAAAGGACGCGATGCAGGATCCCGGCACGCTGGCCGTGTCGCTCAAGGCGCTGCCGCTGCGCCTGCTGCGTCCGCGTCCGATCGACGAGGTCATCAGCAGCGCGGGCGGCGTGCGCTTCGAGGCGATGGATGAACGATTGATGCTGCGTGCGCTGCCGGGCGTGTTCTGCGCGGGCGAAATGCTGGACTGGGAAGCGCCCACCGGCGGCTACCTGCTGACGGCGTGCTTCGCCAGCGGGCGCACTGCGGCGCAGGGCGCCGCGGCATATCTGCGGCAACCTCCGCGCCAACCTCCGCGGCAATCCTAAGCCTGCTTGCCCCCGACGATGCTGAGCGCCACCGCTTCGGCCACCTCGATGCCATCGATCGCGGCCGAGTAGATGCCGCCGGCATAGCCGGCGCCCTCGCCCGCCGGGTACAGGCCCTTGACGTTGATGCTCTGGTAATCGTCGTTGTTGCGGCGGATGCGCAGCGGCGACGACGTGCGCGTCTCCACGCCAGTCAGCACCGCGTCGTGCAGCGCGAAGCCCGGCAGCTTCTTGTCGATCTCGGGAATGCCTTCGCGGATCGCTTCGATCACGTAGTCGGGCAGCGACGTGCTCAGATCCGTCGGCGTCACGCCCGGCTTGTACGAAGGCTCGACCGAGCCCAGCGACGTCGAGGCACGGCCGGCGATAAAGTCGCCCACCAGCTGGCCCGGCGCGTTGTAGTTGCGGCCGCCCAGCTCGAACGCGCGTTCTTCCCACTTGCGCTGGAACTCGATGCCGGCCAGCGGGCCGCCCGGATAATCTTCCGGGGTAATGCCGACCACGATGCCGGCGTTGGCATTGCGCTCGGCGCGCTTGTACTGGCTCATGCCGTTGGTCACCACGCGCCCCGGCTCCGAGGCCGCCGCCACCACCGTGCCGCCCGGGCACATGCAGAAGCTGTACACCGAACGCCCGTTGCTGCAGTGGTGCACCACCTTGTAGTCGGCCGCGCCCAGCAGCTTGTTGCCGGCGAACTTGCCGAAGCGGCTGCGGTTGATCAGGCCCTGCGGATGCTCGATGCGGAAGCCCAGCGAGAACGGCTTGGCCTCCATGAACACGCCGCGATCGTGCAGCATCTGGAAGGTATCGCGCGCGCTGTGGCCGACCGCCATGATGACGTGGTCGGCTTCCAGGTATTCGCCATTCGACAGCTTCAGGCCGCGCACCTGGCCGCCGTCGATGTCGATATCGTCGACGCGCGTTTCGAAGCGGATCTCGCCGCCCAGCTCGATGATCTCCGCGCGCATCTTCTCGACCATGCTGACCAGGCGAAAGGTGCCGATATGGGGGCGCGCCTTGTACAGGATGTCTTCCGGCGCACCGGCGCGCACGAACTCGTTCAGCACCTTGCGCCCGTAGTGCTTCGGGTCCTTGATCTGGCTGTACAGCTTGCCGTCCGAGAACGTGCCCGCGCCGCCTTCGCCGAACTGCACGTTCGACTCCGGGTTGAGCACGCTCTTGCGCCACAGGCCGAACGTGTCCTTGGTGCGCTCGCGCACTTCCTTGCCGCGCTCCAGCACGATCGGGCGGAAGCCCGACTGCGCCAGGATCAGGCCGGCCAGCAGCCCGCACGGGCCCATGCCGATCACCACCGGGCGCAGCGCGGGGCCGCCCTGCGGCGCGCGCGCGACGAAGTGGTACTCCATATCGGGCGTCACGCTCCAGTTGGGCTTGCCGGCCATGCGCTTGCGCGCCGCGGCTTCGTCGCTGACTTCGATATCGATGATGTAGGTCAGCTTGATATCGGAGCGCTTGCGCGCATCGTGGGCGCGGCGGAATACCGTATAGCCGATCAGGCCGTCTCCCTTGACGCCGATCTGCGCGGCGCTGGCGCGCACGGCGGCGTCCAGGTCGCTTTCGGTATGGTCGAGCGGGAGTTTGACTTCACTTAGACGTAGCATGGGGAACCCGGGAACTGCGGCCGGGGGGTTGGGCACACCAATGTGCCAGGCCGGCCGGAGCGCAATTTTATAGTTTTTCGGGCGCCGGGTCGGCAATCCGTTGCGGCTGGTGCCACGGTGGCGACGACAGGCGGCGCCTGCGCCACGCCAGCAGTGCCGCCAGGCGGTCAATCACGCCGAGCGGCAAGGTGATGGTGAAGGCGGCGTCGCCGCACGCCACGACCTGCAGCCAGCCGCGCGCCGGTATCGTCAGCGTCTCGCCCGCACGCAGGCGCCAGCGCGGGATATGCCAGCTTTCGGCCAGCCATTGCGGCGGTCCGCTGACCTCGATCCGGCCGGCGCCGGCATGCAGCACCGTGCCCGCCGCCACGCGCAGATGCAGGCATTGCCCGGCGGGCAGGCGCGTGGCGGAGGCCGGCAAGACGGTTCCTGAAGTGTCGATCGATACGCTTGGCATGGCTTGGCTCCGGTAACAGATTCAGGCCTCCAGCCTATCGGCCGCCCCCCGCCCGCGGCAGGCACATCACCGCGAAACCTCCACCGGAACAGCAAGGCAAAACCGGGGCTGTTACGATACAGGCGCCCCGCCTCTGTATCTGTACCCCGATGGCCAACCGCGCCACCATGCCCCCATGGAAGCCACTCCGCTCTACCGCCAGGTTGCCGGCCACTACCGCCGCGCCATCGAATCCGGCACGCTGACCGCCGGCGACCGCATGCCATCCGTGCGCGCGCTGATGGGACTGCACGGCGTCAGCCTGTCCACGGCCCTGCAGGCTTGCCGCCAGCTGGAGAGCGACGGCCTGCTCGAAGCCCGCCCGCGCGCCGGCTATTTTGTCGCGGCACCTGTGCGCGCGCCGCTGGCACCGCTGACCGAACCCGACGCCGCGCTGCCCGATCCCGCGCAGTACGTCGGCATCCACCAGCGCATTTCGGGGCTGCTGGCGCGCAGCCAGCACCAGCATGTCCATACCAACCTGGGCGGCGCCTACTGTGCGCCCTCGCTGTATCCCGCCGAGGCACTGCGCAGCGCCGCGGCGCGCGCCCTGCGCCGGCATCCGATGCTGTTCGGCGAGGCGGTCGAGCCGGAAGGCCATGCGCCGCTGCGCGGCGCCATCGCGCGCCAGGCGCTGCACGCGCGGATGCAGCTGGCGCCGGAGGAGATCGTCATCACGCACGGCTGCACCGAGGCGCTCAACCTGGCGTTGCGCGCGGTGGCCGGCCCGGGCGACGTGATCGCGGTGGAATCGCCCACCTACTACGGGCTGCTGCAGATCCTCGAAAGCCTCGGCATGCGCGCGCTGGAAATCCCGTGCAGCCCGCAGACGGGGATGTCGCTCGAGGCGCTCGAGCTGGCGGCGCAGCACTACGACAATATCCGCGCGGTGGCGGTAGTGCCCAACCTGCAGAATCCGCTCGGCTGCATCATGCCGGACGCGCACAAGGCGCGGCTGGTGCAGTGGTGCGAGGCGCGCGGCATCGCGCTGATCGAGGACGACTGCTTTTCCGCCACCGCCGACGGCGATACCCAGCCGGCGGCGGCCAAGGCCTGGGATGGCAGCGGGAACGTAATCCACTGCGCCTCGCTGCACAAGGTGCTGGCGCCGGGCATGCGGCTCGGCTGGATCGCTGCCGGCAAATGGCAGCCGCGCGTGGAAATGCTCAAGTTCGGGCTGTCGCGGCCCAACGAAATGCTGTCGCAGATGGCGGCGGCGGATTTCCTCGCCAGCGGCGCGCATGAACGGCACCTGCGCCGGTTGCGCACGCGGCTGCAACTGCAGCGTGAATGGTTCGCGCAGGCGGTGGCGGCCAGCTTCCCGGCCGGGACGCGGCTGGGCTCGCCGCGCGGCGGCATGCACCTGTGGGTGGAGATGCCCGTGCAGGTCTCGTCCGAGGCGGTCTTCGACCAGGCGCTGCAGGCGGGCATCCGCGTCATGCCGGGAGTGATGTTCTCCAACGCCGGGCGCTTCGACCATTGCCTGCGCATCAACTGCGGCACGCCGCGTTCGGCGCAGATCGAGCGCGCGCTGGCCACGCTGGCCGGCGTGGTGCACCGCCTTGCCGGCTAGCCTCGTGCGGGGGCAGCGCGCATTATTGCAACACACGTACAGGCGCACTGCCGGGTTGACCTGCTTTTTGCGCCCCGTTTGCCCCATTTGCCGCCGCCTCGCCTATCCTAGTGCGCTGGCGCGCGGCCGTGGCCCGGCTGTCCCCGCTGCCGGTGCCCCGCTGCCAAGCGCCGCCATCAGACAGGAACAAGAACAAAGGAGAGTGGCCTTGAGCAGTCCATCCGCGGCATCGCGCAACCGCCCGGCCGGCACGAGGCCGGACAACAGCGCCGACGATTACCAGATGCTGTTCCAGCTCGCCCCCGTGTCGCTGTGGCTGGAAGACTTCAGCGATGTGCGGGTGCATTTCGAACAGCTGCGCCGCGACGGGGTCACCGACCTGCGCGCCTACCTGCGCGCCAATCCGCACCAGGTAGCGCAATGCTCGTCGCTGATCCGCGTGATCGACGTCAACCAGCACACGCTCGACCTGTTCCGCGCGGCCGACCTCCACGACCTCATCGCCAACCTCGAAACGGTCTTCCGCGACGACATGTTCGACCAGCACGTGGAAGAACTCGGCCAGCTCTGGGACGGCGGCAGCCGCTTTTCCAGCCAGACCGTCAACTACACGCTGGACGGCGAACGCCTCGACATCCGGCTCGAAGCCACGGTGATGCCCGGCCATGAAGGCACATGGGAGCGCGTGCTGCTGTCGATCGAAGACATCACCGCGCGCGTGCGCACCGAACGCGAGTTGCGCCGCAGCGAGCAATATGCCGTTGGCCTGTTCGAACACTCGCCGGTGTCGCTGTGGGTGGAGGACTTCAGCGCGGTCAAGGTGCTGCTCGATGAAGTGCGCGCGGCCGGCATCACCGACTTCCGCACCTTCCTCAACGTGCATCCGGACTTCGTCTCGCGCTGCATGCAGGAGATCCGCGTGCTCGACGTCAACCGGCAGACGCTGCTGATGTTTGGCGCCGAGTCCAAGCAGATCCTGTTGTCGCGCCTCGGCGACGTGTTCCGCGACGACATGCGCATCCACTTTGCCGAGCAGCTGGTCGACCTCTGGCACGAAAAGCTGTGGCAGCAGCGCGAGGTCATCAACTACGCGCTCGACGGCCGCCAGGTCGACGTCTTCATGCAGTGGTCGGTCTTCCCCGGCTGCGAAGCCGACTGGGACCAGGTGCTGGTATCGCTGACCGACATCACCGCGCGCAAGAAGGCCGAGGCCTATGTCGAGTTCCTGGGCAAGCACGACGTGCTGACCAAGCTCTACAACCGCGCCTACTACGAAGACGAACTGGCGCGGCTGGGCCGCAAGGGCCCGTGGCCGGTCAGCGTGGTGGCGGTGGACCTGAACGGGCTGAAAGTGGTCAACGACCAGTTCGGCCACGGCGACGGCGACGGACTGCTGCGCCGCACCGGCGAGGTGCTGAAGAAGGCGGTGGGCGACCAGGCCTGCGTGGCGCGCATCGGCGGCGATGAATTCATGGTGCTGCTGCCCGGCCGCGACGAGCGCGGCGCCGCCACGGTGGTCGAGCAGATCGAACAGGTGGTGGAACTGAACAACACCTTCTATCCCGGCGTGCGCCTGAGCTTCTCTATCGGCCACGCCACCTGCGTGCAGGGCGAGCGCCTCACCGACGCGGTCAAGGTGGCCGACAGCCGCATGTACGAAGCCAAGCGCGCGCACTACGAGGCGCTGGGCAACGAGCGGCGCCGCGGCAACTGAAGCAGTCCAACGCAAGAGAGCCGGCATGTGCCGGCTCTCTTGCTGATGACTTCCCGCGAATTACAGGAAGATGACCAGGGCCACGCCCCCCACGATCAGGCCGAATTTGGCCACGTAGTACAGCTGGCGGTTCCATGCCTTGAAGCGGCGGCGATATTGCCCGCCCAGCCAGACAAAGCGGAACAGCTTGTTGATCATGCCGGTCTGGTCGTGCTCGTCGTTGGGCGAGCTGGCCGCGGTCATGACCTTGCGGCCCATCCAGTGGTTGAACCTGGCGGCCCAGCCATAGCGCATCGGCCGCTCGATATCGCAGAACAGGATCAGGCGGTTGGCGTCGCTGCGGTTCTCGGCCCAGTGCAGGTAGGTTTCGTCGAACACCACGCCCTTGCCGTCGCGCCAGCTGTGGCGCTCGCCGTCGACCTCGATAAAGCAGCGGTCATCGTTGGGTGTGGACAAACCCAGGTGGTAGCGCAGCGAGCCGGCGAACGGGTCGCGGTGCGGATTGAGCTTGCCGCCCGGCGGCAGCTCGGCGAACATTGCGGCCTTCACGCTCGGCAGCTCGCGCAGCAGGGCCACGGTCTTGGGGCACAGCACTTCCGCGGACGGGTGCTGAGCCTCGTACCACTTCAGGTAGAAGCGCTTCCAGCCATACTTGAAGAACGAGTTGAAGCCGGCGTCGTCGTTCTTGTCCGCGGCCTTGATCTTGCGCATCGCGGCCAGCGCCAGGCCTTCATCGCGGATCTCCGGCCACGCGGTGCGCAGTTTCTCCAGGTCCGGGAAATTTTCGACCGGAATGTATGGCGTGCGCGGCACGCCCGAGAACGCATACATGAAGCAGTTGATCGGCGCGACCAGCGCCGAATGGTCCAGCAGCTGGCGCCAGATCTTCAGCCTTACCTTGCCGCGGAAGTGCACATACAGGATGGCACCGAGGTAGCCCGCGACGATTATCCACTTGATCACCCGAAGTCCTCCTGGTTGGCCGCCCTGGCGCGCAGATGACTGGCGCAGCAGGCAGGCTGGGCGAAAACCGGCATTTTACCGAAATGGCCGGCACGCCGCAGCTAGTGGCGGCTGAGGCACATCACAGCGAGAGGCAATCTAGGACTCGCGATCCTGCCCGCCGCGCGACTGGCGCGCGATGCGATCGATCAGCGCCTGGGCATCCTCGGGCATGCCCTGCAGTGTCAGCAAGCGGGCGTTGAGCACGAGGTTTTCCAGCACCAGCTTGGCGGTCGAGGCCCACATCGTGGCCAGCAGCGCTTCCATCGGCATGCCGGAGGCTTCCATCTGCTCGGAGCGCTCGGCGATCAGCCGGCACGCCAGCTGGCGCAGCGCGCGGTCGTCGAACGGCAGGTCGGCGTAGTCGATCGGGTCTTCCTTCTCGACCTCGGCCATCAGTTGCAGCAGGGTGTCTTCTGTCATGGGCAGACTCCTGGCAAGGCATGAACGCGATGGGCACCGCCAGTCACGCGGCGACGAACTGCTCAGCATCGCGCTTGACCTGACCGGCATTGCCATAGCCTACCATCGCATCGGCCATCGGGCCACGATGCCTCCCTGCCGCGCGCCGGCGGCTGTGCCTTCCGTTCGGCGCCGTGGCGCGAATGCAGCGCGCCGTGGCCGGTCAATGACCGGCCGCGGCGGCGAGCGTGGCGCTATGTTCAGAGCGCCGGCGGCTGGCGACGGAAGCCGACGCCGAAGCGGTTCCACGCATTGATCATCGAGATCAGCAAGGTCAGGTCGGCAATTTCCTTCTCCGTGAACTGCTCGCGCACCGCGTTGTAGTCAGCGTCGGGCGCCTGGCTTTGCGCCAGCAGCGTCAGCGCCTCGGTCCAGGCCAGCGCGGCACGCTCGCGCGCGGTGAACCAGCTCACTTCGCGCCAGGCCGGCAGCAGGCTCAGCCGGCGATCGCTCTCGCCGTGCTTGCGCGCGTCGGTCACATGCATGTCGAGGCAGAAGGCGCAGCCGTTGATCTGCGAGGCGCGGATCTTCACCAGTTCCTTCAGGCTGTTTTCGAGTCCGCAGCGGGCAAGGTAGATCTCCACGCCGACCATGGCCTTGTAGGCATCCGGGGCCACGTCTTGCCAGTTCATGCGTTCTTCCATGTCGATTCTCCAGGGTTCCGGTAGTTGAGTGATTGGCGGGCGCTGGCCCGTTGGACTCAAAGATAGTCCTGGCGATTGGCTCCGTACACCGCCAATTTCCGTCAAAATTGGTAGACCAATTTCCAGGCAAAGACCATGGAGCTCCATCTCGCGCTGGACCACGCCGGCGACCTTACCGCGCAGATCGTCCACCAGATCCGCGACGCCATCCAGGCCGGGCGCCTGGAAGCCGGCGCGCGCATGCCGCCCACGCGGCTCCTCGGCACGCAGCTGGGCGTCGCGCGCAAGACCGTGACCACCGCCTACGAGCGGCTGGTGGCGGAGGGCTGGCTGCACGCGCGCGTCGGCGACGGCACCTATGTCGCCGAGGGGCTGGCGCGCAAGCCGGTGCGCATCGCCGCCGCGCCGGTGCTGCCGCCGGCGGTGCAGCGCTGGATGGCTGTCCAGACGCCCTTCCTCGGGCCGGTCGGCGGTGCGCGCTATGCCTTCCAGCCGGGCCAGGCCGACACCTCACGGTTTCCGCACGAAGCCTGGTCGCGCTGCGTGCGCGCGGCATTGGCGGCGGAGCGGCAGCGCCCACCCGGGCCTGCGGATCCATGTGGCGAGATGCCCCTGCGTCAGGCCATTGCCAGCCATATCGCCTTCACCCGGGGTGTACAGAGTTCTCCGACGGATATCCTGGTCACCGGCGGCGCGCAGCAGGGCATCGACCTGGCAGCCCGGTTGCTGCTGGGGCCGGGCGCCGTGGTGGCGATGGAGGATCCCGGCTACCCGATGGCGCGCGCGCTGTTCCAGGGGCTGGGCGCGCGCGTGGTGCCGGTGCCGGTCGACGGCGAAGGACTGGTGGTGGAGGCACTGCCCGGCGAGGCGACAATGGTCTTCGTCACGCCATCGCACCAGTCGCCGCTGGGCGTGCCGATGAGCCTGGCGCGGCGCCAGGCGCTGCTCGACTGGGCCGCGCGCCGCCACGCGGTCATCCTGGAGGACGACTACGACAGCGAGTTCCGCTATGGCGGGCAGGCGCTGGACGCACTGCAGACGCTGGACCGCCATGGGCGGGTGGTGTACCTGGGAACGTTTTCCAAGACGCTGCTGGCCAACCTGCGCTGCGGTTACCTGGTGGTGCCGCCATGGCTGATGCCGGTGGCACGCAAGGTCAAGCACCTGATGGACTGGTACACCCCGACGCTGACCCAGCAGGCGCTGGCGCGCTTCCTGTCGGAGGGCCACCTGCTGCGCCATATCCGGCGCTCGCACGCGCGCCATGCGCAGCGGCGCGCGCGGCTGCTGGCGCGGCTGCACGGCGACCTGTCACCTTGGCTCGAAGCCCTGCCGGCAATCGCCGGCTTTCACCTGGCAGCGCGGTTGCGCGTGCCGGTGGCTAGCGACGCGCTGATGGCCGTGGCGCGGCTCGCGGACCTGGAACTGGCCACCCTTGACCCCTTCTACGCCACGCCGCCGCCGACCTGCGCCGGCCTGCTGCTCGGCTTTGGCGCCATCGACCTGCTCGACATCGATCCGGCGCTAGACCGGTTGGCAATGGTACTCTCTGCCTTGGCCCCGGAGCCGGCGCGCGTCGTGTGACGCTGCCGCCCATTCCGGCAAAAGTGCTGGCCTCAGGGTACGCACCGAATGCGTGGGAGCGCACGCACAGTCATACTGTCGTCCGCCAGCTTCCGTTGAACAAATCGGACGGAGAGCAGTCTCATTCGCACTTCCAACCACACCAGAGTCGCGTTCATGACCAAGCGTTTGTTGTCCGCCATGCGTCAGTACGCATGGTTTTCAGGGGTAAAGCACCATGTCGTGCAGGGCGTCGAAGCCCTGGCGGAGTTGCTCAAGTCCCCTTCCGCCGCGGCGCGCGCCGTCGCGGCCGTGATCGCCGAAACCGAGCACGGCGTGCAGGTCTGGGTTTCGTATCTCGGCAAGCCGCTGGACCCGCACACCAACTACGTGCTGTGGCCGAACCGCTCCCTGCGGCCGGCACGGCGCCGCATCCAGCCCTCCCCGATCGAGCAATTGCAGATGCGACGGCGGCGCGACGAATAGCCGCGCCCTTCGCTGCATCGACATAGCGCCCCGCCGGTGCCCCGGCGCCGGGCGCCGGTGGCGCTCAGGCGTCCGCCCAGCGGCGCAGCAGGTTGTGGTAGACACCAGTCAGGCCGATCACGGCTTCATGCGACTGGCCGAGTTCCTGCGCCGTCTGGCGGATGCGCCTGTCCATCTCGAACAGCAGCGAACGCTGGCCATCGTCGCGCACCATGCTCTGGATCCAGAAGAACGACGACACCCGTGCGCCGCGCGTGACCGGCGTCACGTGGTGGATGCTCGTGGCCGGGTACAGCACCATATGCCCGGCCGGCAGCTTCACGCGTTGCTGGCCGTAGGTATCCTCGACCACCAGTTCTCCGCCGTCGTACTGGTCCGGCTCGGTCAGGAACAGCGTAGCCGACAGGTCGCTGCGGATGCGGAAGCTGGTGCCGCGCAGGTAGCGGATCGCGTTGTCGACATGGTTGGCAAAGGTGTGGCCACCCTCGTAGCGGTTGAACAGCGGCGGATAGACCTTCAGCGGCAGTGCCGCCGAGAAGAACAACGCGTTGTTGCCCAGCGCATCCTGGATCAGGTCGCCAACCTGGCGCGCCGCGGGCGAGCCTTCGGGCAATTGCAGGTTGCGCTTGGCCAGCGCCGACTGGTAGCCCGAGGTTTCATTGCCATCGGTCCACGGCGCGGCGTCGATGACCTGCCGGACCTGCGCCACCTGGGCCTTGGAAAGTACGTCTGGAATCTGCAGCAACATGGTGGCGACAACCTCTGGGCAAGAATGGGGAAAGCGTGCACGCCCCACGGACGCGTCGTGAACGCGTATTGTATGTGAACCCTGCCGCTGCCAGAACAAGAATCATTATTGTTTGAGCTTGCGCAGGCGCCGCCTCCACTACAATGGGTTTTGGGTTCCCGTCATCGCCAAGGAGAAGACATGTCCGAACCGCTACACGACGAAGCGCTGGTCAATCTCTACCTGGAACGAATTTCAGCCCTGTCGGTGAGCGCCTTCGATGGTGCCGATGTCGGCGCCGAGCTCGATGCCGTGATGCGCGAAGCGGTAGCCAAATGCCAGGCGGCAGGCGGACCGCAGGCACAAGGTACGCTGGCGGTGCTGGCCAAGCGGTTGCGCGAGCGCGCGGAAGCGGCCGAGCGCGAAGACCAGGCGCCGGTGCGCGATACCTTTTTGCAGGCGGCACAGCGATTGCCCGCCTGAGCGGTTGCATGCGCAACGCCAACGGATGAGTCGCGAATTTGTCGCGGATTCAGTTCGAAACAGGGTATGAGCCAGGCCGGACGGCCTTGAGAACAACGCCTTGAAGGATGGCGGCGAATGCCGCGAAAGGCGTTGGTTGCGGGGGCAGGACTTGAACCTGCGACCTTCGGGTTATGAGCCCGACGAGCTGCCAACTGCTCCACCCCGCGTCTGAAGAAAACAATTATGCGGTATTTGCGCGCATCTGGCAAGTCTTTTCTTGGCGTGCGTGGATATCAGTCGGGCGGCGGCCCGAGCAGGCGGTCCACCAACGCATAGCCGGCACCGAATGCCGCCACCTCCGCGGCGTGGCGCGTGGCGAACTGCTGCGAGCCACTCGCCAGTACTTCGGTATCGCCCGCATCCGCGGGATCGACGCCTTCCTGAGCCACGCGGACTTCATAGCCCCATCGGCCGATGCTGCCCCGCCCTTGCGGCAACACCAGGACGTAGACGTCCATGTCGCGGTACTGCTCGACGCGCCAGTCGTTTTCCATGCGCATTGCTCCGGGTTCGGCTTGCTCTGCCCTTGAGTCGAGCCTAGAAGGCGGCAAGGACGCGCGCAAGCCGTGGTGCAGCAAAAAGCGCTGCCGGCGCGGGGACTACAAGCGATGGGGAAGACAGAGAGAGAGAGAGAAGGCAGCAAAACAAAAAGGGCCTCCGTTTCCGGAAGCCCTTTTCTTACTGCATAGGTGGCGCGGCTGGCAGGATTCGAACCCACGACCCCTTGGTTCGTAGCCAAGTACTCTATCCAACTGAGCTACAGCCGCACTCGAGAAAAGAGATTATATCTGAGATTTCAGATTTGTGAACCCCCCTCTGCACTTTTTTCTCATCTTTTTGCGGGCACGGGCCTGCACGCAGCGTTTTTCTATAATGGGAACCCGAAGATGTGATCCGGACCATGAACAAGGCATTTGTCAAAGAGTCCTCAGGCGACGAGGACGACGACCTCCCCGAAGGCGCAACGCCGCTGCCTCCCGGCACCAAGAACTACATCACCGCCGATGGCTACAACCGCCTGCGCAATGAGCTGATGCAGCTGATCGACGTCGACCGGCCCGATGTGGTGCAGATCGTCTCGTGGGCGGCGTCCAATGGCGACCGCTCCGAGAACGGCGACTATCTCTACGGCAAGAAGCGCCTGCGCGAGATCGACCGCCGCATCCGCTTCCTGACGCGCCGCCTCGACAAGGCCGAGGTGGTCGACCCCTCATTGCAGGGCGACAACGACCAGATCTTCTTCGGCGCCACCGTCACCTATGCCAACCGCGCCGGCGAAGAGACCACCATCACCATCGTGGGCATGGACGAGGTAGACCTGGACAGCAACCGCGTCAGCTGGATCTCGCCGATCGCCAAGGCGCTGATCAAGGCGCGCGAAGGCGACACCGTGCCGCTGCGTACACCGGTCGGAGTCGAGCAGATCGATATCCTGGAAGTCAGATACCCGTCGAAGAAGCAATAGGTGGGCGGGCCTTCCTTCAGGGCCGTCCTGAAACGCCCGCCTAGCCGTCGTTGCGGTCGCGGAAGATGCGGATGACGTCCGGGTTGCGGCGCAGCCCGCGCATCACGTTGGCCAGGTGCAGGCGGTTCTGCACCTGGATGACGAACTGCATGTAGGTGGCTTCCTGATGGCTGCCGTCCTGCTGCTCCATCGCCACGTGCGCGACGTTGGCATCGGCGGCGGTCAGGTCCGCGGCGACGCGCGCGACGATGCCCTTGACGTTGCGCACCATCACCTTGATCGAGACATCGAAGGCACGCGTGGTCTTCTTGGCCCACATCACGTCGATCCAGTGCTCCGGATCCTTGCTGTGCAGGCGCTTGGCGATCTTGCAGTCCTGTACGTGGATCTGCAGCCCTTCGCCCTTGCCCAGGTAGCCGACGATCGAATCGCCGGGGATCGGGCGGCAGCATGCCGAGAAGATCATCGACATGCCTTCGTCGCCGGTGATCGGCACCGCGGGCGCCTCTTCGCCGGCAAAGGTCTGCACCGCCGCCAGCAGCGCGCTGTCGACGTCGCCGGACAACTCCTGCAGCAGGATCTCCATGCGCTTGGCCACCACCGCCGGCACGCGCCGGCCCAGCGCCAGGTCGGCGAAGATGTCTTCGCGCTGCTTGTTGCCGGTCCACTGGATCATGCGGTCCCACACCGACTGCGGCACCGCCTTCAGCTCGATGCCGAGCTGGCGCGCGCATTGTTCCAGCAGCCGCTCGCCGAGCTGGATCGCTTCGTCCAGCTTGGTGGTCTTCAGGTAATGGCGGATCGCCGCGCGCGCCTTGCCGGTGCGCACGAACGACAGCCACGCCGGATTCGGCTTGGAGTACGGCGCCGTCACCACCTCGACGATATCGCCGCTCTTGAGTTCGGTGCGCAGCGGCAGCAGTTCGTTGTTGATCTTGACCGCGACGCACTGGTTGCCCAGGTCGCTGTGCACCGCATAGGCAAAGTCCAGCGCGGTGGCGCCGCGCGGCAGCGCGCGGATATGGCCCTTGGGCGTGAACACGTAGACCGCATCCGGGAACAGGTCGATCTTGACGTGCTCGAGGAATTCCTGCGAATCGCCAGTCTGGCTCTGGATATCGAGCAGCGACTGCAGCCACTGGTGCGCCTGCTGCTGGATATCGTTGGCGTGGTCGGCCTGGTGCTTGTACATCCAGTGCGCGGCCACGCCGGCTTCGGCGATCTGGTGCATGTCGCGCGTGCGGATCTGGAACTCGACCGGCGTGCCGAACGGACCCACCAGCGTGGTGTGCAGCGACTGGTAGCCGTTGATCTTGGGGATGGCGATGTAGTCCTTGAACTTGCCGGGCATCGGCTTGTACAGGCCATGCAGCGCGCCCATCGCCATGTAGCAGTGCATCTGCGTTTCCACCACCACGCGGAAACCGTACACATCCAGCACCTGCGAGAACGACAACTGCTTGTCGTGCATCTTGCGATAGATGCTGTACAGCGTCTTCTCGCGGCCGGACAGTTCGGCCACGATGCCGGCATCGGCCAGCCCCTTCTGCGCGGCCTCGAGGATGCGCTTGACCACTTCGCGCCGGTTGCCGCGCGCGGCCTTGACGGCCTTCTCCAGCGTGGCGTAGCGGAATGGCGAGCCGACCTTGAACGACAGCTCCTGCAGTTCGCGGTAGATGGTGTTGAGACCGAGACGGTGCGCGATCGGCGCATAGATCTCCATGGTCTCCAGCGCGATGCGGCGGCGCTTCTCCGGCGGCACGAAGTCGAGCGTGCGCATGTTGTGCGTACGGTCGGCCAGCTTCACCAGGATCACGCGCACGTCGCGCGCCATCGCCAGCAGCATCTTGCGGAAGCTTTCCGCCTGCGCCTGCTCGCGGCTCTGGAATTCGAGCTTGTCCAGCTTGGTCAGGCCATCGACCAGTTCGGCGACCTTGGGGCCGAATTTCTCGGCCAGCTCGCTCTTGGTGATGCCCTGGTCTTCCATCACGTCGTGCAGCAGCGCCGCCATGATGGACTGCACATCGAGCTTCCAGTCCGCGCACAGCTCGGCCACCGCCACCGGATGGGTGATGTAGGGCTCGCCGCTCTGGCGGTACTGGCCCAGGTGGGCCTCGTCGGAAAACTGGAAGGCCTCGCGTACGCGCGCCAGGTCGGGCGCCTTCAGGTACGCGAGCTTTTCCATCAGCCGGGTGATGGAAATGACCTGCTGGCGCGGCGGCACCGCCGGCTGCGAGGTCGGGCCGAAGAAGTGCCGGTATGACTGCGCCAGCACTGCATCGATAAAGAGGCTGTCCGCCACCGGAGGCGCCGCTTCCTGCACTGCCGCCAGCTCGTCCTGCAGCGCGGGCGCCCTCGCCTTGCCTGGCGCCAGCGCGGGCGCGACGGCACGCTCCCCGACGACATCGTCGCCGAGCGGATCGGGAAGATTGGGAGCGCCGGTGCGCGCGTTCACGGAAGACTGGCCCGGGATGGTGCGCTTACGCGCCGTGGGCGGCGCAGAATCGCCGTGCGCGCCCGCCGCGGGCGTTGGCGGAGAGGAAGGCTGGGAGGGCAGATGCGGCGAAGGCATGGCGGCGGCCCCTGGAATCCGGCGGGAGAGCCTGGAAATATGCTGGCACGTTGCGAGGATGAGCCATGGGCCGGCCGCTCGATCGGGTCGATCAGGTCGGGACCTTCTTCAGCATCTCGATGCCGACCTGGCCCGACGCGATCTCGCGCAATGCCACCACGGTCGGCTTGTCCTTGGCCTCGACCTTGGGCGTGTGGCCCTGCACCAGCTGGCGCGCACGGTACGTGGCCGCCAGGGCGAGCTCGAAGCGATTCGGGATGTGTTTCAGACAATCTTCGACGGTAATACGCGCCATATCAAATCCACCTTGGGACAAAACCTGTTGGGTTGCTATTTTACAGCACGCGGCGGAAAACGCCGGAGGCGCCTCCGCCCACGTGCGTCGGCTCAGTGGATGCCGAGCTCGATGAACAGCTCCGTGTGACGTGCCTTTTGCGACGAAAAGCGCAAACGGGTAGCCCGAACCACGTTGCGCAGCTCTTCCAGCGCATCGTCGAAGATCTCGTTGATGATGACATAGTCCGACTCCGACGCATGCGACATCTCGCTGCCCGCTGCCAGCAGGCGGCGCACGATCACATTGGGCTCGTCCTGGCCGCGCTTCTTCAGACGCTCTTCCAGCGCGGTCAGCGACGGCGGCAGGATAAAGATCTCGACCGCGTTGGAGAAGCGCTGGTGCACCTGCTGCGCGCCCTGCCAGTCGATCTCGAGCAGCACGTCGTTGCCTTGCGCCATCTGCTGCTCGATCCACACGCGCGAGGTCGCGTAGTAGTTGCCGTGGACCTCGGCCCACTCCAGGAACTCGCCGCGGTCACGCGAGGCGCGGAAGTCGTCGACGCTGACGAAGTGGTATTCTCGGCCGTTCTGCTCGCCCGGGCGCGGCGCGCGCGCGGTATGCGAGATCGACAGGCGGATGGCCGGGTCCTGCGCCAGCAGCGCGTTGACCAGCGTCGACTTGCCGGCTCCCGACGGCGCCACCACCATGAACAGGTTGCCCGGGTAGACGGTGTCGATGGGAGGATGCGGCGCGGTTTGAGACGTTTGGCTCATGATGATGATTCGGTGACTTCGGGGTGATTCTGGTTCTTTGCTGCGTTTGCTGCTGTTGCCGCGTTATTCGAGGTTCTGGACCTGCTCGCGCATCTGCTCGATCAGCAGCTTGAGCTCCATCGAGGCATCGGCCAGCTCCTTGGCGGCGGCCTTGGAACCGAGCGTGTTGGCCTCGCGGTTCAGCTCCTGCATCATGAAGTCGAGGCGCTTGCCGACCTGCCCACCCTTCTTCAGGATATGGCGGGTCTCGTTCAGGTGTGCCTGCAGCCGCGACAGCTCTTCGGCGATATCGATGCGGATGCCGTAGACGGTGGCCTCCTGGCGGATGCGCTCGGCAATCTCGTCGCGGCTCATCGACGGCATGCCGGCGGGTGCGGCCAGGTTGAACGCTTCCTGCAGGCG
The DNA here is from genome assembly GCF_017815025.1 of Cupriavidus phytohabitans. Lineage (NCBI taxonomy): Bacteria > Pseudomonadati > Pseudomonadota > Betaproteobacteria > Burkholderiales > Burkholderiaceae > Cupriavidus > Cupriavidus phytohabitans. The sequence continues at coordinate 45,740 of NZ_JAGIQB010000003.1, forward strand.
CTCGGTCAGCTTCTGCTGGTGGTGCGCGATCAGCTGCGGGATCGCCGGCGTCAGGCGCTCGACGATCGCCAGCATGGCGTCGACGCGCTCCATCAGCGTCGCCTTGAGCGCCTCGCCCTCGCGGCGGCGCGCTTCCAGCAGCTGGTCCAGCGCCTCGCGCGCGGCGCCGGTCACGGCTTCGCGCAACGCTTCCTGCGACAGCTCGGGCTCGACCAGCACGCCCGGCCAGCGCAGGATCTCGCCCATGCGCAGCGTGCCGGCGCTGGGGAAGGTGCCGGCCACGGTGGTTTCCAGCGCGCGGATCTGCGACAGCAGGCCGTCATTGAGCGCCAGCGTGGCGCCGCCCGAATCGGTGCGCTGCAGGTTGATGCGGCATTCCAGCTTGCCGCGCGACAGCTCGGCCATCAGCATCTCGCGCAGCGCCGGCTCAAAGGCGCGGCACTCTTCCGGGGCCCGGAACAACAGGTCGAGGAAACGCGAATTGACAGTGCGGAATTCCACCGAAACGGAGGCGGTGCGCCCGCTCGGCTCGCCCTGTGCGTTGGTCAGTGGCGCCTGGCGCGTGGCCAGGCCATAGCCTGTCATGCTGTGGATCATTGGATGTTCTCGTGAGTGGAGGCGGCCCTGGGGCGATGGCGGCCCGCAGGCACCCTCCTCGAGCCTCCCGCAACCGCATCCCGGGAGCGCTCTCAAAACGTTGAAAGGAGGGCAACAATGCCCGTATTTGTGTTCTTTACAAGTGACCGATTAGCCCGGACAATCCGTTGGCAAATCCGCGGAGGCAAATCCGGTCCCTATTCCCATGACAGAGTCCAAGGGCACGACACAACTGAAGAGTGCACCGCTGCCCGTCGGCACGCTGTTGTCCAACTATCGTATTGTAAAGAAGTTGGCCAGCGGGGGGTTCAGTTTCGTCTACCTGGCCACCGATGAAACCGGCGCGCCGGTCGCGATCAAGGAGTACCTGCCGTCGTCGCTGGCGCGGCGCAACCCGGGCGAGCTGATCCCCGTGGTGCCCGAGGAAAACGCCGCGGCATTCCGGCTCGGCCTGAAGTATTTCTTCGAAGAGGGCCGCTCGCTGGCCCGCATTTCCCATCCCAGCGTGGTGCGCGTGGTGAACTTCTTCCGCGAGAACGCCACGGTCTACATGGTGATGAACTACGAGCTGGGCAAGACGCTGCAGGAGCACGTGCTGGCGGCCCGGCAGCAGGGCCGCGCCAAGGTGCTGCGCGAGCATTTCATGCGCAAGGTCTTCCACGACCTGATGAGCGGCCTGCGCGAAGTGCATATCCACAAGCTGCTGCACCTGGACATCAAGCCCGGCAACATCTACCTGCGCGAGGACGAGTCGCCCATCCTGCTGGATTTCGGCGCCGCGCGGCAGACGCTGACCATGGAAGCGGCACGCTTCCAGCCAATGTACACGCCCGGCTTCGCCGCGCCCGAGCTGTACGGCAAGCATTCCGACCTGGGCCCCTGGACCGATATCTACAGCCTGGGCGCCACGCTTTATGCCTGCATGGCCGGGATGCCGCCGCAGGAAGCCAACCAGCGCGAGAAGGACGACCGCATGGGCGAGGCGCTGGTGCGGCTGCGCAGCAGCTACACCAACGGCCTGGTCGACCTGGTCGAATGGTGCCTGCGGCTGGCGCCGTCGGAGCGGCCGCAGAGCGTGTTCCGGCTGCAGAAGGAGCTGCGCGAGCAGACCAACGCGCTGAGCGAGCAGGCGCTGCTGGCGGCCGCGCCGCCGGCCCCTGCCGAGCGCCCTGCCCCCGCTTCGCGCTTCCTCACGCTGCTGCGCCGCCGCGACGAGCCGGCCCCCGGCGCAAGCGTAGAATAAATCACAAATCGCGTCCGCCGTGGCGCGCTGACCTTACTGAATTTCCAAAGCCAACATGCGATTCTCTGTCTACCAGGAAAGCAGGAAAGGCGGCCGCCGCGTCAACCAGGACCGCATGGGCTATTGCTTCACGCGCGACGCGCTGCTGATGGTGCTGGCCGACGGGCTCGGCGGCCACGCGCACGGCGAAGTCGCGGCGCAGCAGGCGCTGCAGACGCTCGCGCGGCAGTTCCAGACCCAGGCGCGCCCGGCGATACGAAACCCCGCGGAGTTCCTGCAGGACACGATCATGCTGGCGCACCGCGAAATCCACCGCTACGCGGAAGCCAACCGGATGGCCGACGTGCCGCGCACCACGGTGGTCTGCTGCCTGGTCCAGCACGGCCAGGTCTACTGGGCCCATGCCGGCGACTCCCGCTATTACCTGCTGCGCAAGGGCCGCCTGCTGACGCGCACGCGCGACCATTCCAAGATCGAGAACCTGCTGCAGCAGGAACGCGTGCTGCCGATGCACGTGGCCAACCACCCTGAGCGCAACAAGCTCTACAACTGCCTGGGTTCGCCCAACCTGCCGCTGATCGACCTGGGCGGCCCGGTGCGGCTGGAGCCCGGCGATGTCGCCTTGCTCTGCTCCGACGGCCTGTGGGGGCCACTGGACGAGCAGGCGCTGGTCGACAAGCTGTCGCGGCTGTCGGTGGTGCAGGCGGTGCCGGCGCTGATCGAGCTGGCGCTGCAGAACGCCGGCGAAGGTGCCGACAACACCACCGGCATCGCCATGATGTGGGAGCTCGACAACAACGCCACCGGGCCGGATTCGGTGATGACCGATACGCTGCCGCTGAACGCGTTCACCACGTCGATCCTGGACCGCACCGGCACGGACAGCGACCTGCTGTCCGAGGAAGAGATCGAGCGCTCGATCGCCGAGATCCGCGCGGCCATCGACAAGACCAGCAACCTGATGCGCTGACCTGCCCCCCACGGCCTTTGTCGCTCGTCGCGCGCCGGTATGCAGCGCGCGCGGGCCGGCGGCGGTAGAATCGCGGTCTCTCCCCGATTCCGACCCGAACATCCCATGCGACCCAGCGGCCGCGCAGCCGATGCGCTGCGTTCCATCAGCCTTATCCGCCACTACACCCGCCACGCCGAGGGCTCCGTCCTCTGTGCCTTTGGCGACACCAAGGTGCTCTGCACCGCCAGCGTGCTGGCCAAGGTGCCGCCGCACAAGAAAGGCAGCGGCGAGGGCTGGGTTACGGCCGAATACGGCATGCTGCCCCGCGCCACCCACACCCGCTCGGACCGCGAGGCCGCGCGCGGCAAGCAGACCGGGCGCACGCAGGAAATCCAGCGCCTGATCGGCCGGGCCATGCGCTCGGTGTTCGACCTCGCGGCGCTGGGCGAGTACACCATCCACCTCGACTGCGACGTGCTGCAGGCCGACGGCGGCACCCGCACCGCGGCCATCACCGGCGCCTTTGTCGCCGCGCACGACGCGGTCGCCACCATGCTGCGCGATGGCCTGATCGCCGCCAGCCCGATCCGCGACCACGTGGCCGCGGTCTCGGTCGGCATGGTCGACGGCGTGCCGGTGCTCGACCTGGACTACGCCGAGGACAGCAGCTGCGACACCGACATGAACGTGGTCATGACCGGCAGCGGCGGCTTTGTCGAGGTACAGGGCACTGCCGAAGGCGCGCCTTTCAGCCGCGCCGACCTCGACGCCATGACGCGCCTGGCGGAAGCCGGCATTGCCCGCCTGGTGCAGCACCAGCGCGAAGCGCTCGGCCTGGCCTGACAGGATCCGACCATGCAACGACTGGTACTGGCCTCCAACAACCCCGGCAAGCTGCGCGAATTCGGCACGCTGCTGGCCCCCCTCGGCTTCGATGTGGTGCCGCAGGGCGACCTGGGCATTCCCGAGGCCGAAGAACCCTTCGTCACCTTTGTCGAGAACGCGCTGACCAAGGCGCGCCACGCCAGCCGGCTGTCCGGCCTGCCCGCGCTGGCCGATGATTCCGGCATCAGCGCGCGCGCGCTCGGCGGCGCACCGGGCGTCTATTCGGCGCGCTACGCGCAGATGGCCGGCAAGCCCAGGTCGGATGCGGCCAACAACGCGCACCTGGTGTCGCAACTGGCCGGCAAGCTGGACCGCCACGCGCACTATTACTGCGTGCTGGTGTTGGTGCGCCATGCCGAGGATCCCTGCCCGCTGATTGCCGAGGGCGTGTGGCATGGCGAGGTCGTCGACGCGCCCCGCGGCGCGGGCGGCTTTGGCTACGATCCGCATTTCCTGCTGCCGGGGCTGGGCAAGACTGCCGCCGAGCTGTCGGCAGAAGAGAAGAACGCGGTCAGCCACCGCGCGCAGGCGCTGCGTGCACTGGTGGCCAGGCTGCAGGCCGATGCCGCGCAGCGCAGCAGCCGATGATCCCGATCGTACCGGCCGGCAGCGCGCCGTCCGCCGCTTCTCCCGCCGACAGCAAGCAGCTATGGCTCAAGCCCGGGCAGATCAGCCTGCCCGGCTCGCCGCCGCTGTCGCTGTACGTGCATATCCCGTGGTGCGTGCGCAAGTGCCCGTATTGCGATTTCAATTCGCACGCGGCGCCGGGCGCCGACAACCATGAGATCCCGGAAGAGCTCTACCTGGACGCGCTGCGCGCGGACCTGGAGCAGTCGCTGCCGCTGGTGTGGGGCCGTCCCGTGCATACCGTCTTTATCGGCGGCGGCACGCCCAGCCTGCTGTCGGCCGCCGGTATGGACCGGCTGCTGTCCGATCTCCGCGCCTTGCTGCCGCTCGATGCCGACGCCGAGATCACGATGGAGGCCAATCCCGGCACCTTCGAGGCCGACAAGTTCGCCAGTTACCGCGCCAGCGGCATCAACCGGCTGTCGATCGGCATCCAGAGCTTCAACGACCGGCACCTGGAGGCACTTGGGCGCATCCATGGCGGCGCCGAGGCGCACAAGGCGATCGATATCGCGCAGGCGAGCTTCGACAACATCAATCTCGACGTCATGTACGCCCTGCCCGGGCAGACGCTGGACGAATGCCGGCAGGATCTGGAGGCCGCGCTGTCGTACGGCACCACGCACCTGTCGCTGTACCACCTGACGCTGGAGCCAAACACGCTGTTCGCCAAATTCCCGCCCGCGCTGCCGGACGACGACAGCGCGTACGAGATGCAGGACCTGATCGAGGCACGCACCGCCGAGGCGGGCTATCGCCACTACGAGACGTCGGCCTATGCCAGGCCGCATCGCGAGGCGCGCCACAATCTCAACTACTGGCGCTTCGGCGATTACCTCGGCATCGGCGCGGGCGCGCACGGCAAGCTGTCGTTCCCGCACCGCATCGTGCGCCAGATGCGGCACAAGCATCCGGCCACCTACATGGCGCAAGCGCTCGCGGGCAACGCCGTGCAGGAAGCGCGCGACGTTAGCGCCGATGAGCTGCCGTTCGAGTTCATGCTCAATGCGCTGCGCCTCACCGAGGGCGTGCCGGCATCGAGCTTCCAGGACTACACCGGGCTGCCGCTGCATACCATCAGCAAGCAACTCGCCGAAGCCGAGAAGAAGGGACTGCTGGAAGCGGACTTGACGACCATCCGGCCGACGGAACTGGGGCGGCGCTTTCTCAATGACTTGCAGGAGATGTTCCTGAAGGATTGAGTTGTGGACGCAGAGGCGTCACAAAAGACAAAGGCCACGCAATCGCGTGGCCTTTGCCGTTCCGAACGGGAGGTCAGCGTCAGTACGGCGTCGCCATATCGTTGGCTACGCGTGCACGCATGCCGACCTGCAGGTTGCCCAGGCTCGACTGCGTCACGGTCGCCACGCGGCCATCATCCAGGCGCACGTTGACGCGATACGCGTTCTGCGTATTGCTGCCCGCACGCTTCTCGATCTGGTTGCCCGCCACCGCGCCGACCACGGCACCGCCGATGGTGGCCGCGGTCTGCCCGCGCCCGCCGCCGATCTGGTGGCCCAGCAGGCCGCCGGCGGCACCGCCGATGACCGTGCCGAGCAGGCCCGAGCTGTTTTGCGTGGCAGTGATCGGCTCGATCGATTCAACGCGGCCGTAGTACACCGAGCCGGCAGGCGCCTGCGTGGTGTTGGGGGTCTGGTAGCCCGGAGGCGGCGCCGTGTTGTATCCGGTATTGCTGTAGCCGCCGTTATACGGCGCAGCACAACCAGCCAGCACCGCCACCGCGGTAGCTGCCGGCAGGAACAGCCATTTCTTGCTTTGCATTCGCATATTGAGTTCTCCTCTGTTGCCAGTCGAAGCCGGGATTGCGGCACACACACCGCGCCCGAGCACTCCAATATGAGCGACGACCACATGTGAAGGTTCCGCAATGTCAGACACACGCCGACAGCCGCAGGCGGCAGTGTGGCAGGAAGCTTACGCATGCACGTTCACCGCAGCGCAACGCCACCCGCTGCCACGCAGGCCTTGTATAATGCGCGGCCTGACCGTCAGATCGATGGCAACAAGGCGCCGAAGGATCCGCCCTTTCGCGCTACAATGCCCGCACTTTCCGGAAGCGTGGCCGAGTGGTTTAAGGCAGCAGTCTTGAAAACTGCCGATGGGGTGACCCATCCGTGAGTTCGAATCTCACCGCTTCCGCCAGACAGCAAGACGGCCCGCACCAGGCAACCGGTGCGGGCCGTCTTTATTTGGGCGAGCCTTCCGGACACTGCGTCAGCAACCGGTAGGCTTCCGCCTCAGAAATCTTCAGCCGGTACTTCTGGGCCAGCACGCGCGCAAAGGCATGCGCCGAGTCCGGGTGGCAGTACCGCAACTGCTCCCGGTACGCCTCCACTTCATAGCGCAACCGCCAGCGCCGGCTGGCGAGATACAGCACGCCCATCAGCCCCCAGCTGCGCCAGAACTGGCGCACATGGACTTTTTCGTGTTCGATCAGCGCCTCATCGGCACCGGGCCGCAGCAGGATCAGCGGACCGGGCGTAAAGCCGTCAAACCCGCGCGGGATCAGCCAGCGTGTTTTCGACAACCAGACAGAGCGGGGAGCGGCAGTAGCGGAGCATGCGTCAAGCATAGCCCGGATGCTCGCGCTCTGCCTTGCCCTACCTTGCGCTGCGCTCAGGCCGCCGCGCGCAGCGGCGCCGGCGCGGCAGCCGTTGGCATCGCCAGCGCCGCCTGGCCGCGCGAACGGCCCGAGCTGAGGTAGCCCGCGATCGATTCCTGCGTCACTTCGCCCAGGTAGTCACCATCCGCACCCATCACCGGCAGCCAGCTGGTGTTGTGCTGGTACATGCGCGACAGCACGATGCGCAGGTGCTCGTCGGACGCCGCGGTCACCGCGAACGGGCGCACCACCTCGCTGCACACGCCCTTGCCGGAGCGGGCGTCGCGGCGCGTCACATAGCCCACCGCGCGCTGCGCGTCGTCCACTACCGGCAGGTGGCGCACGTCGGCATCGTCCATCACGCCCAGCGCCTCGGCCAGCGGCATGTCGGGGCGGCAGCTCGGCGGCATGGTGGCGGCATCGCCGGCGCGCACCAGCAGCAGGCGCTTGAGCGTGTTGTCGTGGCCGACGAAGGCCTGCACGAACTCATCGGCCGGATGGGCCAGCAGCGCGTCGGGGTGGTCGAACTGCACCAGCTTGCCGCTGCGGAACACCGCCACCTTGTCGGCCAGCTTGATGGCTTCGTCGATATCGTGCGAGACCATGATCACGGTCTTGCCGAGCTGGCGCTGCATCTGCAGGAACTCGTTCTGGATGCTCTCGCGATTGATCGGATCGACCGCGCCGAAGGGCTCGTCCATCAGCAGCACCGGCGCATCGGCCGCCAGCGCGCGGATCACGCCGATGCGCTGCTGCTGCCCACCCGACAGTTCGCGCGGATAGCGGCCGAGCATCAGGTTGGGATCGAGCTGCACCATCGCCATCAGTTCGCGCGCGCGCTCGCGGCATTGCTTCTTGTCCCAGCCGAGCAGGCGCGGCACGACCATGATGTTCTCTTCGATGGTCATGTTGGGAAACAGGCCGATCTGCTGGATCACGTAGCCGATCTTGCGGCGCAGGGCCACGCCGTCGATGCCGCGCGTGTCCTCGCCCTCGATGCGCACCGTGCCCGACGTCGGCTCGATCAGGCGGTTGATCATCTTCAGCGTGGTGGTCTTGCCGCAGCCCGACGGGCCCAGGAAGACGCAGATCTCGCCGTTCGGCACCGTCAGCGACACGGCGTCGACGGCGCGCACTTCAGTGCCGTCCTTCTGCTGGAAGGACTTGGTGAGTTGGTCGAGTTCGATCATAGACGGATCCCCTTCGGCGTCAGCACCCGCTGCAACCACTGCAGGAAGGCGTCCGCCACGATGGCGAGCAGGCTGACCAGGACCGCGCCCACGGCCAGCTTGCTCATGTTGCTCTGGCTGATCGCCTGCAGGATCAGCACCCCAAGGCCACCCGCGCCGATGATGGCGGCAATGGTGGCAACCCCGATATTCATCACCACGGCGGTACGCACGCCGCCGAGGATCACCGGCACGGCCAGCGGCAGGTCGACCAGCCGCATGCGTTGCCAGGTGGTCATGCCGATGCCGCGGCCCGCTTCCTGGATGCCGGGGTCGACATTGGCCAGCGCGGTGTAGGTGTTGCGCATGATCGGCAGCAGCGAGTACAGGAACACCGCCGTCACCGCCGGCACGTAGCCGAGCGCGTGGCCGAAGCGCGCGAAGATCGGGATCATCAGCCCGAACAGCGCGATCGACGGCAGCGTCAGCACGATGGTGGCCAGCGCCAGCAGCGGCGTGGCCAGCGCGCGGAAGCGCGTGATCACGATGCCCAGCGGCACCCCGATCAGGATCGCCAGGCCCACCGCCGAACCGACCAGCGCGAGATGCTCGCCGGTCATTTTCAGCAGCGTGGGCCAGCTGTGTTGCAGGTAAGCAAATAGGTCCATTCGCAAGTCCTCAGATCAGTCCGTGGCTGCGCAGGAAGTCCTCCGCGACCTTGTCCACCGGCTGCTGGCCGATGTCCACCTTGTAGTTCATGTCGGTCATGCTCTGGTTGTCGAGCCTGGCCGCCAGCGCGTTGAGCAGGCCCGCCAGTTCCGGATGCTTGTCGAGCACCGGCTTGCGCACCACCGGCACCGCGTTGTATGGCGGGAAGAAATGCAGGTCGTCTTCCAGCAGCACGAGGTCGAAGCCTTTGACGCGGCCATCCGTGGCGTAGACCAGGCCCAGCTCGACCTGGTTGTTCTTCAGCGCGGTGTAGACCAGGCCCGGGTCGAGCTGGATCACGTCGCGGCGCGAGAACGGCAGCTTGTACAGCTGCTTGAGCGGCTCCAGGCCGTCCGGGCGCGCGGCGAATTCCATGTCGACCGCGAACGGGTGGCTGGCATCGGGGCCGGCCTTGCGCATCTGCTCGGCAAACGCCGACAGCGTGGTCACGCCTTTGCCAGCGCGCTCCTTCGGCATCGCCAGCGCGTAGGTGTTATTGATGCCCGAGGCATCCAGCCACACCAGCCCGCGCGCGCCGTCCATCTGCCTGACACGCTCATAGCTTTCCTTCGCGCCCAGCTTTTCCTGGACCTTGTTGAACACGATCAGCGCGGTGCCGGTGTAGTCCCAGACCACGTCGAGCTGGTTGCTCTCCACGGCCTGGCGCATCAGCGTGCTGCCCAGCCCGGCGGTCAGCTCGGTGCTGAAGCCCTTGGCACGCAGGTATTTCGACGTCATCGACGACAGCAGCAGCTGCTCGGTGAAGTTCTTGCCGCCCACGCGGATCGGCGTTGCGGCGGTATTGGCGCCATCGGCGGCATGCGCCCCGGGCGCCGTGGCCAACGCCAGTCCTGCCGCGAATGCGGTGACGGCTGCCACCAGCATCGCGGCGCGCCGCGCGCGGCGGCGGATGAATTGCATCGGGTCTTTCATGTCGGCCCCCTTGGTAAGCGCTGTCAGCGCGTCAGCGCGCCAGCCCGCGGCGGCGCAGGTACATCTGGCCGGCAGCGGCGAACAGCGCGTCCAGCGCCAGTGCCAGCAGCGCGGTGGCGGCCGCGCCCAGCAGCAGCAGCGACTGGTTGTTCAGGTAAATGCCCGGGAAGATCAGCTCGCCCAGGCTGTTGGCGCCGATCAGGAATGACAGCGGCACCGTGCCGACATTGATCACCAGCGCGATGCGGATGCCGGCCAGCATCACCGGCAGCGCGTTCGGCAGTTCCACGCGCACCAGCCGCTGCACCGGCGTCATGCCGATGCCGCGCGCCGCTTCGCGCAGCGTGGGCGAGACGTTGCGCAGCCCCTCGTAGGTGTTGCGCACGATCGGCAGCAGCGAAGCCAGCCACAGCGCCAGGATCGCCGGGCGCTCGCCGATGCCGAGCACCGCCAGCGCGAGTGCCAGCACCGCCAGCGACGGCACCGTGTTGCCGACGTTGAAGACCTGCATCAGCCGGTCGGCCCAGCGGCGCATGCACGGGCGGCTTAGCGCGATGCCGGCAGGGATGCCGGTGGCCAGCGCCAGCGCCATCGAAATCGCGACCAGGCGCAAATGGTCGGCAACGTCGTAAATCAGGCGTTCCTGATATTTCTGAATCACATCGACGCCAATCCATGCGACCAATGCGGCGATCGCGGCAAGCGTCAGTCCTGCCCAGGCGAAAGACCGGGCCGATTGCTTTGGCATACTCTCCCCTTCTCCGGGGCCGAAAAGAGAGCAAGGCGCCACTTCCCGATCGCGGAAAACAATATGGGCTGGTGGTTGCGGAGATGGAGGCGCCACCGGCCCGGTTCAGATTGCATTGCCGCCATGACCGGCACGATTGCCGGCGGACGGTCTGTGGACCCTTCCGCCTTGGCGGGGAGCCCGATTGACGGGACGCCGGCACATGTGGCCGGGCATTCCCTGATGCGGCGCAACCGGCGACGCGCAAGCGTGACGACCAGTTGGCCAGTGGCAGCGCAGGTATTGAGGTTTTTCGACGCGCCGCCGATCCATTGGCCGTTGACTGGCAAGGGCTGGCGCGGATTCGGCCACCTTGCAATTCACATCAACGGATGACAAAGAGAGCGCTATTATAGCGATCTTCTTCCATCTTGTCATCTTCCCACCTTCCTACCCCCAATTTGCGGCAATTTTATGCTGCCACGGGGCGTTCGCGTTACCGGTCGCCGAGGCCAGCATCGGCTCTCGCGCTGTTCCAATTTCGATAGCGATGTTCTGAAGCCTCGACTCACGGATGGAACAATCTGTTGCCTTCCCGCCCTCTACTCTTTCCCAGCCAAACCACTAAATTCACTGGGTAGCTGAAACGACGGGACAGCGCGGCATGATCGCAGCGCCTCCCGCCCACAGGAGAAAGACATGGACACCCGTATCGCCTTCACCACCGTTCCCGCCACCGCCGCGGAAAGCGTGCAACGCTCGCGCTCCGTGGACCGCGTCGTGCGGGGAATCGCCACCTCCGACGGCGCCGGCGTCAAGCTGACCCGCGTGCTGACGCAGAACCTGCAGCGCCGGCTGGACCCGTTCCTGATGCTCGATGCCTTCGGTACCGACAGCAAGGACGACTACGTCGGCGGCTTCCCCGATCACCCGCACCGCGGCTTCGAGACCATCACCTACATGCTGGCCGGCCGCATGCGCCATCGCGACAGCGCGGGCAACGAAGGCCTGCTGCAGAACGGCGGCGCCCAGTGGATGGTGGCCGGCGCCGGCGTGGTGCACTCGGAAATGCCCGAGCAGGAAGACGGCCGCATGGAAGGCTTCCAGCTGTGGCTGAACCTGCCGGCCGCGGACAAGATGACCGCGCCGTGGTACCGCGACATGCCGTCGGCCGAGATTCCGACGGTGGCACTGGGGGACGACGGGAGCGGCGGCACGGTCCGCGTACTGGCCGGCGCCAGCCACGGTGTGGCCGGTGCGGTGACGCGCCCGGTGACCGAGCCGCTCTACCTCGACGTGCACCTGCCGGCCGGACAGGCGTTCACGCAGGCGCTGCCGGCCGGGCATAACGCCTTTGTCTATGTGTACCAGGGCGAGGTGTCGATTGGCGATGGCGACGACAGCGCGGTGGTCGAGGCCCAGCGCATGGGCGTGCTGGACAATGCCGGCACGGCCGACGGCGTGGTGGTGCGGGCCGATGCGGACGCGCGCTTCCTGCTGATCGCCGGCAAGCCGCTGAACGAGCCGATCGCGCAGTACGGCCCGTTCGTGATGAACACGCAGGAGCAGATCTACCAGACGCTGGCGGATTTCCGGGATGGGCGATTCGCGACGATCGCGGCGGGTTCTGGGGCGTAACGCTGGCCGGAGCCCGGGGCGTCCGTGCTTCGGCTGGTTTGCTCCCCTCTCCCGCTAGCGGGAGAGGGGCCGGGGGTGAGGGCCGGCGCTTGCAAGAGTGAGGGCATCGGCTTCGTGGTGACGCCCGCCCTCACCCCCACCCTTCTGCCATAAATGGGAGAGGGGAGAAAACCCTCGCAGTTCCGGCGTCGTCGGCAACCAAGCCGCAGCCTCCACCAGGAGGCGGCGGCTTTTTTTCGTGCCGCAGCCGGCATGCGACTTGCAACCTGCCTGCAACCGTTGCGGGGACTGGACACTCGCCCGTTTCGGGCCTTCCCGCCTCCGCGCACTTATATAATTTGTCACCAATATCGAGCATCACCAGTTCATGATGAATGCTGCAATGCGTCGCGGCGATCCTGCGCCACGCACTGCCGCGCTTTGACTCATCCCGACGTTGCTGCCCTCACAACAACCCGAGCCGCCTCAGTGACATCACAGACCCCTCCCAGGCTGGCGCTTGCCCATATCAGCAAGCGCTATCCGGGCGTCGTCGCCAACGACGACGTCAGCCTTACCGTCGCTCCCGGCGAGATCCACGCCGTACTGGGCGAGAACGGCGCCGGCAAGTCCACCCTGATGAAGATCATCTTCGGCGCCGTCCGGCCCGATGCCGGCGAAATGCACTTCAACGGGGCGCCGGTCACGATCAACAGCCCGCACGATGCCCGCAACCTGGGCATCGCCATGGTGTTCCAGCATTTCTCGCTGTTCGACACGCTGACCGTGACCGAAAACATCGCGCTCGGCCTGCCGGCCAGCCAGCAGGGCAACCAAGGCAACATCAGGCAGCTGGCCGAGCGCATCCGCGCCACCGCCGAGCGCTATGGCCTGCCGCTGGAACCGAACCGCCACGTGCACACGCTGTCGGTCGGCGAGCGCCAGCGCGTGGAGATCGTGCGCGCGCTGCTGGCCAACCCGCAGCTGCTGATCCTGGACGAGCCCACTTCGGTGCTGACGCCGCAGGCAGTGGAAACGCTCTTCGTCACGCTGCGCCAGCTGGCCGACGAAGGCACCAGCATCCTCTACATCAGCCACAAGCTCGATGAGATCCGCGCGCTGTGCCATCACGCCACCGTGATGCGCATGGGCAAGGTCACCGGCGTGTGCGATCCGCGCCAGGAAACCGCGGCGTCGCTGTCGCGGCTGATGATCGGCGGCGAACCGCCGCGCGAGGCCCGCGTCGCCGCCGAACGCGGCCCGGTGCGGCTGAGCGTGCAGGAACTGTCGCTGCCGCGCTCGCATGCCTTTGCCACCGAACTCGAGCGGATATCGCTCGACGTGCATGCGGGCGAGATCGTCGGCATCGCCGGCGTTTCCGGCAATGGCCAGCAGGAATTGCTCGCCGCGCTGTCAGGAGAAGACACGCGCGCGTCGAATGTCTCGGTACAGCTTGGCGGCAAGCCGGTCGGCAAGCTCGATGCGCGCCAGCGCCGACGCGCGGGGCTGGCATTCGTGCCGGAAGAACGCCTTGGCCGCGGCGCGGTGCCGGGCATGAGCCTGGCCACCAATATCCTGCTGTCGCACCAGACGCCGCCCTATGTACGGCAAGGCATGATCTCGCCGCGTGCGGCGACCGGGCTCGCGGTGGCGGTGATCAACCGCTTCCGCGTCAAGACCAGCGGGCCGGATGCGCTGGCGCGCAGCCTGTCCGGCGGCAACCTGCAGAAATTCATTGTCGGCCGCGAGATCGAAAGCGGCCCGAAGGTACTGATCGTGGCGCAACCGACGTGGGGCGTGGACGTGGGCGCCGCGGCGCAGATCCATAATGAGATCCTGGCGCTGAAGGCCACCGGGTGCGCCATCCTGGTGGTGTCGGAAGAACTCGACGAGCTGTTTGCGATCTGCGACCGGCTGCACGTGATCGCCAAGGGGCACCTGTCGCCGTCGGTGCCGACCGAAACCGCCACGCGCGAGCAGGTCGGCCTGTGGATGAGCGGCTTGTGGGAAGGCGGTCCCGCCAAGGCAGGCAATGCGGAGGTGGCAAGCCATGGCTGATGTGCGACGCTTCTTCCCCCGTTCCCCGCTCACGCTGGCACCGCGCGGTCTGCCGTCGCGCACCATGGCCTACGCCTCGCCGGTGGTCGCGCTGGCGCTGACGCTGTTGTTCGGCGCGCTGCTGTTCCTGGTGCTCGGCAAGGACCCGGTGGCCGCGCTCAAGGTGTTCCTGGCCGATCCGCTGCGCGACAAGCGCGCCATCGGGGAAGTTTTGCTGAAGACGGTGCCGCTGGTGCTGTGCGCGCTGGGGCTTTCGGTGTGCTACCGGGCCAATGTGTGGAACATCGGTGCCGACGGACAGCTGATCGCCGGCGGCATCTGCGCGGGCGCTGCGGTGCTGTATTTCGACGTGCCGGGGCAAACGATGAACGGCACCGTGGTGCTGGTGCTGGCCTCGCTCGCCGGCATCGTCGGCGGCATGGCGTGGGCTTCGCTCACGGCGCTGCTAAAGGACAGGTTCAACGCCAACGAGATCCTGGTCTCGCTGATGCTCACCTATATCGCGCAGCAGCTTCTGCTGTGGGTGGTCAACGGGCCGCTGAAGGATCCCGACGGCATGAACTTCCCGCAGTCCAAGGTGTTCTCGTCCGAGTTCCTGCTGCCCAACCTGATGTCGGGCTCGCGCCTGCACGCCGGCTTTGCGGTGATGCTGGTGCTGGTGGCAGTGATGACGGTGTTCGTGTTCCGCAGCTTTGCCGGGTATCGCCTGCAAGTGGGCGGCACGGCGCCGTCAGCGGCGCGCTACGCGGGCTTTTCAGCACGCAGCGCGTTGTGGAGCGCGCTGCTGATCTCCGGCGCCACGGCAGGACTGGCGGGCGCATTTGAAGTGGTCGGCCCGATCGGCCAGCTGTTGCCGTCGATCTCGCCGGGCTACGGCTTCACCGCGATCATCGTCGCGTTTATCGGCCGGCTGCACCCGGTCGGCACCGTCTTCGGCGGCATCATGATGTCGCTGTTCTATATCGGCGGCGAGATGGCGCAGTCGCGCCTGGGCCTGCCTTCGGCCATCGGCTGGGTGTTCCAGGGCATGCTGCTGTTCTTCCTGCTGGCCTGCGACACATTGATCGAAAACCGCCTGCGCTGGCGCGCCGCCACGGCCTGAGCGGAGCAAGACAAAGAACATGGAACAACTCGCTCCCCTCATCGCCACCGCCATCAACGCGGGCACGCCGCTGCTGCTCGCGGCACTCGGTCTGCTGATCAACGAGCGCTCGGGCGTACTCAACCTGGGCGCCGAAGGCATGATGCTGGTCGCCGCGGTGGCCGGCTTCATGGTCGGCTACCAGACCCAGTCGCCGCTGCTCGGCTTTGCCACCGGCGCGCTGGCCGGCATGCTGATGGCCACGCTGTTCTCATGGCTGGCGCTGGTGCTCGCCACCAACCAGGTCGCCACCGGCCTGGCGTTGTCTATCTTCGGCACCGGGCTGTCGGCCTTCATGGGCCAGCGCTTCGTCGGTTTCGCCATGCCGGCGCAGGCCAAGGCCGTGCCCGGGCTGGCGGACCTGCCCTTCGTCGGCCCGGCGTTCTTCCAGCATCACTGGATGGTGTATTTCAGCCTGCTGCTGTGCCTTGCCATCATGTGGTTCCTGTTCCGCACGCGCGCGGGCCTGACGCTGCGCGCGATCGGCGAGTCGCCGGAATCCGCGCACGCGCTGGGCTATCCGGTGCGCACCATCCGCTTCGGTGCGCTGCTGTTCGGCGGCGCCTGCTGCGGGCTGGCGGGCGCCTACCTGTCGCTGGTCTACACCCCGATGTGGGTCGAGAACCTGGTCGCCGGCCGCGGCTGGATCGCACTGGCGCTGACCACCTTCGCTACCTGGCGCCCCGGCCGCGTGCTGATCGGCGCGTGGCTGTTCGGCGGCGTGACGATCCTGCAGTTCTACCTGCAGGGCATTGGCGTATCGGTGCCGTCGCAGTTCCTGTCGATGCTGCCGTATGCGGCCACCATCGTGGTGCTGGCGCTGATCTCGCGCAACCCGGCGTGGATACGCCTGAACATGCCGGCATCGCTGGGCAAGCCGTTCCGGCCCGGCAATGCCTGATCGGTATTGTCTGACCGCTTTATCTGACGGAAATCCCCGAGCTACCAACAATTCACACAAGGAGAAATCATGATCGTCACGCGCAGGAAGACCCTGGCGGCCCTGGCCGCCACCGCAGTGCTGGCCCTGGCCGGCTGCGGCAAGAAGGAAGCCGACAAGCCTGCCGAGACCGCCGGCGCCGCTTCCGCGCCCGCTGCCGGGCAGGCGGCCGAGCCGCTCAAGGTCGCCTTCGTCTATATCGGCCCGGTCGGCGATGCCGGCTGGACCTACGCGCATGACAACGGCCGCAAGGCCGTGGAAGAAAAGTTCGGCAGCAAGGTCAAGACCACCTTCGTCGAGAACGTGCCCGAATCCGCCGCCGATGCGGAGCGCGTGTTCCGCGACCTGGCCAGCCAGGGCAACAAGCTGATCTTCGGCACCACCTTCGGCTACATGGAATCGATGCTCAAGGTCGCCAGGGAATTCCCGGACGTGAAGTTCGAGCACGCCACCGGCTTCAAGACCGCCGACAACATGGCCCAGTACGACGTGCGCACCTATGAAGGCGCGTACCTGGCGGGCGTTGTCGCCGGCAAGATGAGCAAGACCGGCGAGATGGGCGTGGTCGCGTCGGTGCCCATCCCCGAGGTGATCCGCAATATCGACTCGTTCACGCTGGGCGCGCGCAGCGTCAACCCGAATGCCACGGTCAAGGTGGTGTGGGTCAACAAGTGGTTCGACCCGGGCAAGGAACGCGAAGCCGCCACCACGCTGATCGGCCAGGGCGTCGACATGCTGATGCAGAACACCGACTCCGCCGCCGTGGTGCAGACCGCGCAGGAGAAGGGAGTGCATGCCTTCGGCTGGGACAGCGACATGACCAAGTTCGGTGAGAAGGCCCACCTGGCCGCGTCGGTGATCTCGTGGGGCGTTTACTACAACAAGGTGGTCGAAGACGTGCTGAACAACCAGTGGAAGAACGGCACCACGTGGTGGGGCCTGAAGGAAGGCATGATCGACCTGAAGTCGTTCAACGCGGTCGTGCCCGAGGACGTGAAGAAGCTGGTCGAGGAGCGCAAGAAGGGCATTGCCGATGGCAGCGCGCCGATCTGGAAGGGTCCGATCAAGGACAACACCGGCACGGAGCAGCTGGCAAAGGATCAGGTCGCGGATGACAAGTTCCTGCACGGCGTGAAGTTCTACGTCGAGGGCGTGGAAGGGAAGATCCCGGGCTGATCGGTCGCTCGACGGCGCTGGGGCGGGCCACAGCGAGACGCACCGCCTCAGCCTTTGACCCCCGCCCCGGTCTATACACCCGGAGAGGGGAGAAAACCGCGGGCACCTGAAGCCGCGATACCACTGCCTCTCCCATCACATCGGCCCTGCGGAACTTGAACCCGCCCACACCGGCCCAACCTCTCTGCGTATGCGCCGATCCCAGGCGCGCGCCATGTGAAGGAGGCCTCTCATGTTGAAGCGATTTTCGGCCCTGTGGACGCTGGTACGCCGTGATGGACGGCTGTTCTGGTATGCGCTGCGCCACCCTGATGCGCCGGCATGGCTGAAACCCGCGGCGATCGGGCTGTTGCTGTACGCGGTTTCGCCGATCGACCTCGTGCCTGACGTGGTCGCGGGCCTCGGCATCATTGACGATGTGGTGCTGATCCCGCTGGCCGTTCATCTGATCCTCAAGCGCCTGCCGCCGCATATCCTGCGCCAGGCGCAGGCGCGCGCCACCGCCACGACTGTCCGGCCCCACTGAGGCGCCAAAAAAATCCCCGGGGCAGCGATTGCCCCGGGGATTTTTTATTCCTGCGCCGCACCGGATCAGCGCGGCAGCAGGATGGTCGAGCCGGTGGTCTTGCGCGCTTCCAGGTCGCGGTGCGCCTGCGCCACTTCGGACAGCGCATAGCGCTGGCGGATATCGACCTTGACCTTGCCGGTCGTGACCGCATCGAACAGGTCGGCCACCATTGGCTCGAGCAGCTCGCGGTGCACCACATAGGTCATCAGCGTCGGGCGCGTCAGCCGCAGCGAACCCTTGTTGCCCAGCACCGAGAGATCGAACGGCGGTACCGGGCCCGAGGCGTTGCCGAAACTCACCATGGTGCCACGCGGCGCCAGGCAGTCGAGCGAGCCCTGGAAGGTGTCCTTGCCGATCGAGTCATAGACCGCCGGCACGCCCTTGCCATTGGTGATCTCCTTGACGCGGTCCACGAACGACTCGCGCGTATAGACGATGGTATGGGCGCAGCCGTTGGCGCGGGCCAGCTCGGCCTTCTCGTCGGTGCCGACGGTACCGATCACGGTCACGCCAAGCGCCTTGAGCCACTGGCTGACGATCAGGCCCACGCCGCCGGCGGCCGCGTGCAGCAGCACAGTGTCGCCCGGCTGCACCTTGTAGCTGTCGCGGATCAGGTATTGCGCGGTAAGGCCCTGCAGCATCATCGCCGCGGCGGTGTCGAACGGGATCGCGTCCGGCAGCCGCACCACGATATCGGCCGGCATGACGCGCACCTGCGCATAAGCGCCGGTCGGACGGCCGGCATACGCGACGCGGTCGCCCACGCTCACGTGGCCGACGCCCTCGCCCACCGCCTCGACCACGCCCGCGCCTTCCATGCCGAGGCCGCCGGGCAGCGGCTGCTTGTACAGGCCGGTGCGGAAATAGACGTCGATGTAGTTCAGGCCCACCGCCTCGTGGCGCACGCGCACCTGGCCGGGCCCGGGCTCGCCCACTTCCACATCGACCCACTGCATGACTTCAGGACCGCCGGTCTGCTCGATCCGGATGGCTTTGCTCATCTGCGTCGCTCCTTGTTGTGGTGCTGCATCGATCGGGGAAATTTAGCTTGCCTGCGCGCCATCGGCCACGTTGGCCTCGTCGGCCAGGCCTGCGATCATCAGCTCGGCGGTGGCCACGTTGGTCGCGCACGGCACGTTGTGCACGTCGCACGCGCGCACCAGCGCGTTGATGTCCGGTTCATGTGGCTGCGGCGTCATCGGGTCGCGCAGGAACACGACGGCGCGCACGCGCCCTTCGGCCAGCTGCGAGCCGATCTGCAGGTCGCCGCCCCACGGGCCCGACAGCATGCGCGTCACTTCCAGTCCGACCTCGTCGATCAGGCGGCCGCCGGTCGTGCCGGTGGCCAGCAGCTCGCATTGCGAGAGGAACGCGCGGTGGCGCGTGGCGAAGGCGACGATGTCGTCCTTCTTGTGGTCGTGGGCGATCAGCGCGATGCGAGGGCGTGTCATCAGTAATTCCTGGTTGTGGGTGGTCAGACTGCAGCAGGCTGGTGGAGATCAGAACGTGCCGGGGTAGGCGCCGCCGTCGATCAGCAGGTTCTGCCCGGTGATATAGGCAGCATTGCGGCTGCACAGGAAGGCGCAGGCGGCGCCGAACTCGGCCGGCTCGCCGAAGCGGCGCGTCGGGTTCTGCGCGGCACGGCGCTGCGCCACTTCCTCGACGCTCAGGCCGGCCTTCTTGGCACCGCCTTCCATGGTCTTGCGCAGGCGGTCGGTATTGAACGGCCCGGGCAGCAGGTTGTTGATGGTGACGCCATGCTGCGCCACTTCGCGCGCCACGCCCGCGACAAAGCCGGTCAGGCCGGAGCGCGCGCCGTTGGACAGGCCCAGCACGTCGATCGGCGCCTTGACCGCGCCGCTGGTGATATTGATGATGCGGCCCCACTTGCGCGCGATCATGCCGTCGACGGTGGCCTTGATCAGCTCGATCGGGGTCAGCATGTTGGCGTCGAGCGCGGCCAGCCAGTCGCTGCGCTCCCAGTCGCGGAAGTTGCCCGGCGGCGGGCCGCCGGCATTGTTGACCAGGATGTCGAGGTCGCCCAGCCTGGCGGCGGCGTCCAGCGCCGCCTTGCGGCCTTCGGGCGTGGTGATGTCGGTCGCCACCGCGATCACGCGGCGGCCATGGCGGGCGCGCAGGTCGGCAGCAGCCTTCTCCAGCGCCTCGGCGCCGCGCGCCACGATCACCACGTCAACGCCTTCGGCCGCGAGCGCGTCGGCACAGGCAAGTCCAAGGCCCTTGCTGGCGCCGCACACCAGCGCATGCTTGCCGCGCAATCCCAGGTCCATGTGATTCTCCTTTGTCGGTTGTATTGGTACGGCCTTCGGTTGTCCGGTCCGGCCAATGCATCAGGTTTTCTTTGCCGATAGCAGGTACATGCCGGCCAGCACCAGGGCGCTGCCGGCCAGCTGCACCCCGCTCATCGGCTCGCCCAGCAGCCAGTAGCCGAGCAGCAGCGTCGATACCGGGCCGATCATGCCGGCCTGCGACGCCAGCGGCGCACCGATGCGCGCCACCGCCACCATGGTCATCGACACAGGCAGCACCGTACAGAAAACCGCGTTGATGAGTGACAGCCACATCACCGGCGCGGGCTGCGCCAGCTCGGCCACGGGCCGGCCCAGCGCCACATACTGGATCGCGCAGCAGGCGGTGGACACGCACATCGCATAAGCCACCAGCCGCAGCGAGCCGATGCGCCGCACCAGCTCGCCGCTCAGGATCAGGTAGACAGCGTACGTCATGGCACTGCCCAGGACCAGCGCGCCGCCCAGCCATACCTGGCTGCCGCTGACGTCGAGGTCATGGGCGAAGACCAGCACGATGCCTGCATAGGCCAGCAGCAGCGACAGCCACTGGCGCGAGCTGATCGGCCGCCGGAATACCAGCGCGGTGGCCAGCAGCACGAACGACGGCGTCAGGAACAGGATCAGCCGCTCCAGCCCGGCGGTGATGTATTGCAGGCCGATGAAATCGAGGAAGCTCGACAGGTAATAGCCGATGAAGCCGAGGAACACCACGCGCCCCCGGTCCGCCCACGACAGCGGCGCCAGGCGGCGCGACTGCCACCAGCCGATCGCCATGAACAGCGGCACGGCGAACAGCATGCGCAGCGTCAGCACCATCACGGCATCGACGTTGTAGCGGTACATCAGCTTGGCGACGATCGCCTTGGCGGAGAACAGCACCGCGCCGACGGCGGCGATGGCAAGCCCCGCGCGCTGCGGCGACGGCAGCGCGGCAGGCGCGGCGAGGGACTTCTGGGAGGCGGACACGGGAATACGTGGAAAGCGGGCCGCGGGACCGGTGCATACCGGCCCCGCGTCGGCCCCGCGAAGCGACCCGACGATTGTATTCGAAAAGACGCAACCGCATCGGCGGCCGCCCCGGCCCGCCGCGCGTCCTGCCGATCCCCTACAATGGCCGCGCGTCGCCTGCGTCACGGCCGGCGCCACAATAACAACCCCAGGAGACTTCTCGCCATGCCAACCCATCCCGCACACGCCGGCCGCCGCGCGCTGCTGCTCGCTGCGCTGACCGGGGCCGCGGCGCTCGCCGCCAGCTTCGGTGCCGCCGCCGCACCCGGCGACGGCTATCCGTCCCGTCCGATCCGCTTTGTCGTGCCCTACGCCGCCGGCGGCACCACCGACCTGGTGGCGCGCACGGTCGGCCAGCGCGTGGGCGAGAAGCTTGGGCAGCCGGTGGTCATCGAGAACCGCCCCGGCGCCGGCGGCAATGTCGGCATGGACGCCGTGGCCAAGGCCGCGCCGGACGGCTACACCATCGGCTTCGGCGCGATCTCCACCAATGCGCTCAACCCGCATATCTACAAGCAGGTGCCGTTCGACCCGCGCAAGGACTTCACCGCGATCAGCCTGCTCGGCACGTCGACCATCGTGCTGGAGGTCAGCCCGGCGCTGCCGGTGAAGACCGTCAAGGAACTGGTGGCCTACGCCAGGGCCAATCCGGGGCTGACCTATGCGACCGCCGGCACCGGCACCTCGATGCACCTGGCCGGCGCGATGTTCGCGCAGATGACGCAGACCAGCCTGACGCACGCGCCGTACAAGGGCAGCAGCCCGGCCATCAACGACATGCTGGGCGGCCATATCAGCGTGATGTTCGACAACCTGCCGGCATCGCTGCCGCATATCCAGGCGGGCAAGCTGCGCGCACTGGCGGTGGCCGGCAAGCAGCGCGCGCCGTCGCTGCCCGACGTGCCGACGCTGGCCGAAGCGGGGCTGCAAGGCTATGCGGTCGAGCCATGGTTCGGGGTCTATGGGCCGGCCAACCTGCCGCCACCGGTGGTGCAGGCGCTGAACAGCGCCTTCGTCGAGGCGCTGGCACGTGCCGATGTGCGCGAGAAGCTGGTGCAGGCGGGCTTCAATCCCAAGGGGTCCAGCGCGGCTGAACTGCAGGCGCTGACGCAGTCGGAATACGAGCGCTTCGGCAAGGTGGCGAAGACGGCAGCGATCACTGTGGAGTAGTTAGCGGACCGGCAGGCAGCGGATATACTCTGGGCACGCTCATCCAACGCATCACGTCGACGTGCCCAACCCCTCCGCATCCTCCGCACCGTCAGCAGACCAGACCGCCCCCGACTACGATTTCACCGAACAGGTCGGCCACCTGCTGCGGCGCGCCTACCAGCGCCACGTGGCGATCTTCCAGCAGACCATCCCGGATTCGCAGCTCACCGCGGCGCAGTTCGTGGTGCTGTGCGCGGTCAGGGACCGGCAGCCGTGCTCGCTGAACGAAGTGGTGCGCGCCACGGCGATCGACCAGGCGACGGTGCGCGGCATCATCGAGCGGCTGAAGGCGCGCAAGCTGGTTGCGGTGTCGCATGACCCGAACGACCGGCGCAAGGTGGTGGTGACGGTGACGCCCGGGGGGCTGGCGCTGATCGATGAGACGGTGCCGTTTGCGAAGCAGATCTCGGAGCAGACGTTTGGCGGTTTGAATCCCGCGGAGCGGGTGGCGGTGACGTACCTGCTGCGGAAGATGAGTGAGATCGATGAGGGGAATGGGGGCGCGTGAGCGCCCTTTTTCCTTCGGATTCCCGATCGCTTGCTCCCCTCTCCCGCGTGCGGGAGAGGGAGCCAGACAGCGGTATGCTGAGGCCCTCAGCCCCTCAGCCCCGCAGCGCCGCAGCGCCGCCAGCACCGTCTCCGGCACGAACGGCGGCCGCCGCAGCCTCACCCCGATGGCATCGAACAACGCATTGGCAATCGCGGGCGCTCCCGGCAGCGATGCCGACTCCCCTGCCCCCATCGGCGGCTCTTCCTGCCGCGGCATCAGCACCACCTCGATCGGCGGGATTTCCGGGAACGTCAGCAACGGATAGCTGCCCCACTCGCGGCTGGCAACACCGTCGGCGTCGAAGCGCACCTGCTCCTTCAACACCCGGCTCAACGCCTGCACCACGTTGCCGTGGATCTGGTGGCGCACGCCATCGGGGTTGACCATCATGCCGGTGTCCTGCGCGACCACCAGTTTCTCCACGGTGATACGGCCCGTTGCCACTTCCACCGCCACATCGACCACCCATGCAGCCCATGCCGCGCCGAATCCGGGGAAGCGGCTGTGGATATAGCGCGCATAGGCAACGCCGCGCCCGCGCAGCATGCCGTCGTCGCCAGCGTTGCCGCGCGAACCCTGCGCGCCGCGTCGGCCACCGCGCGCAGCAGCTCGGCGGCGCGCGTGTCGGGCAGATGGCGCAGCCGGAAATCGATCGGATCGGCGCCGGCTTCGGCGGCCAGTTCATCGATCACGCATTCATGCGCGAACGAATTCGGCAGCGCCGACACGCCCCGCAACCATGACGCCCGCACGATGGCCGGCGTGTCGTCGCAGCCGATGCGGCGCGCGCGGTAGGCATACGGCGGCACCGCGGTGCGGTCGCCCATCTCCAGCGTGCGCGGCGCGTTGGGAACGATGCCGGCGAGCACCAGCGCCAGTGTCGGCGCATCGTTGGACGGATAGCGGCTGGTGAAGTCATAGCCGAGCAGTTCGCCGTCGGTGCCCAGCGTTGCGCTGACATCCATCAGCTGGGCCGCGCCCTTGGGTTCCCACAGGTGTTCCTGCTCGCGCGACAGCTGCACGCGCACCGGATGGCCGACGGCACGCGACAGCAGCGCGGCATCGGCGCAGACATCGTCCGCGCAATTGCGGCCGTAGCAGCCGGCGGCTTCCATGCGCACGATCTCGATGCTGTCCTCGCCCAGCCCGCACAGGCGCGCCAGGTCGATGCGCAATACGTGCGGGTTCTGCGTGCCCGACCATACCGTCAGCCCATCCACATGACAGTCAGCGACCGCGCACGACGGACCGATCGAACCATGCATCTGGTATGGCCAGACGTAATGGCGTTCCAGCGTCTTGCCGGCGCCGGCCGAAGGCATCTCGCCGTCGTTGAGCAGTTCGCGGCGCGTCGCCGGGTTGGCGCGCAGCGCGGGTTCAGGGTCGGCGAGCGACGGCATCGGCGGCACGGGTTTCCAATGCACCCGCAGCTTGCGCGCGGCAAGCACCGCGTGCTCTTCGCGCTCGGCCACCACGCCGACAAAGTCGCCCTGTACCACCACATCGACCAGTCCCGGCACATCGCGCACCGATTCGCGGTCGACCGCGAGCAGGCTGTTGCCGACAAAGTCGCCGCTGTCGCGGCCGGCGTAAGGCGGCCGCACCACGCGCCCATGCAGCATGCCGGGCACGCGCACGTCATGGACGAAAGTCAGCACGCCGCGCGCCTTGTCGGGGATATCGACGCGGCCCGCGGAGCGGCCGACGATGCGGTAGGACTCCACCGGTTTGATTGGCACGTCTTCGGCCAACGGCAGCGCCACATGCTCGCCTTGCACCAGCGTGCCATAGCCGATGGCGGCGTCGGCTCCCCGGACGCGGAACTCGCCGTCCTGCGCCTCGAGCTGATCCGGCGCCACGCCAAGCTGCTGTGCCGCACGCGCCAGTAGCCACGCGCGCGCCTGCGCCGCGGCACGGCGCAGCGGGATGGCGGAGATCTGGATCGATGCGCTGGCGATCGTCGGACCCTGGTTGGGGCTCGCTTCGGTATGGCCCAGCACCATGCGCACCTGCGACAGCGGCACGTCGAGCTCTTCCGCCACGATCTGCGCCAGCGCCGTGCGAATGCCCGTGCCAAGGTCGACGTGGCCATTGAAGGCGAGCACCTCGCCACTGTCGCGCACGGCGATGAAAATATCCGGCAGCGCCGGTACGTAATCCGACGCCGCGCCGGGCTGGCCGGGCGCGGGACGCGCCGCCGCCTGCGGCGCGCGCGTGACCAGCAGCACGCCGGCCGCCTGCAGCAGCGCCAGCCGCAGCGCGCGGGGCGTGGCGGGATCGGCCTGTGCCACGGGTTGCAGGGTCGTTGCCGTCATCGTCTTCCAATCTCCTTCAACGGGGCACCGTTATACTGCCAGCCAACAGAGTCAGAGCCACCCAACCATCATGACGAACTCCACCGCGGCGAAACCGTCCGCCAAGCGAGCTGCCCCAGGCACCCGGGCCAGGCAGGCGCAGGACAGCCGCGAGCGCATCCTTAAAGCCGCGATCAAGGTCTTTGCCCAGCGCGGCTACGACGGTGGCCGCATCGAGCGCATTTCCTCGCTGGCCAAGACCTATGACCGGATGATCTACTACTACTTCGGCAGCAAGGAGAAGCTGTTCGTCGAAGTGCTGGAGACCATCTACCTGCAGCTCAACGAAGCCGAGCAGCAGCTCGAGCACGAACTTGACGCCGCCGACCCCGTGCGCGCGCTGTCGCAGCTGATCGACTTCATCTGGCAGTATTACCTCGACCACCCCGAGTTCGTCGCGATCCTGTCCAGCGAGAACATGAGCCAGGGCAAGCACGCCAAGAAATCGGTCCGGCTCAAGGAAATCTCCAGCTACGCGCTGTCGGTACTCGACGGGATCCTCACGCGCGGCAAGTCCGCCGGGCTGTTCCGTCCCGAGATCGGCGCGCGCGATGTCTACATGGTGATCGCTTCGCTCGGCTACTTCTACAACTCCAACCATCATACGCTCGGCGCCTTCCTGGGCGAGGCCATGATGAGCCCGCCTGCGCTGGCGCACTGGCGCGATGTGATCCAGCAGACAGTGCTGCGCACGGTGACGGTGCCCGGGGCCGTGCCGGAAGCCAGCGTGCCGCCGGCTGCGCCGGCGCGCAAGGCCGCACGGAACAGGCGGGCGGCTGCAGCCTGAGACGCAGCGCCGGGCCGCCAACCTCAAGCGGCGGCGCGGACGCCTTCACCCGCAACCTGCGCCAGCGCTGCGTCGCGCGTGAGCACGGTCGCGTACTTCTGCGCCATGTCGAACAGGTTGGCATCATGCGGGCCGATGGCGCGGTCGCCCACGCAATCGGACACCACCAGCGGGCGGAAGCCCAGCGACATCGCGTCGACCACGCTGGCGCGCACGCAGCCGCTGGTGACGCAGCCGGCCACCAGCAGCGTCTGCACGCCGCGCTGCGTCAGCCACGCCGCCAGCGAGGTGCCGAAGAACGCCGACGGCACCGTCTTGCGCACCACCAGCTCGCCCGGCGCGGGCGCCAGCTCGGGCACGATCTGGCTGTTATGGCCATCTTCCTTCAGCGTCAGCATGCCAGGCACCTTCAGCGTGAAGATGTTGTGGTCGCTGTCGTCGTCGGCAAACACGATGCGGCTGTGCGCCACCGGCCAGCCCTGCTCGCGCGCGGCGCGCAGCAGCGGCTGCGTGTTGCGGATGGCCTCGGGGATATTGCCGCCGCCGAATACGGCCGGGTCGGCAAAGCCGTTGACGAAATCGATGATCAGCAGGCCGTACGGCGCCTTGAGTTCCATCGACGCGCCGAAGCCCTGACGCTGGTAGGTCTGCACTGCGTCATTCATGGCGCGAGTCCTTGTCTGCCTTGTAGAGCGATGCGGCGGGAGCATGGTGCCCGTCCATCACCTTGCCGCGCACCACCACCGGCTCGCCATCGAGGCTGACCGTGCAGTGGCGCACCGGGATATCGATATGGCAGGCGGTGGTGCGGCTGCCGCCCGCTTCGTTGTTGGGGCCGAACGAGCACAGGAAATTGCCCTCGTAGGCGCGTGCGTCCATGCCGATAGTGGCCTCGCGGTCGTACATCGCCAGCGCCGACCAGCTTGCGCGCGGCTGCAGGCCCCAGCCGATATGCGACATCGCATACGCTTCGGGGTCGTTGAACGACGCCATGTAGTCGGCCAATAGCTCGGCATCGACACCGCCTTCGATGCGGCGCACGTAGCCCGCTTTGACCGTGATGCGGATCGGCGCCTGCAGATAGGATTTCATCGGCAGCAGGATGTCGCCGCGGTCGAGCACGATGGTGCCGTTGGTGCCGCCCTCGTCCGGCCAGGTCAGCACGAAGCCGCTCGGCCAGTGGTCCCAGCGGCCGGGCTCGTCGACAAAGCCGTACTCGCTGATCGCGGGGAATTCACCCAGGCGGCAACGCAGGTCCACGCCGGCATCGGACACGATATGCATCTCGCGCGCCTTGCCCAGCCGCTCGGTAGCGGCCTTGACGCGGGTGCGGTCGGCCTCGGTCGGTACCAGCCGTGCCAGCACCTCGGGCGGCTCCACCGCCAGCAGGATTCTGGTGCCGCCGGACAGGATCTCGTGCTGCTCGGGCGAGAACAGCAGCGTCATCAGGTCCAGCACCAGGTCGCTGGCCTTGAGCGCGGCAATCGCTGCCGGATTGCCGGTCAGCGGCGTCGTGCCGAGATAGGCCAGCGCGTCGCGGCTGAGCGCCTTCTCGCCGTTGACCGGCGGCAGGTCGAGCCGGTTGACGATGGCGCCCATCGACTGCGCCGCCACCAGCGCCGTGCGCAGCGTCTGCGGATGCGTGGCCGCGCCGGTCAGCACGGTGACGGTCTGCCCCGGCTGCAGCTTCGACAGCGTCAGCACCTGCTTCCACGCCGCCGTCAGGTCGTAATCGCTTACGGGCATGTTCCCTCCTTGATCAGGTCAGCGCAGCGCCGAGGAAGTCGCCGAAGGCGCGGTAGAAGCCGGTCTCGTCGTCCCACGGGATCATGTGGCCGGCATTGGCGACATGCGCGACCAGCAGCGCGGGCAGCAGCTTGCGCATCTCCTGCACGTCTTCCTCGCGGATCACGTCGCCGCGGCCCGCGGTCATCAGCAGGGCCGGCACGTCGATCCGCGGCAGGTCGGCGTGGATATCGTCTTCATGGAAGCCGTTGAAGCTGGCCAGGATCGCGCGCTCGTCGCAGGTATGCAGCCATTGCGCGCGCAGGCGCAGCTGCTCTTCGGTCCAGGTCGGGCAGAAACGGCGCATGCCTTCCGCGTCGATGCCCTGCTGCGCCAGCCGGATCGAATCGATGTACCACGGCAGTTGTGCCGGATAGGCACGGCGGCCCGGGCCCGATACCGGCGGATCGACCAGCACCAGCCGCGTCAGGCCAGCGGGCTTGCTGCGCGCGGCGCGGATGCCGATACGCGCGCCCATGGAATGGCCGACGATGGCATAGCGCTGCAGCCCGAGCGCTTCGGCAAGCGCAATCACGTCTGCCGCCTGCGCACCGAGGCCGTAGTCCAGTTCCGCGCCGGCCTGCGACAGGCCGCGGCCGCGCACGTCGAGCACATAGGTATCGAACTGCCGCCCGAACTGCTCGCCGACGAAGCCCCAGGTGACCGCCGGGCTGGTGATGCCGGGCACGATGATGACGGCATCGCGCTGCGCGCGCGCGCCGTCCTGGCCGCCATAGCGCAGGTAGTGCTGGCGGATGCCGTTGGCATGGACGTTGGCGCCGTAGAGGAAGGTACCGGGGAAGGTGCTGGTCGTCATGTCCGGCTCCTTCAGTAGGCGCCGGACAGCAGCGCGCCCGCGCCCGGCACCACCGGCTCCAGGCCCAGCCGCTTGAGCATGGCATAAGTCGTGGCGATGGCGGCGGTGACCACCGGCTTGCCGGTCATCGCCTCCACCTTGGCCACCGCCGGCAGCGACGGCATCTGCACGCATGCCGACAGCACGATGACATCGGCATCGGCGAAATCCATCTGCGCGACGATCTCCGGCAGCCGCGACGGGTCGTGGCGGCCGACCTCGAGGTTGTCGGGGATCTCCAGCGCGCGGTAGTCGACCACCTCGTAGCCTTCATTGCGGATGTAGTCGACCACCAGCTCGGTCAGCGGCTTCATGTACGGCGCCACCACGGCGATGCGCTTCGCGCCCATCACCTTGAGCGCATCGACCAGCGCGCCGGCACTGGTGATCACGGGCGCGTCGCCGCCGTTCTCGGCGGTGTGCGCCTGCAGGCGCTGCTCGGACACGCGGTGGTAGCCGTGGCCCATCGCCATGATCGCGACCAGGCAGGCATAGCCGAGCACATCGACGCGGGCATCGCTCAGCTCCACCGCGCAGCGGTCGGATTCGGCATCCATCGCCGCCAGTTCCTCCTTGACCACCTTCTTCATCCGCATGCGGCTGCCGTGGAAGGTGAAGCGCTCCGGACGCACCAGCTGGCGCGCGGCCAGCATGGCCGGGATCTCGGTTTCCATCGTGGTGTTGGAGCTCGGCACGATCTGGCCGATTCGGAAAACTTTCTGCACTGTCGACTCCGTCATCTGTTTGTCTGTCTACCCGCCTGCCCTGCCCGGATGGCCTTGCATGCTGCGATCGATTGTAGTGTACGCACTTTATCTAGGCAAATAGAATCTGTGCCGTGCGAGATTCACTCGTTCAGTGCATACTTAATTAATCAATCCCTGTTTTAGCGCACTAATTCGCCACATTCAAGCAATGTTCATGACGAATCATGATGTCGTAAGGGTTTTCCATAGGATCGGTACTTTCTTTCTTGCTGTTGATATTTTGAGTGTGTACACTCGTTTTCAACGGTCAACCAAGATCGGTCGACCAAGCCCCCATCGACCCCATGTGTCATTGCCAGGAGAAATAACGTGCAAGGCAAACCGCGAATCGCAGTTGTCGGCGCCGGACTCGGAGGAACGGCCGCGGCCGCCCTGCTGCAGCGAGCCGGCTTCCAAGTCAGGCTGTATGAACAGGCACCGGCGTTCTCGCGCCTGGGCGCGGGCATCCACGTGGGGCCCAACGTCATGAAGATCATGCGGCGCATCGGCATCGAGGACGCGCTCAACGACATGGGCTGCCACCCCGACTACTGGTACAGCCGCGACGGCCTGACCGGCGAAGTGATCGCGCAGATCCCGCTGGGCGACTACGCGGAGCGGCACTATGGCGCCAGCTACCTGACCGTGCACCGCGGCGACTTCCACAAGCTGCTGACCGACGCCGTGGCCCCGGGCACGCTGTTCTTCAACAAGAAGCTGGAAAGCGTCACTGACCAGGGCGACGTGGTCGAACTGCGCTTCACCGACGGCACGGTGGACCAGGCGGATATCGTGATCGGCGCCGACGGCGTCAACTCCCGCATCCGCGAAACCCTGCTGGGTGCCGAGCCCCCCAAGTACACCGGCTACGTGGCGCACCGCGCGGTGTTCCCGATCTCGCGCGTCAAGGGCTTCACGCACGAGCGCTGCACCAAGTGGTGGACCGACGACCGCCACATGATGGTGTACTTCGACACCAGCAAGCTGGACGAGATCTACTACGTCACCGGCGTGCCCGAGCCCGAGTGGGACATGAGCAAGAGCTGGGTGCCGAGCAGCATCGAGGAAATGCGCGCCGCGTTCGACGGCTGGCACGAGGGCGTGCAGTCGCTGATCGAAGGCACGGTCGAAGTGACCAAGTGGCCGCTGCTGGAGCGCGACCCGCTGCCGCTGTGGAGCCGCGGCCGCCTGGTGCTGCTGGGCGATGCCTGCCACCCGATGAAGCCGCACATGGCACAGGGCGCCGCGATGGCGATCGAGGATGCCGCCATGCTGACGCGCTGCTTCACCGAGACCGGCCTGGATGACTACGCCGCCGCGTTTGCGCTGTATGAAGCCAACCGCGCCGAACGCGCCGGCAAGGTCCAGCTGGTCTCGCACAACAATACGTGGCTGCGCAGCAACGAGAACCCGGACTGGTGTTTCGGCTACGATGTGTTCAACGTGCCGCTGGTGTCGGCCGGGCCTGCGCCGCTGTCCGCGGCGGCGTAACGCCAGACCTTAGGCCTGACCTGAACCCGCACGCTGCAACCCCTCGCACGAAGGGGCGCGGCGTGCCCGCCGCGTGATCTGCAACCTGCCGCCCCCGATGAACACGCCTCGCCCCCTGACGCTACAAGTCAACCACGCCGAGCACACGCTCAGCGTGGCGCCTGACACGCCGCTGCTCTATATCCTGCGCAACGACCTGGCGTGCAATGGCCCCAAGTACGGTTGCGGGCTGGGCCAGTGCGGCGCGTGCACGGTGCTGGTCGACGGCCTGCCCGCGCGCTCGTGCGTGCTGCCGGTCAGGGCGGCGGTGGGCCACGCGGTCACCACGCTGGAAGGCCTGGGCACGGCGGAGCATCCCGACCCGGTGCAGCAGGCCTTTATCGACGAGCAGGCCGCGCAATGCGGCTATTGCCTGAACGGCATGATCATGACCGCCAAGGCGCTGCTCGCGCAAAATCCCGATCCCGATGAAGCGCAGATCCGCGAGGCGCTGCGTTTCAACCTGTGCCGCTGCGGCACGCACGTGGAAATCGTGCGCGCGGTGCAGCGCGCCGCGGTGCTGATGCGGCAGGCCGGCGAGGGAGCGGCATCGTGAAGCAGGAACTCGTACGGCAGGCGGTGGAAACCGGCGCCTTGACGGAACTCGCACCACCGCCGGCTTCCATGTGTCTCGTTGCCCATGTGCTGACGCCGCCAGGGCTGCGCTGGATCGACGGCAAGGCGCTGGCACCGCGCCTGCTCGGCGCGGACCGCAATGCCGCCCTGGCGTTGCCCGGGGTTCGCGCGGTCGTGGTGCGCAACCGGTTTGCCGGCGTGGTCGCGGAAAGCGATGCGCTGGCGGCCAATGCCATCAGCGCCCTGGAGGCAAGCTGGTCGGCGCCGCCTCGCGCGGACGACGCTCCCGTGCCGCGCCACGCCGTTGCGCAGCGCGGCGACGCCACCCGCGCGCTTGCCAGCGCCGCCACGCGCCACGCGCAGCACTACCAGTGGCCCCTGGCCGGCACCCGGACCGAAGCGTTCTGCACCGCGATCGCGGACTGGCGCGACGGCATGCTGCACGTGTGGCTGCCAACTCCGCGCCCGGGCGCGCTGCGCGAAGAACTGGCCGCGCTGCTGGGCATTGCGCCGCAACAGGTCGCGCTGTCCGGCTGGCAGGCGCCCGCCGATGCCGGCGATCCGGCGCTGCTCGCTCACCACGCAGCCGCCGACGCCGCACTGCTGGCCCATGCCGCCGGCAAACCCGTGATGCGCCGGCTGTGCGCCGACGATATCGGCCTGTCCGGTGCGCAGCTCGCCGTGCGCGTCGACACTGCGCAAAGCGGCAATGCCATCGACGCCTACGCCGCAACGCTGGCCGGCACGGCGGCACCGTCCGTGCCGCTGGCACTGTGGCTGACGCATACGGCCTCGCCCGTCACGGATACCGGCGACAGCGGCAGCGCGGTCATGCCGCCGTATCGCATTCCCGATGTCGATGTCGGCACCGCCGGCGCCGTGGCCGCCTTTGATGCCGCACCGCTTGCCGCGGCGCGCGCCCATGTCTTTGCGCGCGAATCCCATCTCGATGAAATTGCCGCCGCATCCGGGACCGATCCGGTCTCGCTGCGGCTCTCGCACCTCGACGACGCGCGCGGCTCGGCCCTCGTGAGGCAGGTCAGCGAGCGCGCCGGCTGGATCCCATCCGCCCCGCATGCCGCCACATCGGCCGGCAACGTGCGGCGCGGTCGCGGCTTTGCCTATGCGCACACCGTCGACCACGATGCCGGCCAGACCTGGTCGGCATGGGTCGCCGAAGTTGAAGTCGACGGCACCACCGGCGAACTGGCGGTCACGCGCGTGACGGTGGGGCATGACAGCGAATCGCTGGCGCCCGCGCAAGCCGCACCTGCTGCGCGCTCCCTGGAACAGGCCGTCGCCGACGCCACGCTGCGATTGACCGCTGCCGGCCCGGCCTTCGACACCTGGCCCGCCACGGACGCGCCTGCCGGCCAATCGCTTCCCGCCGTGGCTACCAGCGCGGCGCTGCCGGAAGTCCGCCTGGCCGGCGCGCTCACCGGGCGCGACCAGCTGGCCGCGGGCCCGGGCGATACGCTGCCCGCCGCGGCCGCCGTAGCCAATGCCATCTTCGATGCCACCGGCGTGCGCCTGCGCACACCGCCCTTCAGCGCCGAACGCATCCGCCTGGCGCTGGCCGAGCGCGAAGACAAGCCAGAGGACACGCGCTTCGGCAAGCGCAGCAAGCGCGGCTGGATCGCCGCCGCTGCCGCGACCGCGGCCGGCCTGTGCGCGACGCTGATGCCGTGGCGCGCGCCGATTGCGCCAGTCGCACCGCCCGGGCCCGGCTTCTATTCCGCGGCGACGCTGGAGCGCGGCCGCCTGGTGGCCGCGGCGGGTGACTGCGCGGTTTGCCATACCGCCCCCGGCGGCGTGAAGAACGCGGGCGGCCTGCCACTGGAAACGCCGTTCGGCACGGTCTACAGCACCAACATCACGCCCGACGTGCAGACCGGCATCGGCAACTGGTCGTTCGCCGCCTTCGAGCGCGCGATGCGCGAGGGTATCCACCGCGACGGGCGGCGCCTCTATCCGGCCTTCCCCTACACCGCGTTCGCCAAGGTCAGCGATGCCGACATGCAGGCGCTGTATGCGTACCTGATGTCGGCCGAGCCCGTGAAGTCAGAGGTACCGCAGACCCGACTCGCATTCCCGTTCAACGTGCGCCCCCTGCTGGCCGGCTGGAACCTGCTGTTCCATCGCAACGAACCCTTCAAGCCCGATCCCGCCCGCTCCGCGCAGTGGAACCGAGGCGCGTATCTCGCCGAAGGGCTGGGCCATTGCAGCGCCTGCCATTCGCCGCGCAACGCCCTCGGCGCCGAGCAGGGAGGTCGCAAGTACCTGACCGGCGGCAGTGCCGAAAACTGGGAAGCGCCGCCGCTGACCGCGCTGTCGCACGCGCCGGTGCCGTGGACCGAGGCGGCGCTGTTCACCTATCTGCGCGGCGGTTATGCGCCGCATCATGGCGCAGCCGCCGGGCCCATGGCGCCTGTGGTGGAAGAACTCGCGCAGCTGCCCGAAGCGGATGTGCGCGCGATCGCGCATTACGTCGCGTCGTTCGGCTCGCCCTCAGCTTCCGCCGCGCCTTCCGTGCTGGCCGCGCAGGCGGCGCAGATCGAGCAACGCAGCGCGCAGGCCGCGCGCACGCTCGGCGGACCCGGTGAACGGCTGTACCAGAGCGCCTGCGCGGTGTGCCACCAGTCGGAGCAAGGCATCGCACAGTTCGGCGTGAAGCCGTCGCTCGCGCTCAACACCAACCTGCACAGCAAGCTGGCTGACAACGTCATCCAGGTGCTGCTGCAAGGCATGCCCGCGCCGCCCAACAGCGAGCTGGGCGCGATGCCGGCCTATGCCGACACCTTCGACGACCGGCAGATCGCGCAGCTGGTGCAGTACCTGCGCGCGCGCTTTGCCCCGGACCAACCCGCCTGGCAGGACCTGGAGAACACCGTCGCGCGGCTGCGCGCGGCGCCTGCGCACTGAAGACCAGCGGAGGCCTGCGCGGCCGCTTGCCGCGCCTTCCGCATCCATGCTGACAGTATCCGTGCCGTGCCTGGCAAGGCGCTTTGCCACCGGGCAGGGAGACCTGCGCCGACATATCGGCGCACTGCGCGCCAGGCGCGGGAAAACCCCGAGGAGAGAAACCGCAGTTCGGCCTTGCCCGCCAGTTTCATGTAGCTTACGCTGAACGATCATGTAGTGCGCACTACATGAGTGCCGGCATCGGTACCAAAAGCCGCGCCGCGGTGCCTCCCGGCAGAAGGACGGCACAAGGACGGCGCAAGAACCGCGCAGACGAGCGGCAGACAAGACAAGAAGACCACAAGATTGGCCCTTTACATCACCGGAAGCGCTGGCCCGGGGCTTGCATAGTCCACCGCCGTGCCGACTGGGAATTCGGGCCCGGACAACCAAGGGTAGACAACAAGGAGTGACTATGTCGTATCAGTATCAGGAAGGTGTTGCGAGAGGACTACCTGGTCAGTTCTGGCCTCGCTAGATTGGGGTAGCCACCATGCTTCGCCGCAACGCGGCGCGTGGGCTTCCGAATTCAAGATCCAGCCTATAAAGACAAGGTAGACAACATGTCGTCATCAATTTCCTCAATGGCAGCAACGACAATCCCGCAGGCAACGGTCGGCGCGCCCCCGCAGCCAAGCGCCCGGGCATCGTCGTCCCAAACCATCACGATCGAGCAAGGCATTCGCGCAGCCGGCGTCGGCCGGTTCCAGTATCGGCTGTTCGCCATCTTTGGCCTGGTCTGGCTGGCCGACGCGATGCAGGTGCTGTCGATCGGCTTCACCGCGCCTTCCATTGCCACGACATTCGGCATCCCTGTGCCGACTGCCTTGCAGACCGGGACGATGTTCTTCGTCGGCATGCTGATCGGCGCCTTTGCGTTCGGCCGGCTGGCGGACAGGATCGGCCGCCGGCCGGTGCTGATGATGGCGGTGATCCTGGACGCCATCTGCGGCGTCGCCTCGGCCTTCGCCCCGGATTTCCAGTGGCTCCTGCTGCTGCGTTTCCTGACCGGCATCGGGGTGGGCGGCACGCTGCCCGTCGACTACACCATGATGGCCGAATTTCTCCCCTCCGACCGACGCGGGCGCTGGCTGGTGCTGCTTGAGTCGTTCTGGGCCGTCGGCACCATCCTGCTCGCCATCCTTGCGCTGGTCGCGCTGTCGCGTGGCGATGATGCCTGGCGCCTGATCTTCCTCGTCACTGGCCTCCCCGCGCTGGTCGGCGTGGTGGTCCGGTTCTTTGTTCCGGAATCGCCGCTCTACCTGAATAAATCGGGGCGTTCGGAAGAGGCGCGCGCGGTGCTTCAGCGCGTTGCCAAAGCCAACCGGGTATCGGTGGAAATCGGGGCGCTGGAGCCGCAGAAGATGGAGCGCAAATCGGTGTTCGCGCTGTTCGCGGCCGGATGCCGGCGCCGCAGCATCTGCCTGCTCGCCGCGTGGATGCTGATCTCGATCGCCTACTA
Organism: Cupriavidus phytohabitans; assembly: GCF_017815025.1. Classification (NCBI taxonomy): domain Bacteria; kingdom Pseudomonadati; phylum Pseudomonadota; class Betaproteobacteria; order Burkholderiales; family Burkholderiaceae; genus Cupriavidus; species Cupriavidus phytohabitans. Next base: position 81,840 of record NZ_JAGIQB010000003.1, read on the forward strand.
CGGTGTCTTTGTCTATCTGCCGGTGAAGCTGGCCGGACAGGGCCTTGGCTTCATGCGTGGCCAGGTCTTCCTGATCCTGCTCGCGCTGGTCCAGCTGCCCGGCTTCGCGCTCGCCGCGCACGGCGTCGAGCGCTGGGGGCGCAAGCCGACCCTGATCGGCTTCCTGCTGCTCAGCGCCGCAGGTTGCATGCTGTACAGCCTGGGCACATCCACCGCGCTGATCGTCGGCTCCACCCTGCTGATGAGCTTCGCGCTGCTGGGCACCTGGGGCGCGCTCTACGCCTTCACGCCGGAGGTGTATCCGACGGACCTGCGGGCCAGCGGGATGGGTACCGCCGGTGCAATGGCACGATTCGGTGGCCTGTTCGCCCCTTCGATCATTGCGCCAATCATGGCTACTCAGTTCACGCTGGCGCTCGGGCTGCTTTCGTCGTTCCTGGCCGTGGCGGCATTCGCCATCTTCATGGTGGATATCGAATCCAAGGACCGCGCGCTGGACTGACGCGCGCCGGTTAAGGCCAAGCTTGGCGGGGACCGGGCCGCAGCCGCGCTGCGGCCCGCTTCCATTACAATCCGGCTACAACGGCGCGGCGGCTGGATCCACCCGACCCGGCCGCCCGCTCCAGCCGCTTGCCCCTATCCCCGCCGAGCCCTCGCCGCCAGCCATGAAACAAGATCCGCGCTTTCCCAACCTGTTCATCCTCGACCACCCGCTGATCCAGCACAAGCTCTCGCACATGCGCGACAAGGAAACGTCCACGCGCACCTTCCGCGAGCTGCTGCGCGAGATCACGCTGCTGATGGGCTACGAGATCACGCGCAACCTGCCGCTGACCACGCGCCGCATCGACACGCCGCTGGTGGAACTGGATGCCCCGGTGATCGCCGGCAAGAAGCTGACCATCGTCCCGGTGCTGCGCGCCGGCGTGGGCATGAGCGATGGCCTGGTGGAGCTGATCCCGTCCGCGCGCATCGGCCATATCGGCGTGTACCGCGACGAGCAGCACCGCCCGGTCGAATACCTGGTGCGGCTGCCTGACCTGGAAGACCGCAGCTTTATCCTGTGCGATCCGATGGTGGCCACCGGCTACTCGGCCGTGCATGCGGTCGAAGTGCTCAAGCGCCGCGGCGTCAAGGACGAGGCCATCACCTTCGTCGCGCTGGTGGCGGCACCGGAAGGCGTGGAGGTGTTCCAGAAGGCGCATCCGAACGTCAAGCTGTACGTGGCCTCGCTGGACAGCCACCTGGATGCGGATGCGTACATCGTACCGGGCCTGGGCGACGCGGGCGACCGGCTGTTCGGCACCAAGAACTGACAGGCGCCGGCCTCGCGCGGGCTTGACCAGCCTCAATAGCCCGCGCCACGTGGCTCCCTACACTGGCGGCAGTCGCTGGCGGTTCTTCCGCCGGCACATGCGACCAACCCAATGCCGCCAACCAGGGAGCCCGCCATGGAAGCCTTCAAGATTCTCTTCAGCACCAGCACCGGCCTGATGAGCCTGGGCGTGATCGTCTTCATCATCGGCATGGGCTGGTTCTTCTCGCGGATGTTTGCGCGCAAGATGCGCGAGGACGCGGAGGCCGCGAAAGCCCGGCAAGGCGCCCAGCGCCACTGAAAACAAAGGGCCGCACTGCGCGGCCCTTGTTCGTTCCCTTCGGGTCTTCTACTTCTTCTTCCCGAGCAGGCTGCCCAGCACGCCACGAATCAACTCGCGGCCTACTTGCGACCCCACCGTGCGCGCCGCCGACTTGGCCATCGACTCCAGGATCGAATCGCCGCGCCCGCTCTTGCCGGTGCCCTTGGTCAGCGTGCCGAAGATATCCCCGGCAGTGCCGAGCCAGCCGCTGTCCTGTTCGGCTTCCGGTTTGGCTTCTGGCTGCTTGCCCTTGCCATTGGCAACCGTCGGCACGCTGCCGCGCAGCTTTTCGTAAGCCGATTCGCGATCCACGGCCGTTTCGTAGGTTCCCGCGACCAGCGAGTTTGCGATCAGCTGCCTGCGCTCCTCGTCGGTCGCCGGGCCGATGCGGCTGCCCGGCGGCAGCACCCAGGCGCGTTCGGTCACGCACGGCGTGCCCTTGGCGTCCAGGAACGACACCAGCGCCTCGCCCACGCCCAGTTCGCCGATCGCGGTTTCCAGGTCCAGCTTGGGGTTGGCGCGCATGGTGGTGGCCGCCACTTTGACCGCCTTCTGGTCGCGCGGCGTGAATGCGCGCAGGGCATGCTGCACGCGATTACCCAGCTGGCCCAGCACCGTGTCCGGAATGTCGACCGGGTTCTGCGTCACGAAATACACACCCACGCCCTTGGAGCGGATCAGCCGCACCACCTGCTCGATCTTGTCGAGCAGCGCCTTGGGCGCGTCATTGAATAGCAGGTGCGCCTCGTCGAAGAAGAACACCAGCTTGGGCTTGTCGAGATCGCCGGCCTCGGGCAGCTTCTCGAACAGCTCGGACAGCATCCACAGCAGGAAGGTCGCGTACAGCCGCGGCGAGTTCATCAGCTTGTCCGCGGCCAGGATATTGACCACGCCCTGGCCCTTCTCGGTCTGGATGAAGTCTTCCAGGTTCAGCATCGGCTCGCCGAAGAAGACATCGCCGCCCTGCGACTCCAGCGCCAGCAGCCCCCGCTGGATCGCGCCGACCGAGGCGGCGGAGATATTGCCGTACTCGGTCGTGAACTGCGACGCGTTGTCGCCCACGTACTGCAGCATCGCGCGCAGGTCCTTGGCGTCGAGCAGCAGCAGGCCGTTGGCGTCGGCGATGCGGAACACGAGGTTGAGCACGCCCTGCTGGGTGTCGTTGAGCTCCAGCATGCGCGACAGCAGCAGCGGGCCCATGTGCGAGACCGTGGCGCGCACCGGGTGGCCCTTCTGGCCGAACACGTCCCACAGCGTGGTCGGGCACCCGCCCCATGCCGGCTCCGGCAGGCCAAGGTCGGCCAGGCGCTGCCTGAGCTTGTCCGACAGCTGGCCGGATTGGGAAATGCCGGTCAGGTCACCTTTGACGTCGGCCATGAACACCGGCACGCCCAGACGCGAAAAACCCTGCGCCAGCGTCTGCAGCGTGACGGTCTTGCCGGTGCCGGTGGCGCCCGTGATCAGGCCGTGCCGGTTGCCCATCTGCGGCAGCAGCACCAGCTCGTGTTCGGCGTTCTTGGCGATAAGGATGGGGTCGGCCATGGTCTTCCTGGTAGCAAGTGCCGCGGGACTCGCCACGGCAGCGGCGCGGGCAGGCCCGCGTGATAAAATCCTCGGCTGATTATAGCCAGCCGCCAGGCATATACGTCACCTGGCGCCCGCGCCTGGCATCCCGCATTCCATCACCGCATAACACCTTTTCCGCCTCGGAGAGCATCATGGCCGGTCACTCGAAATGGGCCAACATCAAACACAAGAAAGCCGCCGCTGACGCCAAGCGCGGCAAGATCTGGACCCGCCTGATCAAGGAAATCACCGTTGCCGCCAAGCTCGGCGGCGGCGATGCCGACACCAACCCGCGCCTGCGCCTGTCGATCGACAAGGCCATGGACGCGAACATGCCCAAGGACAACATCCAGCGCGCGATCCAGCGCGGCGTGGGCGGCCTGGAAGGCGCCAACTACGAAGAGATCCGCTACGAAGGCTACGGCCTGGCCGGCGCGGCCATCATCGTCGACTGCCTGACCGACAACCGCACCCGTACCGTGGCCGAAGTGCGCCACGCGTTCTCCAAGCATGGCGGCAACATGGGCACCGAAGGCTCGGTGGCATTCATGTTCACCCACTGCGGCCAGTTCCTGTTCGCCCCCGGCACGCCGGAAGACAAGCTGATGGACGCCGCGCTGGAAGCCGGCGCCGACGACGTCGTCACCAATGACGACGGCTCGATCGAAGTGACCTGCCCGCCCAACGATTTCCCGGCGGTCAAGGCCGCGCTGGAAGCCGCCGGCTTCAAGGCCGAAATGGCCGACGTGGTAATGAAGCCACAGAACGAAGTCAGCTTCGCCGGCGACGACGCGGCCAAGATGCAGAAGCTGCTCGACGCCCTGGAAAACCTCGACGACGTGCAGGAAGTCTTCACCAACGCGGTGATCGAAGACTAAGCTGAAGCAACAAGCCCCATGGCGGCGGCCCGGACACAGACCAGGCCGCCGCCTTTTAGTATCTGTTTCTTTTCTGGCAGTGGATCATGAAAGTATTGGTTGTCGGCTCGGGTGGACGTGAACACGCGCTGGCCTGGAAATTGGCCCAATCCCCCAGGGTACAGGTGGTGTACGTGGCGCCGGGCAACGGCGGGACCGCGCTCGACAAGCGCCTGCAGAACGTTCCGCTGACCGATCCTGAGGTCATCGCCGCCTTTGCCGAGCGCGAAGGCGTGGCCTTTACCGTAGTCGGGCCGGAGGCACCGCTGGCGGCCGGCATTGTCGATATCTTCCGCGCCAAAGGCCTGCGCATCTTCGGGCCGAGCAAGGCGGCCGCACAGCTGGAATCGTCCAAGGACTTCGCCAAGGCGTTCATGCAGCGCCACGGCATCCCGACCGCCGCCTACCAGACCTTCTCCGATGCCGCCCAGGCGCATGCCTATATCGACGCGCAGGGCGCGCCGATCGTGATCAAGGCCGACGGCCTGGCCGCGGGCAAGGGCGTGGTCGTGGCGATGTCGCTGGAAGAGGCCCACACCGCGGTGGACATGATGCTGGCCGACAACAAGCTGGGCGATGCCGGCGCGCGCGTGGTGATCGAGGAATTCCTGGAGGGCGAGGAAGCCAGCTTCATTGTGCTGGTCGACGGCAAGAACGTGCTGGCGCTGGCCACCAGCCAGGATCACAAGCGCCTGCTGGACGCCGACGCCGGTCCCAACACGGGCGGCATGGGCGCCTATTCCCCCGCCCCGGTGGTCACGCCCGCGCTGCACGCGCGCGCGCTGCGCGAGATCATCCTGCCGACCGTGCGCGGCATGGAGAAGGACGGCATCCCGTACACCGGCTTCCTGTACGCCGGCCTGATGATCGACAAGGACGGCAACCTCAAGACGCTGGAATTCAACTGCCGCATGGGCGACCCGGAAACCCAGCCGATCCTGACGCGCCTGAAGACCGACCTGGTCGACGTGATGGAGCACGCGGTCGACGGCAAGCTCGACGCGATCGAACTGGACTGGGACCGCCGCACCGCGCTGGGCGTGGTGATGGCAGCCCACAACTATCCGGACAACCCGCGCAAGGGCGATGCCATCACCGGCATCCCGGCCGAGACCGACGACAGCGTGACCTTCCACGCCGGCACCACGCTCAAGGACGGCACCCTGCTGACCTCGGGCGGGCGCGTGCTGTGCGTGGTCGGGCTGGCCGACACCGTCAAGGCCGCGCAGCGCGCCGCCTATGCCGCGGTCGAGCAGATCCGGTTCGACGGCATGCAGTACCGGACCGATATCGGTTACCGCGCCATCAAGCGCTGATTGGCCGCCGGCGGGGCCTCAGCGGCCCTGGGCGTCCAACAGGCCGCCCCAGCCGGTACAATCGTGACAATGCTGTGACGTACCCGGCAGCCGACTGGCTGCCGGACCGCCATCCGGCCGGTCCATTCGTCGGTTTATCCGATTCAGCCACCATGATCGATTCCCAGGCAGTCCGTGCCTACCTGCTCGGCCTGCAAGACCGCATCACCGATGCCATCGGCGCCGTCGACGGCCAGCCATTCCTGACCGACGCCTGGGAGAAGCCGCCCACCGAACGCCTGCGCGGCAGCGGCCGTACCCGCATCCTGGAAGGCGGCGCGGTGATGGAGCGCGCCGGCGTGGGCTTTTCCCACGTCAGCGGCGAAACCCTGCCGCCATCGGCCAGCGCCAACCGGCCCGAACTGGCCGGGCGCAGCTTCGAGGCGATGGGCGTATCGCTGGTGTTCCACCCGCGCAATCCCTACGTGCCCACGGTCCACATGAACGTGCGCTGCTTCGTGGCGGTAAAACCCGACGCCGAGCCGGTCTGGTGGTTCGGCGGCGGCATGGACCTGACGCCGTACTACGGCAATGCTGACGACTGCAGCCATTTCCACCGCACCTGCAAGCAGGCGCTGGCGCCTTATGGCGACGAGCTCTACCCGCGCTTCAAGCAGTGGTGCGACGAGTATTTCTTCCTGAAGCACCGCAACGAGGCGCGCGGCGTGGGCGGGATCTTCTTCGACGACTTCTCGGCGCTGGGCTTCGAGCGCAGCTTCGCGATGATGCAATCGGTCGGCGACGCCTTCCTGGACGCCTACCTGCCCATCCTGCAGGCGCGCAAGGACACGCCCTATGGTGAGCGCGAGCGCGGCTTCCAGGCCTACCGGCGCGGGCGCTACGTCGAATTCAACCTGGTGTTCGACCGCGGCACGCTGTTCGGCCTGCAGTCGGGCGGACGCGCCGAATCCATCCTGATGTCGATGCCGCCGCTGGTGACGTGGCGCTATGACTGGCAACCGGAAGCGGGCAGCGCCGAAGCGGCGCTGTACACCGACTTCCTGCCGGCACGCGACTGGGCCTGACGGCAGACCTATGGCCAATCCTGTGCAAGACCGCACGCCCGCCGCCGACGCGGGCGACCTCCCCGCCCGACCTTACCGCCTGGGTATCCTCGGCGGCACCTTCGACCCGCCCCATATCGGCCACCTGGCGCTGGCGCGGCTGTGCATCGACCACCTGGGCCTGGACGAGCTGGTGTGGATCCCCACCGGCCAGTCGTGGCAGAAGGGCACCGACGTGACGCCTGCCGCGGACCGGCTGGCCATGACCGAGCTGGCCGCCGCCGCCCTGGGCGACACCGGCGCCAGAGTCCGCGTCAGCCGCATGGAAGTCGAGCGCGCCGGCCCCAGCTACACCATCGATACCGTGCGCCAGCTGCGCGACGAATACGGCCCCCAGGCCTCGCTGTGCTGGCTGATGGGCGCCGATCAGTTGCTGCGCCTGCACACCTGGCACGGCTGGCAGGAGTTGTTCGCGCACGTCCACCTGTGCACCGCCACCCGCCCGCGCTTCGAGCTGGCCGCGCTGGAAGGGCCGGTGCTGGAAGCGCTGTCGCAGCGCCAGGCCGACACGACCCTGATACAATGCACGCCCTCCGGCCGGATGTGGATCGACCAGACGCTCGCCGTTGACCTGTCCTCCACCCACCTGCGCCAGCGCCTGGCGGCCGGCCAACCCGCAGATGACCAACTGCCGCCCGGCGTGGCACACTACATCGCCAGCCACGGGCTGTACCGCGACGCCCCGGCCAGGGCCTGACCCGGTTGCCCGCAACCGGCGCCCACCACCCAACCGATCTCAGCTGAACAAGAAGACACCATGGATATTCGTAAACTGCAACGCGCCATCGTCGACGGCCTCGAGGATGTCAAAGCGCAGGACATCAAGGTGTACGACACCAGCCACCTGACCGAACTGTTCGACCGGGTGGTGATTGCCAGCGGGACGTCCAACCGCCAGACCAAGGCGCTGGCGGCGTCGGTGCGGGATACGGTGAAGGAAGCCGGCGGCCATATCGTGGCGGTCGAGGGCCTGGAGACCGGCGAATGGGTGCTGGTCGACTGCGGCGACGCCGTGGTCCACATCCTGCAGCCGCAGCTGCGCCTGTACTACAACCTGGAAGAGATCTGGGGCGACAAGCCGGTGCGCATGAAGCTGGCCACCGGTGCCCGCAGCCTGGCCAAGGCCAGCGAGCCGATGGACGAGGACGAGGACGAGGTCCCGGCCGCGCGCGGGACGCGCCGCGCCAGCAGCCTGCGTCCGGCACTGGCCCGCCTGCCCGAAGGCATGAAGGAGCCGTCGCCGCCGATGGGCCACGAGGATACCGACCCGGACGCCATCGCCACCGTGCGCAAGCCGGCGCGCAAGACTGCCACCAAGACTGCGACCAAGACCGCAGCCACCAGGACCGCCGGTACACGCGCCGCCGCTCCGCGCAAGACCGCCGCCGGTACCACGGCACGCAAGACCGCAAGCAAGACGTCCACCAGGACCGCGGCAGCCAAGCCGGCCGCGCGCAAGCGCACCACCCGCTCGGCCTGATGCCCCGCGCGGCCGCCTGACGGCCGCGTCGCCTGCCCTGCCCCCCGCACCGCCGCAAATCCGCCCCCATGCAACTGGTGATCGTGGCCGTCGGCCACAAGATGCCCGCCTGGATCGAAACCGGCTTCAACGAGTATGCCAAGCGCATGCCGCCCGAGCTGCGCATCGAGCTGCGCGAGGTCAAGCCGGAAGCCCGCTCGTCCAGCAACAACGCCGCCACCGTGATGCAGCGCGAGGCCGCGCGCATCGACGCCGTGCTGGGCTCGCTGTCGAAGCAGTGCCGCATCGTCGCGCTGGATGAACGCGGCCGCGACTTCACCACCGTGCAACTGGCTGCGCAGCTGACCGGCTGGCAGCGCGAGGGCGGCGATGTCGCCTTCCTGATCGGCGGTGCCGACGGGCTCGACCCGGCACTGAAGGCACGCGCCGGTACGCTGATCCGCCTGTCCAGCCTGACGCTGCCGCACGGCATGGTGCGCGTGCTGCTGGCCGAGCAGTTGTACCGGGCCTGGTCGGTCACGCAGAACCACCCCTACCACCGCGCCTGAGACGGAACCGCGCCGCCCGCGGGCGTTACAATTCACGCCACTGCCGGCCCGTCGCCGGCAGGCCCACACCGCCCGCCCCCGCTTGCCGCGATGCACGACTACCTCTACCTCGCCTCCCAAAGCCCGCGCCGCCGCGAACTGCTGGCCCAGCTGGGCGTACGCTACGAGCTGCTGCTTGCCGATGACGACGAGGACGCCGAAGCGCTGGAAGCCGTCCTGCCCGGCGAAACTCCCGACGACTACGTGCAGCGCGTCTGCGCGCTGAAGGCCGAAGCCGCGCTGCGCCGCCGCGAGCGCCGTGCCCTGCCCGACGCGCCGGTGCTGACTTCCGACACCACCGTCTGCCTGGCCGGCCGCATTCTCGGCAAACCCGATGATGCCGCCGACGCGCAGGCCATGCTCGCCGCGCTGGCCGGCAGCACGCACCGCGTGCTCACGGCGGTCACGGTGGTTTCCACCCTGGGCATGCACCACGCGCTGTCGGTCTCCGAAGTGACCTTCCGCCCGATGCAACCGGACGAGATCAGCCGCTATGTCGCCAGCGGCGAGCCGCTCGGCAAGGCCGGCGCGTACGGGATCCAGGGCCGCGCGGCCGAATTCGTCGAGCGGATCGCGGGCAGCTATTCAGGTATCATGGGCTTGCCCTTGTTTGAGACGGCGGCGTTACTTCGCCAGGCCCGCCTGCAGTTCTGAACCCCGGCCACGCCGCCGCCCAGGACAAGACCCGGCCGCGCCGGGCAACCCCAATTCCGCCGGGCCACCGGCGACCGCGTTTCACCGCTATGACTGAAGACATCCTCGTCAACATCACGCCCCAGGAGACGCGCGTTGCCATCGTGCAGCAGGCTGCCGTCCAGGAACTGCACGTCGAACGCACGCTCACGCGCGGGCTGGTCGGCAATATCTACCTGGGCAAGGTAGTGCGCGTGCTGCCCGGCATGCAGTCCGCCTTCATCGACATCGGCCTGGAGCGCGCCGCGTTCCTGCACGTGGCCGATATCTGGCACCCGCGCGACAACGACCGCAACGGCGGCACCCCGCAGCTGGCGATCGAGAAGACCCTGTTCGAGGGCCAGGCGCTGATGGTGCAGGTGATCAAGGACCCGATCGGCACCAAGGGCGCGCGCTTGTCCACGCAGGTGAGCATCGCCGGGCGCACGCTGGTGTACCTGCCGCAGGATCCGCATATCGGCATTTCGCAGCGCATCGAAGGCGAAGTGGACCGTGAAGCGCTGCGCAGCCGCGTGCAGGGCCTGGTGCCAGCCGATGAGCGCGGCGGCTTTATCGTACGCACCATCGCGGAGGAAGCGACCGACGAGGAGCTTGGCAACGACATCGCCTACCTGCGCAAGATCTGGGGCACGATCCGCCAGAACGCCACCACGCTGCCGGCGCCGGCGCTGCTCTACCAGGACCTGAACCTGGCCCAGCGCGTGCTGCGCGACTTCATCAACGACGCCACCGGCGTAATCCAGATCGATTCGCGCGAGAACTACCAGATGCTGGTGGAGTTCGCCAAGGAGTACACGCCGGCAGTGCTGTCACGGCTGTCGCACTACACCGGCGAGCGCCCGATCTTCGACCTGTTCAATATCGACGCCGAAATCGAGAAGGCGCTGTCGCGCCGGGTCGACCTGAAGTCGGGCGGCTACCTGATGATCGACCAGACCGAGGCGATGACGACGATCGACGTCAACACCGGCGGTTATGTCGGCGCGCGCAACTTCGACGACACCATCTTCAAGACCAACCTGGAGGCGGCCCACACCATCGCGCGGCAACTGCGGCTGCGCAACCTCGGCGGCATCATCATCATCGATTTCATCGATATGGAGAATGTCGAGCACCGCGAAGCGGTGCTCTCCGAACTCAAGCGCGCGCTGTCGCGCGACCGCACCCGCATCACGGTCAACAACTTCTCGCAGCTCGGGCTGGTGGAGATGACACGCAAGCGCACGCGCGAGTCGCTGGCGCACGTATTGTGCGAGCAATGTCCGGTATGCCAGGGAAAGGGACAGGTGAAGACGCCGCGCACCGCCTGCTACGACATCCTGCGCGAGATCATGCGCGAATCGCGCCAGTTCAATCCGCGCGAGTTCCGCATCCTGGCCTCGCAGGAAGTCATCGACCTGTTCCTGGAAGAGGAAAGCCAGCACCTGGCGATGCTGGGCGACTTCATCGGCAAGCCGATCTCCTTGCAGGTGGAATCGACCTTCCACCAGGAACAGTACGACATCATCCTGATGTAGGCCGGGCCTGACCCCATGGTGCGGGATGGTCCTACTCCTATTTCGACTTCGATCCGCTATAACTAAACGAAGGTTGAGGGTTGCGAGAAGGAGTCCGGCATGAACGCCACGAAACATGGGGCCTGTCTGCTGGCCGTCCTGCTGGGCACCGCCGCCTGCGTGCCGTTGCCGGTCGCGCAGCGCCGGCCGCCCCCGCCGCCCCCCGCCGCGCCCGTTGCCGAAGCGCCGCCCCCGAAGGCACGCGCGGCGCCGATCGCCCACAAGACCATCACCATTGCCGGCGCATGCAAGCGCACCGAGGAAGACGGCTTCCGCGAGGACGCGCTGATGGACGTCACCGCCAACAAGGTGGAGGCGTTGAAATGGAAACTGTGGGTGTCGCGGCGCGGCAGCTGCGAGTTCAACCTGGTGCAGTTCCGCCAGGTTCGCACGACGCCGCACATCGAACTGCAGGCCATCGACGGCAGCCAGTGCAAGCTGCTGGTGTGGCAGGATCCGCGCCGCGTGACACTGGCGCATAACCGCTGCGAGAAATACTGTACGCCGGGCATCTACGAACAGGCCTGGCCGGTACTGTTCGACCCCAAGAGCGGAAACTGCGCCGAGGTGCGCTGAGCTTCCCCGGCCCAGTTGCCTGTATTGCGGCCTACTTCCCCTTGGGCACGCGGCCCATCAGGTAGAACTCGTCGTTCGGGCGCATGCTGATGGTGTTGGCCATCCGGTTCGACAGCCCGAAGAACGCGGTGATCGCGGCGATGTCCCACGCGTCTTCGTCAGAAAACCCGTGTTCGCGCAGCGCGGCAAAATCCGCGTCGCCGACTTCATGCGACGCCTCGCACACCTTCATCGCAAAATCGAGCATGGCCCGCTGGCGTGGCGGGATATCGGCCTTCAGGTAGTTCACCGCGACCTGGTCCGCCACCAGCGGCTTCTTCTCGTAGATCCGCAGGATCGCGCCATGCGCCACCACGCAATACAGGCACTGGTTGGCGCCGGAAGTCGCCACCACGATCATCTCGCGGTCGCCCTTGGTCAGCCCGCCTTCCTTCAGCATCAGGGCGTCGTGATAGGCAAAGAAGGCGCGGAATTCGTCGGGGCGGTGTGCCAGCGCCAGGAAGACATTGGGGACAAAGCCGGCTTTGTCCTGGACTTCCAGGATGCGGGCGCGGATGTCGTCGGGGAGGTCCTTGAGGGCGGGAACGGGGTAGCGGCTGATGGGGAAAGCGGTGTCGGGCATGGTGGTCTCCTGATGGCGATGCGTTCTCGTCGACTTCGTCGATCCTAATTCTTGTATCTAGCGCTCCAAAGTTTACCGGATTGCAGGGTCAAGGCCGGGCACATGTTGCTCATGCATCTCAAAACCAGAGGTCGACTGGATAAGGCATACTACGTCCCTTCCTGAACAACGCGAGCGCCCTTTGGCCGCATGCGCCATACCTTCCCGATGAAACGTATTCTCATCGTCAAGCTGACCTCGCTGGGCGACATGGTGTTCACGCTGCCGCTGGTCGCCGACCTGCAGCGCGCATTCCCTGGGGTCAAGATCGACTGGATCGCCGATTCCTACTGCGCCGACGTGCCCCGCTGGAACCCCAATATCGAACGTGTCATCGCTGCGCCGCTGCGCAACTTCAAGAAGGCACGCAGCTGGGCCGGGCTGCGGGAGATCTTCCGCGCACTGCGCGAATTGCGCCGCGAGAAGTACGATGCGGTGCTGGACGTCCATGGCGTGTACAAGAGCGCGATCGTGACGCGGCTGGCGCGCACGCGACACCGGTGGGGCTATCCGGTGGCGGAGTTGGGCGAAAGTGGTGCGCGCTTCGGCTATAACCATGTGTTCCAGCCCGTGATCGAAGAGGATTGCGCCAGGCAGCGCATGCGCCGCGCGGTCAGCCGCGCTTTCGGCTATGAGCTCACAAAGGAAATGCACTACGGACTGGAGATGTCCGGGGATACGCCCGCCTTCGCGGCGAAGGGCCAATACGCGATGCTGTTCCACGCCACCTCGAGCGAAGAGAAGAAATGGCCGATCGCTGACTGGATTGCCGTGGGCAGCGCAATCTCCGCACGCGGCCTGCGCGTGCTGGTGCCGTGGGGCAACGATGCCGAACGCAAGGAAGCCGAGACTATCGCGGCGAGCGTGCCCGGCGCGGAAGTGATGCCGCGCCTCAGCATCACCGGGCTGGCCCAGGTGGTGGGCAGGTCGTCCCTGGTGGTTGGCATGGACACGGGCTTCGTGCATATCGCGGATGCGATGCGCCGCCCGACCGTGCTGCTTTTCACGACGACCTCGCGCGAGTTGTATGGCGTCAACACGCCGGGCCGCGCGGTCTCGATGGGCGGGCATGGCGTGGTGCCGACGCGCGAGCAGGTGCTCGCGGCCATCGACGAAGTGATGGCGCAGCAGCCGCCGGTGGCGTCGCCCAGCTGAGCGGCTGCAAGCAGCGAAACCAAAAAAGGGGCCGGCACGATACCCGACGTGCCGGCCCCTTTTTCGTCATGGCCGCGGCAGGATCGCCGCGCCGCCGTTCCTTACTGGGTCGCGAACTGGATCCGGTGCAAACCGGCGTAGAGGCCGTTGGCCGCCAGCAGTTCGGCGTGGGTACCCTGCTCCGCGACGCGCCCATGGTCGAGCACGGCGATACGGTCGGCATTCTCGATGGTCGACAGCCGGTGCGCGATCACCAGCGTGGTCCGGCCCTTCATCAATTCTTCCAGCGCCGCCTGCACCTGGCGTTCCGATTCCGAATCCAGCGCGGAGGTGGCCTCGTCCAGGATCAGGATCGGAGCATTCTTGTAAAGCGCCCGGGCGATTGCCAGGCGCTGGCGCTGGCCACCGGACAGCTTCATGCCGTTGTCGCCGATATTGGTGTTGAGCCCGTCAGGCAACCCCTTGACGGTCTCGGTCAGGTACGCCGCCGCCAGCGCACGCTCCACGCGCGCCATGTCGATCTCGGTTTCGCCATGCGCGCCATACGCCACGTTAGCGGCGACCGTATCGTTGAACAGCACCACGTCCTGGCTGACAAAGGCGATCTGGTTGCGCAGGTCCTTCAATGCCAGATCGCCGAGCGGCGCGCCATCCAGCAGGATGCGCCCCTCGGTCGGGTCGAAGAAACGCGGCACCAGGTTAACAAGCGTGGTCTTGCCGCTTCCCGACGGCCCCACCAGCGCCACCACCTCGCCCGGGCTCACGCGCAAGTCGATCTGCTGCAGCGCGGGCCGCTGTGCCTCGCCATAGCGGAAGCCGACGCCCTCGAAGGCCAGTTCGCCGCGCGCGCGGCCGATAGCCTTGCCACCATCCTGCGGCTCGATCGGCTCGTCGATCAGCCGGAAGATCATCTCGGCGGCGGTAATACCGCGCGTCAGCGGCTGGTTGATGTCAGTCAGGTGCTTCAGCGGCGAGATCAGCAGCAGCATTGCCATCACGAAGCCGGTAAAGCCGCCCACGGTGGTCTGGTTGCCCTGGGCCTGCACCATTGCAATGGTAATGATCACCGACAGTGCCAGCGCAGCCAGGAACGCAGTGACCGGCTGGTTCAAGCCGCCGGCCACCGCCATGCGCATCGAGTAATTCTTCAGCCGCTCGGCAACGGTGCGGAAGCGCGACAGCTCGTACTGCTCGCCGCCATGCAGCTTGACCACCTTGTAGCCGCCAACAGCCTCTTCCACCACATAGGCAGCGTTGTTGGTGTAGGTCTGGTGGTCGCGGTTGAGCTTGCGCAGCCGGCGGTTGATCTTCGACATCAGATAGCCGATCACCGGCAGGATCACCGCCACGATCAGCGTCAGGCGCCAGTTGGTATAGAAGAGGTAAATCAGCAGCGCCACGACCGTCAGGGAATCGCGCACCAGCGTGATAAACACACTGGTCAGGATCTGCAGCACCTGGTTGACCTCGAAGATTACCGCATTGATCAGCGATGCCGCCGTGTTGCGGTGGAAGAACCCCGCCGGCGCATGCAGCAGGCGCTCGAACATCTGCATGCGCATCTTCAGCAGCACGCGGTTCGAGATCAGGTTCAGCAGATAGCCGGAAGCGAACTGCGCCACACCCCGGATCAGCGCCACGCCGGTCAGGATGGCAGGCACATGCCACAGCGTGCCGGCGTAGTCGCCACCGAAACCCTTGTCGAGCAAATCGTTGACGACCTTGGGGATCACCCCTTCACTGGCCGCGACCACCGCCATGGCGATGATGGCGCCGACAAAGACGCGCAGCTCGGGACGCAGGTAAGACCAGAGCCGGCTGGCCATGCTGGAGGGCACGGTGGCGCCGGGCGAAATGGGCGGTTTGGATGTGGTCACTGAATGTCTTTCTGTATGAGTGCAGCGTCGGGGCTTGTCCGGCGTCTGGCCAGGCCTCTATCCCGGCCGCTTCTGCCGCGCTACGCGCAGGAAAGGCCGGACGAAGACCTGGAACAGGAATCGCTGGTAGACGTAGCGGCGCAGATAATAGCCGATGCTGCGCCGCGCCTTGTCGCTGGCATCGAGATCGGCACGATGGCCTTCCAGCGCGGAGTCCTGCGCCAGTTCGGTCAGCCCGATGCAATACGGGACCACGGCACGCACCGTCACCATGCCCTGCTTCTCGAAGGCAGACCAGTAGTCGGCAGCACACCAGACCGGCTGCAGCCCCGCCAGCAGGCGCTCGGCCGCGGCCCGCGTCAGCACATAGCCATGCGCCCGCCACCATTCGCCGTAGCGCCGCACCAGCTTGCGCCCGTGGCCAAGCGGCCGCGTGCCCCAGCGGGTGTACTTGTCAACGTGGGACAGCAGTACCACTTCCGCACGGTCCGGGTCGAGGCGGGCCTCGAGGTCGGCGAGTACCGCCGGCAGGTCATCGCCAAGCAAGGCGTCGTCCTCCAGCACCAGCGCAAATGCCGCGCCGTCCTCCAGCATCTGGCGGCATACGCCGAGGTGGCTCAGCGCGCACCCGACCTCGCCGCGGCTCATGGGCCGGTACCGCACCGCTGCCGCGGCCGCATCGTAGCGGCGCGCCACGTCGTGTTCAGGAAGCGCGCGCCCGTCCACGGCAGCAAAAACCTGGAACGGCACTCCAAGGCGTTCAAGCTGCGCGGAGATGCGTTGCCGGCGCGAGCCCGCGCTCGCCAGGTTGATGACGTAGGCGCCGATCATGCCGCCACCGCCCGTGCGCCCGGCCGTGCCGGCAGCTCCGGTGCCTCGCGCTGCGCGACCACGATGGCGAAGCAGGTCGCGATCATCAGCGTGTAGAAGGCATTGGTCATTGCGATGAAGAACATCGCTTCGGTCAGCCCGAACAGCAGGAAGCCGATGCTGATGGCGAGCCCCATGGTGGCAGCGGTGCGTGTGACCATGTCGCGGCTGCGCAGATGGCGCAGGAAAAAGCCTGCCGGCACGAGGTATAGCGCAAGTACCGCAAGCACCCCGGGAATCCCCTGCGTTGCCGCGATGTACAGCACATCGTTGTGCGAGTGCGCGAACTGGGTGGTTGCAGGCGTGATGATTCCGCTTGCTGCCATGGCCTTGAGGTTGGCCTCGAATGCGTCCGGTCCCACGCCAGTCATCGGGTGCGTTTCCAGCATGCGCAGCGAGGCCTTCCACAGCTGCAGGCGCCAGCCCTCCGACGTATCCAGCCCGCGGTGCGTCACTACGGCCGCATCGATGCCCGGTGACGAGACCGCGGCATTGAGATTGGCGACCGCCTCATTCACACGCTTGCGGACGACATCGCTGCAGTATCCGGCTACCGCCATGCCTCCCACCAGGACCGCCAGCAAAGCGGCGCGGGCGCGGATGGTCCATTTGCGCATGATGGTGATCGCGATCAGCAGCAGCACGGGGATGGCGAGCCAGCCGCCACGTGTCGCACTGGCATACGACGTATAGACCCCGGCCGCGCCGGCCAGCAATTTGGGAGCCATCGAAAGCCATTGGCCGCGCCGGTCCCATCCAATCGAAATCATGGCCAGCATCCCCATCAGCAGAGACAGATTGGAAAAGGGAATGATGTTGTTGATGCCGACATGGTCCGGCCGGCCGCCGGCGGTTGCCGTGTATATCCAGATCGCCGAAACGATGGCACCCACCACCAGTCCCCATTGCACGGCCTGCAGCGCACGCCGGTCGAGCAGTGCGAGACCCCAGGCCAGCAGCCCGAACAAGGCGAAGCGCAGGTAGAGATAGGGCAGGTCCATGCCATCGCCGCTGACTACCTGGCGCAGCAGGAAGGCCGCCGGCAAGGCCGCCATCGCCGCCGCCACCGCCCAATGCTCGCGCAGCATCGTCCCCCAGGCGCACAGGCTGGCGCGGGGCTGCACGGCCAGCGCCAACACGCACCACAGCAGCAGGAAGCTGAAACCGGCATTGGCCGCCGAAGGATAGGTCAGCAGCAGGATGGGAAAGGAGATCAGTGCGGCACATGCCACCAGGGAGAAGACTTTTTCCATCCCTGTAAATCGGGACAAATGTGCTCTTATCATCAAGTTCGCGATTGGAGAAAACGGCGCCGGGGCAAGGCTGGCTGGCCTGCGGCAACCCTCAGGCGGCGCCGGGACCACTGCGCCGGTGCGGTAGAATACGCGATCTTCCATCAGCGCCGGCTGTTGGCGACGCCGGCGGCTCGTCGGTCTGCCCGACAGGGGTGCCGCCCATACTCCATGAAAGTCTCGGCCGTCATCATTACCAGGAATGAAGCTCACAATATCGGGGCTTGCCTCGACAGCGTATCCTGGTGCGAAGAGGCGATTATAGTGGATTGGGCAAGCTCGGATGACACGGTGGCCATTGCGCGTGCTGCCGGCGCCACTGTGATCCAGACCGACGACTGGCCGGGATTCGGCTCGCAAAAGAACCGCGCGGTCAATTCCGCCAAGGGCGACTGGATTCTCAGCCTGGATGCCGACGAGCGCGTCACGCCTGCGCTGCGCGATGAAATCCTGCGGCATATCGCCCGGCCCGATGCCCAGGCCCTGGCACTGCCGCGCCTGTCCGCGTTCTGCGGCACCTTCGTGCGCCATGCCGGCTGGTATCCGGACTATGTCACGCGCGTGTTCCGCAACGGCCGCGGCCGCTTCACCGAAGACCTGGTCCATGAACACCTGAAGGTGGACGATCCTGTGACCCGCTTGCGCGAGCCGCTGATCCACTACAGCTACCGTTCGTTGTCGGACGTGCTGCGCAAGATCGACAGCTACTCCAGCGCCGGTGCGCAGCAGGCCTACGCGCGCGGCAAGCGCAGCTCGGTGGCTTCGGCCGCGGGCCACGGTCTGTGGGCGTTCATCCGCACCTACGTGTTCAAGCGCGGCTTCCTCGATGGCAGCGCGGGCTTCGGCGTCGCGCTGATGAACGCGCAGGCGAGCTACTACAAGTACGCGAAGCTCGCGCTGCTGCACGCCGCGGACAGCGCCCGGGTACGCGGTGAAGCCTGACGCCCCACCCTCTCACTGCATCCACCGATGAAAATTGGCATTTCCTGCAACCGCTTCGGCGCCGGCGGCGGCCTGGAGCGCTATGCGCTCGACATCAGCCAGGCCATGGCCAGCCACGCGGGCACCGAGGTGTCGGTCTACGCGCGCCGCTTCGATGCCGGGGTGGCGGAAGCGTCCGGCATCGAGCCGCACCGGATCGTGGTCTCGTGGCTGCCGGGCAAGTTGCGCGACCGCTATTTCTCCTGGCGCCTGCAGGCACGCCTGCCCGCCGATGCGGTGCTGATCGGCTGCAATCGCGTGCGGGGATCCGACATCGCCATCTGCGGCGGCACCCATCGCGGCTACCTGGCCGCGCGCGGCACGCCGCCGCGCCGCTCCGATCGCTGGCAGATCGATCTCGAAAGCGCGCAGTACGCCGGCGCGCATTGCGTGGTGGCGCACTCGGCGCTGATGCGGCGCGAAGTGGTCGAGCTGTACGGGATACCGGAAGACCGGGTGCACTTGCTCTACCCGCCGGTCGACACGAAGCGCTTTTCGCCGGTCGACGACGCCACGCGCGCGTCACTGCGCAGCGAGTTCGGTTTTGGCGACGATGAGGTCGTGTTCCTGTTTCCGTCGTCGGGGCATGCCCGCAAGGGATTCGACCTGCTGGCCGATTACTTCTCGAAATCCAGCCTGCCGATTACGCTGGCAGTGGCGGGCCGCCCGGTCGGGCGCACCATCCCGCGCGTGCGCGAGCTAGGCTACAGCAGCCGTATTGACGCGCTCTACCGCGCCGCGGACTTCACCATCCTGGCATCGGGCTATGAACCGTTCGGACTGGTTGGCGTGGAATCCGTGCTGTGCGGCACACCGCTGGTGTTTGCCGACAATATCGCCTGCCTGGAAGTGATCCGGCCGCAGGCCGTCCATGCGTTCGCTCGCGAGCGCGCCGATACGCTCGACCAGGCCATCCGCGCCGCCGTGCAGGCCGCGCAGTCCGGCCAGGCGAGGCTGGCGCAGCCGATGTCCATGCTGGACTACGATCCGCGCATCGGCAGCCACGTCGATAGCCTGCTGGCACTGGCGGGGCAGGCGATGGCCGCGCGGCGCGCCTGAGCACGCCGCCGGTGCGGCGTTATTCGTAGAGCGTATTCACGCTCTCTGGTGACAGCGCCTGCCGCAGCGCGCCCAGCGCTTCGTCGGACGGTACCACCTGCCACTCCTGCCCCAGCACGGCTTCGCACAACGCGGTCCGGGCCTGGTAGCCGATCCGCACTGGCAATCCCTGCGCGCCGGTGGCGCGCGCCAGGTGCGGCATCAGCAGTTCGCGCAGCATCCCGGTCGAAGAATTGCCGTTCATCGCCAGACGCACGGCCGTCGCAAACCGGATCCGTGCCGCGGTCAGGTCCATCACCGATTCCGCGGTAAAGCGCACGCCACCAGTGAAGGTATCGTGCCGCGCATTGCCGGTAGCGATCAGCAGCTCGTCCTCGCGGAACATCTGACGGTTGGCGTCGAAGACCTCGTTGAACACCGTCATCTCGACCAGCCCGGTGCCGTCGTCCAGCGTGACGATCAGCATCTTGCCGCGCTGGGTCATCTGGGTGCGGACGCCCGAGATCACGCCGGCGATGGTCTTGCCGCGCACGTCGCGGCCGAAGCCGCCGCCGTTGCCCTGCACTTCCTTTTCCAGCGAGGCCAGCGTGCCCTTGTTGAAGCGGCGCACCTCATCGCGGTAGGCGTCGAACAGGTGGCCGGAGAAGTAGTAGCCGAGCGCCTGCTTTTCTTCCTGCAGCGTGCGCTTGGGACTCCAGCGCGGTTCGTCGAGCAGTTCTGGGCGGTGCGCTTCGCCGGCATCGCCCATCAGGTCGAACAGCGAGACCTGGTTGGCGGACTCGGCCTTCTGCTCGGCGGCTTCCATTGCGATCGGCACCGAAGCCAGCAGCTGGGCGCGGTTGTCGTTCAGGCTGTCGAAGGCGCCGGCGCGGATCAGCGCCTCCATGGTGCGGCGGTTGACCTGGCGGCGGTCGACGCGCTCGCAGAAGTCGAACAGGTCCTTGAACGCCCCACCCTCTTCGCGCGCGCACAGGATGTCTTCGATCGCGCCCTGCCCGCTGCCCTTGATGCCGCCCAGGCCATAGCGGATGGTCTTGGGGTCGGTCGGCGCGAAGCGGTATTCGCTCGCGTTGACGTCCGGCGGCAGCACCGCGATCTTGTTGAGCCTGCAGTCCTCGTAGAGGATCTTGACCTTGTCAGTGTCGTCCATGGCCAGCGACATGTTGGCTGCCATGAATTCGGCCGGATGGTGGGCCTTGAGCCAGGCGGTGTAGTACGCCAGCAGCGCATAGGCGGCCGCGTGCGACTTGTTGAAGCCGTAGCCCGCGAACTTCTCCATCAGGTCGAAGATGTCGTCGGCCTGCTGCGAGGAGAGGCCGTTCTTGTCGGCGCCTTCGCGGAACATGACGCGGTGCTGCGCCATTTCCTCGGGCTTTTTCTTGCCCATCGCGCGGCGCAGCAGGTCGGCGCCGCCGAGCGAGTAGCCGCCGATGATCTGCGCCATCTGCATCACCTGCTCCTGGTAGACCATGATGCCGTAGGTCTCTTTCAGGACGGGTTCGACGCGCGGATCGGGATACTCCACCTTCTCGCGGCCGTGCTTGCGCGCGCAGAAGCTGGGGATCAGGTCCATCGGGCCCGGGCGGTAGAGCGCCACCAGCGCGATGATGTCCTCGAAGCGGTCAGGCTTGGCGTCCTTCAGCATGCCCTGCATGCCGCGGCTTTCCAGCTGGAACACGGCGACCGTATTGGCGGTCTTGAGGATGTCGAAGGCGGGGCCGTCATCGAGCGGGATGTGGCTGCAGTTCCAGTCGGCCTTGCTCGGGTCAAGGCGGCGGATATAGCGCTCGGCCCAGTCCAGGATGGTCAGCGTGGTCAGGCCCAGGAAGTCGAACTTGACCAGGCCGGCGGCCTCGACGTCGTCCTTGTCGTACTGGCTGACGACACCGCTCATGCCGTCGTTTTGCGCGCCTTGCGTGTACAGCGGGCAGAAATCGGTCAGCCTGCCGGGCGCGATCAGCACACCGCCGGCGTGCATGCCGACGTTACGCGTCATGCCTTCGACGCGCTGCGCCAGCTCCAGCAGCTGGCGCACTTCTTCCTCGTTGTTCTCGCGCTCGGTCAGCAGCGGCTCTTCTTTCTTCGCTTCCTCGATGGTGACCAGCTTGCCGGGCTTGAACGGGATCAGCTTGGCGATGCCGTCGACAAAGCCATAGCCAAGGTCAAGCACGCGGCCGACGTCGCGCACCGCGGCCTTCGCCGCCATGGTGCCGAAGGTGGCGATCTGCGACACCGCGTCCTTGCCGTACTTCTCCTTCACGTACGTGATCACGCGATCGCGGCCGTGCTGGCAGAAGTCGATATCGAAGTCGGGCATCGACACCCGCTCCGGGTTCAGGAAACGCTCGAACAGCAGTGCGTACTTGAGCGGATCGAGGTCGGTAATGCCCAGCGCATACGCGACCAGCGAACCGGCGCCCGAACCGCGACCCGGCCCGACCGGCACGCCGTTGTTCTTCGCCCAGTTGATAAAGTCCGCCACGATCAGGAAGTAGCCGGGGAAGCCCATCTTGATGATGGTGCCGGTCTCGAACTCCAGCCGCGCGTAGTATTCCGGGCGCTTCGCCTCGCGCACCGCCTCGTCCGGGAACAGAACCGCCAGGCGCTTCTCCAGGCCGTCCTTGGCCATGACGACGAGATAGTCGTCCAGCGACATGCCGTCCGGGGTCGGGAACAGCGGCAGGCGCGGCTTGCCCAGCTCCAGCGTCAGGTTGCAGCGTCGCGCGATCTCGACCGCGTTCTCCAGCGCCGACGGGATGTCCGCGAACAGCGCGCACATCTCGTCCTGGGTCTTGAAGTACTGGTCGGTGGTGAAGCGCCGCGTGCGGCGCGGGTTGGCCAGCAGCTCGCCCTCGGCGATGCACACGCGCGCCTCGTGCGCGGTGTAGTCGTCCGGCGTCATGAACTGCACCGGATGCGTGGCGACCACCGGCAACTGCAGCTCGGCCGCCAGTTGCACGGCCTGCTGCACGTAGGCATCCGTGCCGGCATGGCCGGCGCGCTGCAGTTCGACATAGAAGCGCTGCGGGAACACCGATGCCCAGTGCTGCGCGGCACGGCGCGCGCCCTCGGCATTGCCGTTGGCCAGCGCCATGCCGATATCGCCGCCCATCGCGCCGGACAGCGCAATCAGGCCGGTGGCCAGCGGCATGTCGTCTTCGCCCGGCTCCAGGAACCACAACGGATCGATCTCGGCGCGGCCGCGGTACTGGTTGCCCAGCCACGCGCGCGACAGCAGCATGCACAGGTTCAGGTAGCCGCGCCGGTCCTGCACCAGCAGCAGCAGGCGCGCGGGCTTGTCGCGGTCTTCGGCATTGGTCAGCCAGACATCGGCCCCGACCACCGGCTTCACGCCCTTGCCGCGCGCTTCCTTGTAATAGCGGATCAGCCCGAAGGCGTTGGCAAGATCCGTCAGGGCGAGCGCACCCATGCCATCGGCGGCGGCGGCCTTGACGGCGTCGTCGAGGCGGACGATGCCGTCCACGACGGAGTATTCGGAATGCAGGCGGAGGTGGACGAAGCGGGGTGCGGACATGGGCGACATTGTACCGGCTCGGCTCGCCTGCCGGCCTCCAATATCGCGTGCAGGCGATGCGTGCCGGCCGCTGCGCAAAGCTGATCGGGGTGCTTGGGAATGCGCGGCAGAAGCGCCCGGGCGCGTTATAATTTCGCCTTTCCTATCAGGCAGTTATCGCAAGCCGCCAAGCCCTTCCCGCCCTTCCGGGCGCGGACGTGCAGGCGCCGTCCCCCATGCAGATCGTCAATATCTCCGCTTACAAATTCGTCTCGCTGGACGACATCGAGACCCTGCGCCCGGCCATGCGCGAGCGCTGTGAGGCGGCCGGCCTGAAAGGCACGATTCTGCTCGCGCCCGAGGGCATCAACATGTTCCTCGCCGGCCCGCGCGAAGCCATCGACGGCTTCATGGCGTGGCTGCATGCCGATGCGCGCTTCGCCGATATCGCGCCCAAGGAAAGCCTGTCGGAGAACCAGCCCTTCAAGCGCATGCTGGTGCGCGCCAAGAAGGAAATCATCACCATGAAGATGCCGCTGATCCGCCCCGAAAATGGCCGCGCACCGTCGGTGCGACCGGTGGACCTGAAGCGGTGGCTGGACCAGGGGCATGACGATGAAGGCCGCCCGGTGGTGATGCTCGATACGCGCAATGACTTCGAAGTGGCGGTCGGCACGTTCGAAGACGCCGTCGAGTACGACATCGCCAAGTTCAGCGAATTTCCCGAGGCTGTCGCCGCGCACAAGGCGGAGCTGGAAGGCAAGACCGTGGTGTCGTTCTGCACCGGCGGCATCCGCTGCGAGAAGGCGGCGATCCACATGCAGGAAGTCGGTGTCGAGCGCGTCTACCAGCTCGAGGGTGGCATCCTCAAGTACTTCGAGGAAGTGGGCGGCAGCCACTATCGCGGTGATTGCTTCGTCTTCGACTACCGCACCGCGCTGAACCCGAACCTGGAGCCCGCCGGGCCCAAGCAGTGCTTTGCCTGCCGTGCCGTGGTCACGCCGGAAGAACAACAGAGCCCGCACTACGTGATTGGCAAGAGCTGCCCGCACTGCATCGAGACAAAGCAGGCGGCAGCCTGAGAGAGGTCCAAGGCGGCCGCTCAGGCCGCCAGCAGGTGGTAGAGATTGCGCAGCATGCCCGCGGTGGCGCCCCAGATAAAGCGGTGGCCGCCGTCATCGCGCGGATAAGGCATGGCGTAGAACAGGCGCTCACCATCGACCCAGCGGAACAGGCGCCGCTCATGGTGTGACGGGTTCATCAGGAAGGCAAGCGGCACCTCGAAGACATCGGCCACTTCCGAGGCATCCGGACGCAGCGTGAAACCATCGCGCACCAGGCCGACCACCGGGCTGACGTGAAATCCCGTGCCGGTGATGTAGTCAGGCAGCGCGCCCAGCACTTCCACGTAGTCGCGCGCCAGGCCCACCTCCTCTTCCGTTTCGCGTAGCGCCGTATCGATGCGGTTCGTGTCCCACTGCTCTTGCCTGCCGCCGGGGAAGCTGATCTGCCCCGCATGCGCACTCAGGTTGGCGTTGCGCTCGGTCAGCAGCACGGTCAGGCCGTCGCGACGCTCCACCAGCGGCACCAGCACGGCGGCATCGCGCAGTCCGCGGCTGCGGTCGTAGACGCGCGATTCGTCGGTCAGCTCCGGCGCCCAGGCGGGCGGCAACTCGAAGCGGTGCCGGATGAAGTCGACCTGCAAGCGCGGCTCGGTCAATGGCGCATTGCGCAAGTCGGTGTCGACGACGGGAAGGGATTCGGGATCGAAGGCGGGACGCATAACAAGTGCAAGTATGACAGAAGCTCGCAATTCGGCGCCGCAGCAAAATCGGGCCGTTGCCCGTACGCCAATGCAAAAAGGGCACCCATGGGGTGCCCTTCCTGAGGAAACGCTGGCCGGGTCGCCCCGACCGGCGGGTCCGGCTTACTCCGCAGCCTTGGCAGCGGCGGAAGCCTTCGACACCAGCTTTTCCTTGATACGTGCGGACTTGCCCGAACGCTGGCGCAGGTAGTACAGCTTCGCGCGACGCACGTCGCCGCGACGCTTCACTTCGATGGCAGCGATCAGCGGCGAGTACAGCTGGAACGTACGCTCCACGCCTTCACCCGACGAGATCTTGCGCACGATAAAGGACGAGTTCAGGCCGCGGTTACGCTTGGCGATCACCACGCCTTCGTAGGCCTGCACGCGCTTGCGGGTACCTTCCACCACGTTCACGCTGACGATCACAGTGTCGCCGGGTGCGAATGCGGGGATGGTCTTGTTCGCGGTCAGACGCGCGATCTCTTCCTTCTCGATCTGCTCGATGAGGTTCATCGTTTTTTCTCCGTAACCATCGTGCCGGCGTTGTATGCCCCAGGATGTCCCGGGCCCCGGCAGAGGATGGGGTTTTACCTGGCGGGAGTTGCCTACCGCCCTTCCTTCGCCGCCCATTCCGACAAGAATTTCTCGTCGGCGCGGGACAGCAAACCTTGTTCGCGAGCCGCCTCGATCAAATCGGGACGCTTTCTCGCGGTATTGGCCAGCGCCTGCTGGCGCCGCCATTTCTCGATCTCGGCGTGATGGCCCCCGAGCAGGATCTCGGGCACCCGCACGCCTTCGTATTCTTCCGGCCGCGTGTAGTGCGGACAATCCAGCAGGCCGTTGACGAAGCTGTCCTGCACCGCGGACTGCGCGTCGCCCAGCACGCCGGGCAGGTGGCGCACCACCGCGTCGATCAGCGCCATCGCCGGCAGTTCGCCGCCTGACAGCACGAAGTCGCCGAGGCTGATTTCCTCGTCCACGCGGCGGTCGATCAGCCGCTGGTCGATGGCCTCATAGCGGCCGCACAGCAGGACCACGCCAGGCCGTTCTGCCAACTCCATCACCTTGGCGTGCGACAGCGCCTTGCCTTGCGGCGACATCAGCACCACGTGCGGCCGCGGCACGCCGGCCTGCGCCTGCGCTGCCACCGCGGCATCGATCGCATCGTCCAGCGGCTTGGCCAGCATCACCATGCCAGGGCCACCGCCATAGGGGCGATCGTCGATGGTGCGGTAGTTGTCCACCGTGAAATCGCGTGGATTCCAGCTGCGCAACGCATACCGCTGTTGCTTGGCTGCCCGGCTGGTAATGCCCCAGTCGGTCAGCGCACGAAACATCTCGGGAAACAGCGTGATCACATCGAACTGCATCCGCTCTCCCCCTCCTGGGCACAAGCCGGGCTCGGTGCCAGGGTCAGTAATCGAGCCCCCAGTCCACCACGATGCGCTTGCCGGCCGTATCGACCGTGCGCAGGAACGCATCGACAAACGGGATCAGCCGTTCACCGGCCTTGCCGTCAGGCAGCGCGTACGCGACCTGCAGGATCTGGTGGGCACCGTTGTCGATCAGGCCGGACACTTCGCCCAGCAACTCGCCTTGCTCGTTGCTGACGCTGCAGCCGATCAGGTCGACCCAGTAAAACTCATCGTCTTCCGGCGCCGGAAAATCCGCACGCCGGATCCACACGCGACGGCCCCGGAGCGCTTCCGCAAGATTGCGGTCGGCCACGCCGGCAGCATTCGCCACCACCGTGCCGCTGTGCTCGCGCGACTGCGCGATCTTCACGCAGACCGGCTGGGCATGCTGCGCACCGGCCGCCACCAGCCCCGCCTGCGGCGGCGCCAGCAACCACCAGCGACGCGCATGCAGCAGGGCGGACGCGTCATTGGCATGCGGCTGGACCTTGATCCAGCCACGGATACCGTAGGCCGCGCCGACATAGCCGACTTCCACCAGGTCTTCCGGCAGGGCGTCGGCATACAGCAGCGCCGCGGGCATCTTGAGGGCCTTGGGGGCCTCACCCTGCTGGCCCTGCGGCCGGTTCAGCGGCCGCTGCTTGCGTTCAGTCACGTGCGCAACGAAGAACGTGCCCTTGCGGGCACGCTATAGTTCGCTCAGTCCGATGGACCAGCGGCAATCAGGCAGCAGCCTTGGCGCCTTGCTTGACCAGGCGGGCAACGGTCGGCGACAGCTGGGCGCCAACGCCTTGCCAGTAGGCCAGGCGGTCTTGCGCCAGGCGCAGGCCTTCTTCGCCTTCCGATGCCAGCGGGTTGTAGAAGCCAACGCGCTCGATGAAACGGCCATCGCGACGGTTGCGCGAGTCGGTAGCGACGATGTTGAAGAACGGGCGCTTCTTGCTGCCGCCGCGAGCCAGACGGATAACGACCATGGGATGATTCCTCAGAAAACGGGTGTCCGGGTGTTCAAACGAACACGAAACACAAGAGTATAGCCCAGTTTCCGAGGCCAAACAAACACTTAGGTGATTGACGTGCCGGGGCCGTGCGGGCATCGTGGCAAAAAACGCGACAGGAGGCCCGACATGCGCCCGCACCTGCACTTCTTGCTTCGTACCATACGGCAATCCGCCCTGCTTGGCATGGTCCTGCTGGCGGGCAGCGCGGCGGCGGCCCTGCCGCTCGAGCAGATCAAGCTGCCCGCTGGTTTCCGCATTGACGTGTTGACGCAGGACGTGCCGGGTGCACGCGCCATGACGCTGTCACCGGCGGGCACACTGTACGTCGGCACGCTCCGGGAGGGCAAAGTCTATGCGGTGACCGACGCGCTCGGCGCCAAACCGCGCGTGCGGACCGTCGCCAGCGGCCTGCGCATGCCGGCGGGGGTGGCCTTGCGCGATGGCAGCCTGTATGCCTCGTCGGTGTCCAGGATCGTGCGCCTCGACAACATCGAAGCCCGCCTGGACAACCCGCCAGAACCGGTGGTGGTAAGCGACCGCTTTCCCACCGACACGCACCATGGCTGGAAATTCATCGCCTTCGGGCCGGACGGATACCTGTATGTCCCGGTCGGCGCGCCCTGCAACATCTGCGCGAAGGACGAGAACCGCTACGCCAACATCATGAAGATGAAGGCCGACGGCAGCGACCTGCAGGTGGTAGCCCGGGGCGTGCGCAATACCGTCGGCTTCGACTGGCACCCGGCCACGCGCGAGCTGTGGTTCACCGACAACGGCCGCGACCGCATGGGCGACGACGAGCTGAACCGCGCCACCGCCGCCAACCAGCATTTCGGATATCCGTACTGCCATGCCGGCAACGTCGCCGACCCCGAGTACGGCAGCCAGCGCAAGTGTTCGGAGTTCGTCGGCCCGGTGGCACGGCTGGGCGCGCATGTGGCCGCGCTCGGCATGCGCTTCTACACCGGCAACCAGTTCCCGCCGGCTTACCGCAACAACGTGTTCATCGCCGAACACGGCAGCTGGGACCGCAGCGAGCCGTCCGGCTACCGCGTAGTGCGCGTGGTGCTGGACGAGTCCGGCAAGGCAGTCCGGCAGGAAGTGTTTGCCCAGGGATGGCTGCGCGGCAGGCCC
This sequence comes from Cupriavidus phytohabitans, assembly GCF_017815025.1. NCBI lineage: Bacteria > Pseudomonadati > Pseudomonadota > Betaproteobacteria > Burkholderiales > Burkholderiaceae > Cupriavidus > Cupriavidus phytohabitans. The sequence goes on from NZ_JAGIQB010000003.1 coordinate 110,037, forward strand.
TGGGGACGCCCGGCCGACGTGCTGGTCGCCCCTGACGGCTCGCTGCTGGTCAGTGACGACCTGGCCGGCGCGATTTATCGGATCCGCTACGCGCCGTAGGCTGGAGATGACCCGAGCAAGGCCCGCAAAGCCGCGGAAACACGAGGAATGGCAAGGGCTGTGCGTCCGAAACAATCCGTTACACCGGTAACGCGCTTGGCATAGCGCGACCCGATGGCCCATGCGTACCATGAACCCATCTTCCAACAGCAACTTAGCGCGACAGGAACCTGGGAATCCGCATGCTCACCCGCTCTCTCCTGCGCGACCTGGTGGCTGGCATCCTGGTGGCCTCGGGCCTGGTCGGCGCGGTAGCCGCCAGTCATGCCCAGGTCGCATTCTGGCAACAAAGCCGTGCTGATGCCCGGCCGGTGCGGCTGCAGGCCGGCGACGGCTGGCAGGTCGCCAGCGTGCGCGCCGAAAGCCGCGATCACGTACAGGCCCAAATCGACCGCATGGAAGCCCGTGCCCGCGCCGACGACCGCCTGAACGGCCGCCGCGCCGCCGCCATGCAAGGCGCTCGCGACGACAACCGCGCGCGTGCCCAGGATCAGCGCGGCAACGCTCCCGACGCCCGCAACGACTCGCGCCCCGGCAACGTGGGCCCCGGCAACGTGGGCCCCGGCTGGCAGGCACGCGGCCGCGACAACGGCGCACGCTGATTCGCCTTGTGGCCGGCGTTCGTGCAACGCCGGCACCCTGTGGAACTCGCTGCGGAACTCGCCTCGCGCTCCGACTGTCTGTATCTGAGTGTGTGCCCCGCTTTCCGGGTGCCGCACACAGGCTGCCGCCCGGCGCTGCCCGGGGCTCACAGCGTGCCGTCCAGTGCAGACGGCAATCGAACTGACCTGCCTCTGCCCGACACCTCCTGTCGGACCCGATCACGACAGCTCGGGCGCAGCCTCCAGAATGACAATAATTCTGTGAGGTTTGTCATGTCACCCCTGCTTAGCGACCTGGCCGAACACGTTGGCCAGTTATCGCTGTCTATCCTGTTCATGGGTATCCTTACCCTGGTCCTTTACGGCGAAACGCATATCAGCGAACGCGCCGCCACCTTTATCAAGAGCCTGCTCGCGGGCGGCTGGCATTAGCGTCGCTCCACGCGTCGGCTGATGCACCTCTCACCTCCCTGGCCGTGACCGTCGGCGTACAATGACTGCCGGCTGGCACGCGCGTGCCGCCGTTTTACCTGAACTGCCACGCACGCCCCCCAACGCCATGCCTGCCGCCACGCCAGCCAGTCCCGCAACCACTCGCACCGCCGCCCCGCTTCGCGGCAAGTCCAAGCTGCTGACCGTCGCGCTGGCGTTCCTGCTCGGCAGCCTTGGGGCGCACCGCTTTTACCTGGGCGGTCTACGCGACGTGTACGGCTGGGCTCACCTGCTGGGGTTGCTGGCCGGCGCCATCGGTATTGCCTCGATGGCGGCTGACGCCGGGACACCCGCGCTCAACTGGACGTTCGCCGTTGCCGGCGGGGTTTCGGTCATCAGCGCCTTCCTGTCCGCGATCGTCTATGGCCTGCGCCCGGACGACAAGTGGGATGCGCGCTTCAACCCCCATGGCCGGCCCACGCGCTCCGGCTGGCCGGTCGTGATCCTGGTGATCCTGTCGCTGCTGATCGGTACCGGCCTGCTGATGGCGGGGCTGGCAATCAGTTTCCAGACCTTCTTCGAATCGCAGGTCGAGGCGGCGCGCGAGCTGTCGCAATAGCCGCGGCGGCGGCGTCATGCCACGCTATTGGGGTTGGCACAAGCATCGACGCAAGCGCTAACCGCAGCCGGCATTTGCGCGAGGTCAATGCGGGCGCAATCCGCAATTCCCCTTTCTCGCAAATCGCCCATACTGGAAAGACCGTCCGATCCTGGCGGCGACATGCGCGGTGGAGCGTGGCTCTGGCGGCGCAAAGGAGCACCAATCGACATGCCAACGTATGACGAAGGACGCCTGGCTGCCATTGCCGTCAGGCTGGCGCTGTCCTCTGGACTGCCGCCATCGAGCGCGAAGGCCGCGCTGGACCTGGCCAGCCGCATGATCGGCGACCAGCAGGCCACAGAAGCCGCTCAGAACAAGGAGCCTTGCGGATCGTCCTTGCCGCGTGGGCCCGCGGGTGGCCGGAACCGCGAAGTATCCAGTTCGAACCGGTTATAGCGGAAGCCGAGCCGGTCGGCGGCCTTGTAGAAGCGCTGGCGCAACAAGTCCGCCCACACGCCCGTGCCCCGCATGCGCGTGGCAAAGCTGGCATCGTAGGCTTTGCCTTCGCGCATGTCGCGAACGCGGTTCATGACCCGTTCGGCGCGGTCGGGGAAATGCGCCAGCAGCCACTCCTCAAACAGTGGCCGCACCTCCCATGGCAGCCGCAGCACGATGTAGTTCGCATAAACGGCGCCCGCCTCGCGCGCCGCTTCCAGCACACGCTCAAGGTCAGGCTCGGTAACGAACGGGATCACCGGGGCAATGCTCACGCCCACCGGGATGCCGGCGTCGGTCAGCGTACGGATCGTACGCAGGCGCCGTGACGGCGTGGCAGCACGCGGCTCGAGCGTGCGCGCGATGTCCGAATCCAGCGTGGTAATGGTCACGGCAGCCACCGCGAGCCGTTTGGCGGCCATCGGCGCCAGCAGGTCGATATCCCGCTCGATCAGTGAAGACTTGGTGATTAGCGCGACCGGATGGTCGTGCTCGCTCAGCACCTCGAGGATGCCGCGGGTGATGCGCTGCTCGCGCTCGATCGGCTGGTAGGCGTCGGTGTTGACGCCCAGTGCAATGGTCTCGCAGCGGTATGAAGGGCGAGCCAGGGCCTCGCGCAGCTTCTCGGCCGCGTTGGCCTTGGCGAACAGCCGGGTTTCGAAGTCGAGCCCCGGCGACAGGTCAAGATAGGCGTGCGTGGGCCGCGCAAAACAGTAGATGCAGCCGTGCTCGCAGCCGCGATACGGGTTCAGCGAGACGTCGAACGGGATATCCGGCGACGCGTTGCGCGTCAGGATCGAACGCGCACGTTCAATGCGCACCTGCGTGCGCAGCGGCGGCAATGGCGTTTCCGGCGCCGGCGCGGCGGATGGCTCGTCCAGGGCCGGAGCACCCCAACCGTCGTCGAAGGCCTCGCGCTGGTCTCGCTCGAAACGCCCCTGCAGGTTGCTGACCGCCCCGCGTCCCTTGCGTGCGACGGGCGGCCGCGGGCCCGCCTGCGTATCGGCGCCGGTGGCCGTGTCTTTGGGAGAATTGGTGGGGCGCTTCATGGTTGCCGGCATGGTTCGCCTGGCCTCGGTGGTCAGGTCGGCTGGCTCCTGTCCTCGACCGGGATTGCCAGGGTCTCCTTGATTTCTTCCATTACGACATAGCTTTTCGACTGCGCGGCGCCGGGGAGCTGCAACAGGATGTCGCCCAGCAGCCGCCGGTATTCCCCGATCTCGCGGATGCGCGCCTTGATCAGGTAGTCGAAATCGCCCGACACGAGGTGACATTCCAGCACTTCCGGGATGCGCAGCACCTCGCGCCGGAACTGCTCGAACATATTGCCCGACTTATTGCCGAGCGAAATCTCCACGAACACCAGCAGCGCACTGCCCAGCAAGGTCGGGTTCAAGCGCGCGTAGTAACCCATGATGACACCATCGCGCTCCAGGCGCTTGACCCGCTCGATGCAGGGCGTGATGGTCAGGCCGACCGCTTCCGCCAGATCTTTCATCGAGATCCTGCCGTCGGCCTGCAGCAACGTCAGGATCCTGCGGTCGAGCCGGTCAAGGCTGCGTACGGGCTGGCGACTCGTTCTCATGAGTTTTTCCTGTTTTACTGAGAAATTCGGTAACTATGACTGGATTGTATTCAATAGTATAGAGACAAATCCTTCATCAACTTGACATCGTAGTTGGGAGCCCCCGAAATGCGCGTTCTCGTACTTGGCAGTGGCGTAATTGGCGTCACCAGTGCGTGGTACCTGGCCAAGGCCGGTCACGAAGTGACCGTTGTCGATCGCGAGGCGGGACCCGCGCTTGGCACCAGCTTTGCCAATGCGGGGCAGATCTCCCCGGGCTATGCGTCGCCGTGGGCGGCGCCCGGCGTCCCGCTGAAGGCGATCAAGTGGATGTTCCAGGAGCACGCTCCGCTGTCCATCCGTCCGGACGGCACGCTGTTCCAGCTGCAGTGGATGTGGCAGATGCTGCTGAACTGCAGCGCCGAGCGCTATGCCGTGAACAAGGAGCGCATGGTGCGGCTGGCCGAGTACAGCCGCGACTGCATCCGCGCGTTGCGTGCGGAAACCGGGATCGCATATGAAGGCCGCCAGCAAGGCACGCTACAGGTGTTCCGCACCGACGAGCAGCTGCAAAGCGCGGCCAAGGACATCGCCGTACTGGAAGAAGCCGGCGTGCCCTACCAGTTGCTTTCGCGCGAAGAACTCGCCGCGAGCGAACCGGCGCTGGCCGCCGTCAGCCACAAGCTGAGCGGCGGCCTGCGCCTTCCCAATGATGAAACCGGCGACTGCCAGTTGTTCACGACACGGCTTTCGCAGATGGCCGAGATGCTTGGCGTCAGGTTCCTCTACAACCGCTCGATCGACAGCCTGATGACGCAGGGCGATGCCGTCACCGGCGCCGTGGTCAACGGCGAGCCGATCCCCGCCGACCTGGTGGTGGTGGCGCTGGGCAGCTGGTCGACGCAGCTGGTGAAGCCGTTCCTGTCGGGCATGTCCAACCTGCCGGTGTACCCGCTCAAGGGATTCTCGATCACGGTGCCGCTCAGCGACGCCTCGCGCAGCCCAGTGTCGACGGTGCTCGATGAAACCTACAAGGTCGCCATCACCCGCTTCGACGATCGCATCCGCGTCGGCGGCATGGCGCAGATCGTTGGTTATGACAGCGGCCTCGATCCGGCCAAGCGACGCACGCTCGAACACGTGGTCACCGACCTGTTCCCCGGCGCCGGCGATGTCAGCCAGGCCACCTTCTGGACCGGCCTGCGCCCGATGACGCCGGACGGCACGCCGATCGTCGGCCCGACGCAGGTACGCGGCCTGTGGCTGAACACCGGGCACGGCACGCTGGGCTGGACCATGGCCTGCGGCTCCGGCAAGCTGCTGTCGGACCTGGTTTCCGGGACTTCGCCGGCGATCCGTGCCGATGACCTGTCGGTGGGCCGCTATTTCAAGCCCACGCGCCATCACGTGGCGCCGCGGCCAGCGCATGCCTGACAACGCCGGCACGTAGGCAACGCAAGGGCGGCCCCGCAGGCCGCCCTTTTTGTTTGGCCGAGATCACGGACCTCCACAGCGGTGGCCAGACGCAAAAAAGCCGTTCGCGGGAAATCCCGGGAACGGCTCCTTTTGCGAACATTGCCGGGCGTCACAGCCCCGGCAAGCTGGCGGCATCAGCCCAGCGCGGCCACCAGCTCCGGCACCACGGTGTTCAGGTCACCCACCAGGCCATAGTCGGCCACGGAGAAGATCGGGGCTTCGGCATCCTTGTTGATCGCGACGATCACCTTGGAGTCCTTCATGCCGGCCAGGTGCTGGATCGCGCCGGAGATACCGACGGCGATGTACAGCTGAGGCGCGACGATCTTGCCGGTCTGGCCGACCTGGTAGTCGTTCGGCACGAAGCCGGCGTCCACTGCGGCGCGCGAGGCACCCAGCGCGGCGCCCAGCTTGTCGGCCAGCGGCGTCAGCACCTTGGTGTAGTTCTCGCCCGAACCCACGCCACGGCCACCCGAGACGATGATCTTGGCGGCGGTCAGTTCCGGACGGTCGCTCTTGGCCACTTCGCGCGAAACGAACTGCGAAACGCCCGCGTCGGCCACGGCCGGCAGGGTTTCCACGGCGGCCGAGCCACCTTCGGCAGCGGCAGCGTCAAACGCGGTGCCACGCACGGTGATCACCTTGATCTTGTCGTCCGACTTGACCGTGGCGATGGCGTTGCCGGCGTAGATCGGGCGCTCGAAAGTATCCGGTGCGTCGACCTTGGAGATTTCCGAGATCTGGGCGACGTCCAGCTTGGCAGCCACGCGCGGCAGGATGTTCTTGCCGTACGGGGTGGCCGGGGCCAGGATGTGCGAGTAATCGTTGGCGATGGCCAGTGCCTGCTCGGCCACGTTTTCGGCCAGGCCGTCGCCAAAGTAGGCGGCGTCGGCCAGCAGGACCTTGGTCACGCCGGCGATCTTGGCGGCAGCGTCGGCCGCGGCCTTGGCGTTGGAACCGGCCACCAGCACGTGCACGTCGCCGCCGCATTGGGCTGCGGCGGTCACGGTGTTCAGCGTGGCGCCCTTGATCGATTGATTGTCGTGTTCAGCAATGACGAGTGCAGTCATGTTCTATCTCCCCCGCGCTCAGATAACCTTGGCTTCGTTCTTCAGCTTCTGCACCAGCGTCGCGACGTCCGGCACCATCACACCGGCGCTGCGCTTGGCAGGCTCGACCACCTTCAGGGTCGACAGGCGCGGCTTCACGTCGACGCCGAGGTCTTCCGGCTTGACGGTATCCAGCGGCTTCTTCTTGGCCTTCATGATGTTCGGCAGCGTGACGTAGCGCGGCTCGTTCAGGCGCAGGTCGGTCGTCACCACGGCCGGCAGCTTCAGCGACAGCGTTTCCAGGCCGCCGTCGACTTCACGGGTCACCGATGCCTTGCCATCGGCCACCACCACCTTCGAGGCGAACGTGGCTTGCGGCAGGCCGGCCAGCGCGGCCACCATCTGGCCGGTCTGGTTCGAGTCATCGTCGATGGCCTGCTTGCCCAGGATCACCAGCTGCGGCTGCTCCTTGTCGATCAGCGCCTTCAGCAGCTTGGCCACGGCCAGCGGTTGCAGGTCTTCGTTCGACTCCACCAGGATGCCGCGGTCGGCACCAATGGCCATCGCGGTGCGCAGGGTTTCCTGGCACTGCGTGACACCGCACGAGACGGCCACGACTTCGGTGACGACGCCGGCTTCCTTCAGGCGCACGGCCTCTTCCACGGCGATTTCGTCGAACGGGTTCATGCTCATCTTGACGTTGGCCAGATCGACGCCCGTGCCATCCGCCTTGACGCGGACCTTGACGTTGTAATCCACCACCCGCTTGACTGCGACGAGTACTTTCATGCGCTCACTCCACTGATAGCTGATAGTCAGAAATTTTGTTCGCTCGTCATTATAACCACCGGGTTGGCGGCTCTCCTGTTTTTCGAACGATCGTACTATTTTATCGGCAAAATGATGCCGGGCATAGCCCGGCAATCACCAGCCGTCCGGAGATTGTGCCGCAAACCCAGGCCTGCGGGGATCGTCTGATTGGATGAACCCCGCAAAGTGACCAAGGCTTTACAACGCTTACCAGGCCGTGATGACCGATTCCTTGAACGTCGAAGTGACGTATTGCTTGATTTCCGGCGAGTGGTACGCCTTCACCAGCTTGGCCACCCACGGCTTGCTCTTGTCGGCCTCGCGGATCGCGATCAGGTTGGCGTACGGGCCTTTCGGGCCTTCCATGGCGATCGCATCCTTGGTCGGCGACAGGCCGGCCGATTCCGCGTAGTTGCCGTTGATCGCGGCCGCATCCAGGTCATCCAGCGAGCGCGGCAGCTGCGCGGCGTCCAGCTCGACGATGCGGATCTTCTTCGGGTTCTCGGCGATGTCCAGCGGGGTCGCCTTCAGGCCGGCGTTGGGCTTGAGCTTGATCACGCCCTTGCTCTGCAGCAGCAGCAGGCCGCGGCCGCCGTTGGTCGGATCGTTGGGCACGCCCACGCGCGCGCCCTGCTTGAGCTGGTCGAGCGACTTGATCTTCTTGGAGTAGACGCCCATCGGGAAGGTCACGGTGTAGGCGATGTGCGCGAACTTGTAGCCGCGGTCCTTGATCTGGGCTTCCAGGTAAGGCAGGTGCTGGTAGCTGTTGGCATCCAGGTCGCCGGCGGCCAGCGCGGCGTTGGGCTGGATGTAGTCGCTGAACTCGACCACCTGGATATTCAGGCCGTCCTTGGCGGCGACCTTCTTCACCTGTTCCATGATCTGGGCGTGCGGTCCGCCGGTCACGCCGATCTTGATCGGCTTTTCCTGGGCGATCGCGCCGGTGGCCAGCGAGGCGCCGAGCGCGGCGCCGAGAATCCATTGCAGCAGGTTGCGACGTTGCATGATGTACGTACCTATCTCTAAAAGTCGTTTGGTTCAGCGGTGGCTGATGCGCCGGACGAGCCAGTCGCCGAAGCTCTGCACCGCCTGCACGAAGATGATCAGGATCACCACCACCGCCACCATCACCTCGGTGATGTAGCGTTGGTAACCATAGCGGATGCCCAGGTCGCCCAGGCCGCCGCCGCCGATCGCGCCGGCCATGGCAGAGTAGCCGACCAGGCTGACGAAGGTGATGGTCAGGCCGGCGACGATGCCGGGCATGGCCTCGGGCAACAGCACCTTCCACACGATCTGGCCGGTCGTCGCGCCCATCGACTGGGCGGCCTCGACCAGGCCCTTGTCGACCTCGCGCAGCGCGCTTTCGACCAGGCGGGCAATAAAGGGAATCGCCGCGATGGTCAGCGGCACGATCGCCGCGGTGGTGCCGATCGACGAACCCACGATAAAGCGCGTGAACGGGATCACCACCACCAGCAGGATGATGAAGGGGATCGAACGCACCGCATTGACCACCACGCCGATGGTGCGGTTGAACAGCGGGTGCGACAGCACGCCGCCGCGATTGGTCAGGTGCAGCAGCACGCCCAGCGGTACGCCCAGCAGCGAGCCGACCACGCCCGAGATCGCCACCATCAGCAGCGTCTCGTTGAACGAGGTCAGGAACAGGTCAGACATCTCAGACCACATGCTCGAACTCCTCCACCACGACGCCTTGCGCCTGCAGGTATTCCATCGCTGCCTTCACGTCGGCCAGCTCCCCGGTGGCCATGATCGCCAGCGAGCCGAAGGCCTGGCCCTGGATCTCGTCGATATGGCCGTGCAGGATGTTGAAGTCCAGCCCGTAGCGGCGGATCGCCTGCGCCAGCACCGGCTGGTCGACGCCCTCGCCCGTGAACGCGAGCCGGTAGACATGATCGCGGCCGTTGCCAAGCCGGCTTTCGACGCGCTTGAGCACGCTTGCGGGCAGCTCCTGCGCAATGACATCGCCGATCATGGCGCGGGTGACGTCGTGCTGCGGACGCAGGAACACGTCGATCACGCGGCCCTGCTCGACCACCTGGCCGGCCTCGAGCACGGCGACGCGGTCGCACACCTGCTTGATGACCTCCATCTGGTGCGTGATCATCACGACGGTCAGGCCCAGGTCGCGGTTGATTTGCTTGAGCAGTTCCAGGATGGAGCGGGTGGTTTCCGGGTCCAGCGCCGAAGTGGCTTCATCCGACAGCAGCACCTTGGGCTTGCTCGCCAGCGCGCGCGCAATGCCCACGCGCTGCTTCTGCCCGCCGCTGATCTGCGCCGGGTAGCGGTCCTTCAGCGCGGACAGGCCGACCAGGTCCAGCAGCGGCAGCACCGTAGTGGCAATCTCCGCCTTGGGCTTGCCGGCCAGCTCCAGCGGAAGCGCCACGTTGTCATAGACGGTGCGCGACGACAGCAGGTTGAAATGCTGGAAGATCATGCCGATCTCGCGCCGCGCCAGGCGCAGTGCGCCGTTATCCAGCGCGGTCAGGTCCTGGCCGCCGACGATGACGCGGCCACTGGTGGGCCGGTTCAGCAGGTTGATGGCGCGAACCAGCGTGCTCTTGCCGGCGCCGCTGCGGCCGATGATGCCGAAGACTTCGCCCGCTGCAATCGACAGGCTGACGTCCCGCAATGCATGCACGTCGCCAGACGCGCCCGGGAAGCGCTGCGACAGTCCTTGCAGTTCGATCATGTAAAGGTGACCAAAAGAAAACGGCAACAGGCGAGGTTGTCTCGAGCGCTGTTGCCGCACTTATTTTTGTAAAGCGGGTATTTTATGCGATTCGCTTCATACCATAAACGAATTTTTACCGATGTCTTTATGCGCACCCAGCATAAAGAACGCGGAAATGTCTACTATTCGCCACGCCAAGACGGCGCACGCTTGTCGAGGAAGGCCTGCACGCCTTCCAGCGCGGAGTCATCCATCATGTTGCAGGCCATCGTCTGGCCGGCCAGCTGATAGGCGGCTTCGATGCCCATTTCAAGCTGGCGGTAGAACAGCCCCTTGCCGGCAGCGACGGCCGCGGCCGGCTTGGCGCAGATGCTGGCGGCCAGCCGCGCCACCTCGTCGTCCAGTGCGGCGGCCGGCACCACGCGGTTGACCAGCCCGCGCTCGCGCGCGGTGGCGGCATCGATCATGTCGCCGGTCAGCAGCATTTCCATTGCCTGCTTGCGGTGCAGGTTGCGCGACAGCGCCACGCCCGGTGTCGCGCAGAACAGGCCGAGGTTGACGCCGGACACCGCAAAGCGCGCATCATCGGCGGCTACCGCGAGGTCGCACATCGCCACCAGCTGGCAGCCGGCCGCGGTGGCGATGCCTTGTACCCGCGCGATCACGGGCTGCGGCATCTTCTGGATCGCCATCATCACGCGCGTGCAGCGGTCGAACAGGCGCCGGTAATAGTCGTGCGACGGGGTGGCGCGCATCTCGCGCAGGTCATGGCCGGCGCAGAAGGCCTTGCCGGCACCGGCCAGCACCACCACGCGCACGGCGTCGTCGGCGGCTAGGCGCCCGAAGGTCTCGGCCAGCGCGTCCAGCAGGCCCTCGGACAAGGCGTTGAAGGCCTGCGGTCGGTTCATGGTCACGCGCGCCACGCCCGCGGCATCGCGCGTTTCGGTCAGCAGCGGCGCGTCCAGGCGTGCATCGTTTTCTGCCATGGCGGATGCCTCCTATCGTTCCAGCAGGACTTTCAGGTGCGCCAGCACGCTGCGCCCGAGCGCGCTCAGGTTGTAGCCGCCTTCCAGGCAGCTGACGATGCGTCCCTGCGCGTGCGTGCGCGCCACGTCGACAAGCTGGCCGGTGATCCACGCATAGTCCTGTTCCACCAGGCCCATCTGCCCCAGGTCGTCCTCGCGGTGCGCGTCGAAGCCGGCCGAGATGAACAGCATCTGCGGGCGGAACTCATGCAGGCGCGGCAGCCAGATGGTCTCGACCACCTCGCGCACGGCCATGCCGTTGGTGTAGGCCGGCAGCGGGATGTTTGCCATATTGGCCGCCAGGTGCTCGGTGCCGCTGTACGGGTAGAACGGGTGCTGGAAGAAACTGCACATCAGCACATGCTCGTCGCCGCGGAAGGCCGCCTCGGTGCCGTTGCCGTGGTGGACATCGAAATCGATGATGGCGACGCGTTCCAGCCCATGCGCCTGCAGCGCGTGGCGTGCGGCAATGGCCACGTTGTTGAAAAAGCAGAAGCCCATGGCGCGGTCCGGCTCGGCATGGTGGCCGGGCGGGCGCACGCAGCAGAAGGCGTTCTCGAACTCGCCCGCGATCACCGCATCGGTCGCCGCCACCGCGGCGCCGGCGGCCAGCGTGGCCGCGCTCAGGGTGTGGGCGTTCATCGACGTATCCGGGTCGATCGGATAGTAGCCGCTGGCCGGGCTGGCGCTTTCCAGCGAATCGACATAGTCGGCCCGGTGCACGCGCTCGATCTGCTCGCGTGTGGCCGGCGTGGGCTCGCGGCGTTCCAGCAGCCCGTCCAGGCCGTGCGAAATCAGGTGATCCTCGATCGCCTGCAGGCGTTCCGGACACTCGGGATGGAAATGCCCCATCTCGTGCCGCTGGAACTCGGGGTGCGTGTAATAGCCGGTCGGCATCTCTTGTCGTCGCTCGGTTGTCTCCATTCGCTACGTTAGCACAGGGCGGACCCAGCCACCCAATGCGCGTCCTCTCGGCAGGCGCGCGGTTGAGCCGATTCCCGCGGGCTCGTGCCGGGTTCGCGCCGGGTCGCTGCAGTGGCATCCGCTATACTCGGAGCGACTTGCAAAGGACACCATGACCGACACCCAGCGCTCACTGCGACGCCCCCTGCTGGGCGCCGCGCTTTCCGCTGCCGCACTCGGACTCTGCGGCCTCTCCCCCAGCCTTCTCGCCGCAGGCAAGCGCCGCGTCAGCGTGCGTGAAGAAGAAATCGAACCCGGCCGCTACCGCGACAACCCGCAAACCCGCGCCTTTATCGATGAAATGGTGGCGCGCCATGGCTTCGACCGCGGCGCGCTGCAGGACTGGTTCGGCCAGGCGGTCTATTCCTCGACCGTGGTGCGCCTGATCATGCCGCCCGCCACCGTCGGGCGCAAAAGCTGGCGCGCCTACCGCTCGCGCTTTATCGAGCCGATCCGCATCAATGCCGGCGTGCGCTTCTGGCAGGACAACCGCGACACGCTGCGCCGCGCCGAGGCCGAATTCGGCGTGCCGGCCTCGGTGATCGTTGGCATCATTGGGGTGGAAACCATCTATGGCCGCGACATGGGCACGTTCCGCGTGCTCGATTCGCTGTCGACGCTGGCCTTCGACTACCCCGACACGCCGAACCGCGCCGCGCGCTCCACGCTGTTCCGCAACCAGTTGGCCGACTACCTGCTGTGGTGCCGCGATACGCGCACCGATGTGTACTCGGTGCTGGGCTCATACGCCGGCGCGATCGGCATCCCGCAGTTCATGCCGACCAGCCTGCGCGAATATGCGATCGACTACGATAACAACGGCCGTATCGACCTGCGCAACAGCCCGACCGATGCGATCGGCAGTGTGGCGCGCTTTCTGCAGCTGCACGGCTGGGAACCGGGCCGGCCGGTGGCATGGCGCATTGCCGGCGACAGCGGCAGCCTCGGCGTCGCCACCGCTGCGGCGGATGGCGAGCCGTGGCCGACACGCACGCTCAACCAGCTCACCCGCGCGGGCCTGCGCGTGGACGAGCCCATCGACACGGCACGCGAAGGCGAGACCGGCGTGCTGGTGGTCGACCTGCCCACGCCGGACCAGCCTACCGAGTACCTGCTGGGCCTGCGCAACTTCTATGTGCTGACGCGCTATAACCGCAGTTTCTTCTACGCGCTGGCGGTGTACCAGCTGGGCGAAGCGGTCAAGGCGGCGATGGGCTGAGCCAAACCTGACACCCGGACGCAAAAAAGCCTCGCTTGCGCGAGGCTTTTCTGTCTGGCATCGCCTCCCGGATCAAGCCGGGAACACTCCGGTCGACAGGTAGCGGTCGCCGCGATCGCACACCACGAAGACGATGGTGGCGTTCTCCACTTCCTCGGCAATCCGCAGCGCAACGCACAATGCGCCGGCCGCCGAGATGCCGCAGAAGATGCCTTCTTCAGCCGCCATGCGCCGCGCCATGTGCTCGGCATCGGCCTGGCTCACGGGCTCGGTGCGGTCGATATGCGCGGGGTCATAGATCTTGGGCAGGTAGGCTTCCGGCCACTTGCGGATGCCCGGGATGCGAGAGCCTTCGGCCGGCTGGGCGCCGATGACCTGGATCGCCGGGTTCTGCTCTTTCAAATAGCGCGACACGCCGGTGATGGTGCCGGTGGTGCCCATTGCCGAAACAAAATGGGTGACACGGCCTTCGGTATCGCGCCAGATCTCGGGGCCAGTGCCTTCATAGTGCGCTTGCGGGTTGTCCGGGTTGGCGAACTGGTCGAGGATGACGCCCTTGCCTTCGCGCTCCATCGCGTCCGCCAGGTCGCGGGCGTATTCCATGCCGCCCTTAACCGGGGTCAGGACGATTTCGGCACCGTAGGCCGCCATGCTCTGCCGGCGCTCCAGGCTCAGATCCTCCGGCATGATCAGCACCATCTTGTAGCCGCGGATGGCGGCCGCCATGGCCAGCGCGATGCCGGTATTGCCCGACGTCGCCTCGATCAGCGTGTCCCCCGGCTTGATGCGGCCACGCGCCTCGGCACGGGCAATCATCGATACCGCCGGGCGGTCCTTGACCGAACCGGCGGGGTTGTTGCCTTCCAGCTTGCCGAGAATCACATTGCCGCGCGCGTCGTTGGCGGCACCGGGAATGCGCTGCAATCTGACCAGCGGCGTATTGCCGATGGTGTCTTCAATAGTCTTGTAAGCCATGGGGGAGGGGGTGGCGAGGGTAGGTCAGGTTCGCCGGCCATTGTAATCCAGTCCCCTTTCCCTCGCCGGCAGGCGGGATTTGCACCAATGCGCCCGACCCGCATCCCCACTTCCCGATTCCCTGATTCCCCGCGCGACTCAGTCGGCCTCGTGGTTGCCTTCGCCCAGCAGGTGGTACAGCAGGATGCAGCCAAAGGTGGCGGTGCCGATGCCACCCAGCGTCATGCCGCCCAGCTTCAGCGTCAGGTCGCCCGCGGCCACCGTCAGCGTGGCGCCGACCGTGATCAGGTTGCGCGAACTGGAGAAATCCACCTTATTCTGCACCCAGATCCGGCCCGCGGTCGCGGCAATCAGGCCGAACACCACGATGGTCAGGCCGCCGATCACCGGTCCCGGGATGGTCAGGATCAGCGCGCCGAACTTGGGCGAAAAGCCCAGCACGATGGCCACCGCCGCCGCCACCACGAAGATCAGCGTGGAGTAGATCTTGGTGACCGCCATCACACCCATGTTTTCGGCATAGGTGGTCACGCCGGTGCCGCCGCCACTGGCCGACAGCATGGTCGCGATGCCGTCGCCGATAAACGCGCGGCCGATATACGGATCGAGGTTACGGCCCGTCATCACGCCAATGGCCTTGATGTGGCCGAGGTTCTCTGCCACCAGCACGATCGCCACCGGGGCGATCAGCAGCATGGCGCTGACCTCGAACGCCGGTGCGGTGAACGCAGGCAGCCCGAACCAGCTGGCCGCGGCAACGCTGGAGAAGTCGATCGGCTTGCCCAGTCCCATCACGTTGGTGCCCACGTAGTAGGCAACGTACCCCACCAGCCCGCCGATCAGCACCGGCAGGCGGCCGAGCATGCCTGGCGCGCGCACTGCGACCAGGCCCACGGCCAGCACCGTCAGCAGGCCCACCCAGGTGTCAAGCGAAGAGCCGCTGACCGCCTTGACCGCGACCGGCGCCAGGTTCAGCCCGATGGCCGCGACGATCGCGCCGGTGACCACCGGCGGCATCAGCTTTTCCACCCAGGCGTAGCCCACGGCCTGCACCACCAGGCCGATCAGCGTGTAGAGCGCGCCCGCTGCAATGATGCCGCCCAGTGCCACCGGGATATTGAGGTTGGGGCCGCTGCCGGCATAGCCTGTGGCAGCGATCACCACGGCGATGAAGGCAAAGCTCGAACCAAGGTAGCTGGGCACCCGGCCGCGCACGCACAGAAAAAAGATCAGCGTGCCGATACCGGAAAACAGGATGGCGATATTGGGATTGAAGCCCATCAGGATCGGCGCGATGGCGGTCGAGCCGAACATCGCCACCACGTGCTGGATGCCGGCCAGCAGCGTCTGCCCGGCCGGCAGCCGTTCGTCGGGCCCGATTACCCCTTCGGTCTTGAGCCGCCATTTCGGCAGGAAACCCGCGTCCTCGCCATTCGCCATGTGTTGTGCTCCCTGTGTCCGGGCGGGCCGCTGCGTCAGCGGCCGCCGCGATTGTGGTTGGTGATCGCCGCCAACCGGCTGCATATTGCCGGTCGGCGCGCGCGCGCGGCAGATCCTGCCGGCGCGGCGTCCGCATGATACTCCGCAGCCAGATGGCTGCGAAGCTGCACAGGTGTAGCACGAGACGTACCAGCAAGGACGAGCCCGGGCGCATCCGGACCAGGCACAGGGCGACAGGCTCCGCCTGCTGCTTCAGCGAGCTGCCTTGGCGGCTGCGGCTGGCGGTGCGGCTGCCGCCTTGCCGGGCTTGGCCGCGGTGGCCGCGGGGGCCGCAGTGGCCGGCGCAGCGGCGGCGGCGGCGCCGAACACCAGCCCCCCTTCCTGCAACCTGGCCACGGACTTCGGGCCCACCCCGCTGACGCGCTCGGCAAGATCGGCGGCATCCTTGTACGGGCCGCGCTTGTTGCGCTCATCGACGATATTGCGTGCGGTGGCGGGGCCAACGCCCTTGACCGAAGTCAGCGCGGCCTCGTCGGCCGTATTGACGTCGATGGCGGCATGCGCCGCGCCGCCCGCGCACAGGCACATCGCAGCCAGCAGGAAAAAACGACGGACGAGTTGCCAGACCCAATGCTTGAACATGAAAGCTCCTTTGCTGTGGATGGTGTGAAGTACCACCCCGCCACTGCGGCGAGGCCAGCTCAGGATAGGTTCAGCGCGCCACGGCAGCGCGTACGGCAACACAAATTGACACCGTCCGCACGAAAACGTGTCGGCCGGTCATTGGAATCGCGGTATTACGGGTGCCAGCGTCAGCCGTTGCGCTCGATCAGCCAGCGGCAGTAGCGCGCCACGCCTTCCTCGACCGTCAGGAACCGCTCGTTGTAGCCGGCGCCGCGCAGCTTCGACACATCGGACTGCGTAAAGCACTGGTATTTGCCGCGCAGCGCGTCCGGGAACTTGACGTACTCGACCAGGCCTTCCTGCGCCAGCTCTTCCAGCGACAGCCGCGGCTTGCCTTCCGCCTCGCGCAGCGTGTTGACCACGGTAACGGCGATGTCGTTGAACGGCTGTGCCCGGCCGGTGCCCAGGTTGAAGATGCCGGACTTCTCCGGATGGTCCAGAAAGTACAGGTTGACCTTGACCACGTCCTCGACCGAGATGAAGTCGCGGCTCTGCATGCCGGGACCATAGCCGCCGTACTCGCCGAACAGCTTCACGGTGCCGTCGGCGCGGAACTGGTTGAAATTGTGGAAGGCCACCGAAGCCATGCGGCCCTTGTGGTTCTCGCGCGGACCATACACATTGAAATAGCGGAAGCCCACGACCTGCGACAGCGCCGACGGCAACCTGCGCCGCACGATCTGGTCGAACAGGAACTTGGAGTAGCCGTACACGTTCAGCGGACGCTCGAACTCGCGGTCCTCGCGGAACACCTGCGAGGCGCCGTAGGTCGCGGCCGATGAGGCATAGAGGAATTGCGCGCCCTGCTCCAGGCAGCCTTCCATCAGCGACAGCGTGTAGCGGTAATTGTTCTCCATCATGTAGCGCCCGTCGCTCTCCATGGTGTCGGAGCAGGCGCCTTCGTGGAACACCGCGCGGACCTTGCCGAACTGCCCCTTGGCAAAGCGCTCGAGGAAGTCCTCCTTGTCCAGGTAGTCGGAGATCTCGCAGTCGACGAGGTTGTGGAACTTGTCGGCGCGGGTCAGGTTGTCGACGGCGATGACATTGGTCTCGCCCCGGTCGTTCAGGCCCTTGACAAGGTTGCTGCCGATAAAGCCGGCGGCGCCGGTCACGATGATGGTCATGGTCGCTTCAGTAATGGGCGCCGCGCGTCACGGGGCGGCGCCGAACAATTCGGGGTAGGTGACGACGGCGGTGCCGAGCTTGCCGACCACGATGCCGCCGGCGCGGTTGGCATGCTGGACGGCTTCCTTGAGCGGCACGCCGGCGCCGAGCATGGTGGCCAGCGTGGCGATCACGGTATCGCCGGCACCCGATACATCATAGACCTCGCGCGCCTGGGCCGACACGTGCAGCACTTCGGCTTCCGTGTAGAGCGTCATGCCCTCTTCCGAGCGCGTCAGCAGCAGCGCTTCGAGCTGCAGCTCGCGGCGCAGGTTCTGGGCGCGGATGGTGAGGTCGGCCTCGGTCTTCCAGGCGCCGACCACGGCACGCATCTCGGAGCGGTTGGGAGTGATCAGCGTGGCGCCGCGGTAACGCGAGTAGTCGTCGCCCTTGGGGTCGATCAGCACCTTGCGGCCGGCCGCGCGGCCGGCGTCAATCATGCGGGAGACGTGCGTCAGGCCGCCCTTGCCGTAGTCGGACAGCACCAGCACCTGGTAGTCGTTGATCAGGCCCTGGAACCGGTCCTGTACCGCGGCCAGCACTTCGTGCGCCGGGGCGTTCTCGAAGTCCACGCGCAGCAACTGCTGCTGGTGGGCGACCACGCGCAGCTTGATGGTGGTGTTCAGCTTGGGATCGCGGTGCAGGTAGGGCTCGACGCGGCTCTCGGCCAGCAGCGCCTCCAGCGTGCGCGCCGGCTCGTCGTCGCCGACCACGCCCAGCATGCCCACGCGCGCGCCCAGCGCGGCGGCGTTGCGCGCCACGTTGGCGGCGCCGCCCAGGCGCTCGTCGCTGCGCTTGACCTGCACCACCGGCACCGGGGCTTCCGGCGAAATGCGTTCGACGTCGCCGAACCAGTAGCGGTCCAGCATCATGTCGCCGACCACCAGGATATGAGACTGCCGGATCTGTTCCTGCGGGATGGTCTTGTTCATGAAGATCCTTGGCGATTGCGAGGCAGCCAGCGCCGCCTCGTCAGCATGTCAGTTGATCAGTCGTTGACCCGTGCACGCTCTATTTGTTCGCGAAGTCGTGCGCCGCCTGTTGATCCGGGCCGGGCCGGGCGGCCGATGGCGTGGTACTCGACGCCGCTCTCGGCCATGGCCTGGGGCTCATACAGGTTGCGCCCGTCGAAGATCACCGGCGTCTTCAGCCGCCGCTTGATCTGGCCGAAGTCCGGACTGCGGAATACCTTCCATTCGGTCACGATGACCAGCGCATCGGCGCCGTCCAGCGCATCCATCTGGTTGTCGTGGAAGCTGACGCGCGCCATGGCCTCAGGCAGGTCGGACAGGTCAGACTCCAGCGCGCGGCGTGCTTCCGCCATCGATACCGGGTCGTGCACGCGCAGTGACGCGCCGCGCGACACCAGTTCCCGCGCCAGGATCCGCGACGGCGCCTCGCGCATATCGTCGGTATTGGGCTTGAATGCCAGCCCCCAGATAGCAAAGGAGCGGCCGGCAAGGTCATCGCCGAAGCGGCGCACGATCTTCTCGCCCAGCACGCGCTTCTGCGCGCCATTGACGGCCTCCACCGCCTCGAGCACGCGCATCGGCTTGCCATGGTCGGCCGCGGTGCGCATCAGCGCCTGCACGTCCTTGGGAAAGCACGAACCGCCGTATCCCGCGCCGGCATACAGGAAACTGTAGCCGATACGCGGATCGGAGCCGATACCCATGCGCACGAGTTCGATATCGGCGCCGACCTCGTCGGCCAGGTTGGCCAGTTCGTTCATGAACGAGATACGCGTGGCCAGCATCGAATTGGCCGCGTACTTGGTGAACTCGGCAGAGCGCACGTCCATGTAGAACGTACGCTCATGGTGCCGGTTGAACGGCGCGTACAGCGTGCGCATGGTGGCCTGCGCATGGCGGCCGGCAGCGTCCGGGTTGCAGCCCAGCACGATGCGGTCGGGGCGCATGAAGTCCTCGACGGCGGCGCCCTCCTTCAGGAACTCGGGGTTCGAAACCACCGAGAACTGCAGGTCTTCCAGCCCGCGCGCGGCCAGTTCCTCGCGGATCGCGGCAGTGACGCGGTCGCCCGTGCCCACCGGCACGGTGGATTTGTCGACCACGACCTTGAAGCCGGTCATGTGCCGGCCGATGTTGTGCGCCGCGGCCAGCACGTACTTCAGGTCGGCCGAGCCGTCTTCGTCCGGCGGCGTCCCGACCGCGATGAACTGCACGTCAGCATGCTCCACGCTGGCGGCGACGTCGGTCGAAAAGACCAGGCGTCCGGCGGCGCGGTTGCGCTGGATCAGTTCCTGCAGGCCCGGCTCGTAGATCGGCACGCCGCCCGCGTTGAGCAGCGCGATCTTCTTTTCGTCCAGGTCGAGGCAGAACACATCGTTGCCCAGCTCCGCCAGGCAAGCGCCGGTGACGAGGCCGACATAGCCGCTGCCGATAATGGTAACTTTCATGGCTTCAGATCAGATTCTGTAGTGCTGCGCGCCGGGCTCAGCCCAGCGTCTCGGAACGCCGCGGCGCGTAGGTTTCCCAGCGATTGCAGCCCGGGCATTGCCAGTAAAACAGGCGGGCGCGGAAACCGCATTCACGGCAGGTGTAGCGCGCCAGGTTGCGCGTGCGCGCCTGCAGCAGGTCGCGGATCGCGCCGGTTTCCTGATCGCGGTCGCCGGCGCCGTCCTCGGCGGGGACATCGGCACCGGCCGGCACTTCGGCCGAGGTCACGGCGGCCTGCGCCTCGAAGTACTTTGTCAGCGCCAGCAGCGTGGGCTGGCGCCGCAATTGCTCGCGCATCAGGCGCGCCGCGGCTTCGGGGCCGTTCGTTTCAAGCTCGGACTTGTATGCAGTGTCGAGCAGTTCCGGTGCGAGCTTGCCCTTGAGCAGGCCGTGCAGCCACTCCAGCGCCGTGCCTTCCTGCTGCAGGCTGGCATAGGCCTTGACCACGCGATCGGCGACCAGCGGCAGGTAGGAGGCGTCCTGTCGTTCGATGCCCAGCCAGTGGCCGAGCGCCGCGCGTGCATCGCCGGAGGCCGCCGCCACGTCACCCAGCAGGATAGGGGCACGCACATTGGCCGGATTTTCCGCGATGGCCTGGTTCAGCCATTTCACCGCATCCTCGGGACGCTTGCGCTGCAGCGCGTCCTGCGCCAGTTCGCAGCAGAACTGGGCGATCTGCAGGCTGTAGCTCTTCTGCTCCAGCGTCTGCAGCTCGCGCGCGGCGTCGATGGCCTTTTGCCACTCCTTCTCGACCTCATACAGCTCGAGCAGCACGCGCTTGGCCGAGGCTGCATACGGGCCGGACATCAGCCGGCGCAGCGACTCCTCGGCGCGGTCCAGCAGGCCGGCGCGCAGGAAGTCCTGGCCAAGCTCGTAGAGCGCATGTTCGCGCTCCGGCTCGGGCAGGTCGGGACGGGTCGCCAGGTTCTGGTGCACGCGGATGGCGCGCTCGGTTTCGCCGCGGCGGCGGAACAGCGCGCCGAGGGCAAAGTGGAGTTCGGTGGTTTCGGGATCAAGGCGGGCCACCTCGATAAAGGCGTCGATGGCCTTGTCGGGTTGCTCGTTGAGCAGGAAATTGAGGCCCTTGAAATAAGAACGCGGCAGCGCGCCCTGCTCGCTGATGAGTTGCCGCACGTCGAAGCGCGCCGCCATCCAGCCAAGGCCAAAGACAAGTGGCAGCGCCAGCAACCACCAGGTTTCAAACATCATGGATCAGACTTTCGGGCCGACTACGTTGTAAGGGACCGGCTTGGCGTCGCGCGGCGTGGCCGTGCTTGCAGCCGCCGGCTGCGGCGATGCGGATGCGGCGGCCGCCTGCGCTTGCGTCAGCGCGCGGCGCAGCCTGGCGACCTCCATCCGCTGGCGCATCAGGCCAGGTGCCGCCGAGGCCAGCGCCGCGACCGCGCCAAGCACGAAGGCGGCGAACAGGATAAGAATTAGCGGGGCGTGCCAGACGGCGTTGAAAAACAGCTGCAGCGAAGCGTCAGCGGTATTGCGCAGCGCCAGCACGAACAGCAGCACGAATACGACGATACGGACGATCCAGGCGAACAGTTTCATGCAGGTAGGCAGCTTGGCAGCGTGACGTTTAGGCGGCGCCGGCGCATGTGCGCGGGCCGGCAATGACCCCGGCATTGTAACGGAATCACTTCGTCGATTCGGTAACGCGGCGGTTACGGGAGGCTAACGCGCGCAGCGCTGCGGGCGCTGACACGTATTGTGCGGCGATGCCTCGCCGGCCCCCAGCAACGCGGGCCAGCAAGCGCAGAACAAAAAAAGCGCCCCGAAGGGCGCTTTTTTTTGACTTACCAGTCAACTGGGCAGGCAGGCGATGCTCAGGAGCGGACCAGGTTCAGTCCACCCTCGTGCAGCGCCGCCGGAGCGGCGCCAGGGCCTGCCTTGCCCGGCACGGCCTGGGCCGTGCCGACGGAATGGCCGTTGCCATTGACGCCCGCAGGCGCCGGCTGGCTGCGGTCAACCCGTTCGCGCAACTCCTTGCCCGCCTTGAAGTGCGGTACCCGTTTCTCAGGTACCAGCACCCGTTCGCCGGACTTGGGATTGCGCCCCACGCGAGGCGGACGCTTGTTCAGACCAAAACTGCCGAATCCGCGGATCTCGATGCGATGGCCATCGGCCAGCGCATCGGACATCGCGTCGAGTATCGTTTTGACCGAGATGTCCGCATCCCGCAGCAGCAGCTGGGGGAAGCGGGCAGCCAGTTTTTCGACGAGCTCCGACTTGGTCATGGGCATTCGCGCAAGCGCGGGGGCCTGCGATTACTGGTTGTCCTGGCCGAGCTTGGCCTTCAGCAGGGCGCCGAGGTTGGTCGTGCCAGCCGTGCCGGTGTCAGCCTGGAACTTCTGCATCGCTTCCTGCTGCTCTGCGCTGTCCTTGGCCTTGATCGACAGGTTGATGTTGCGCGACTTGCGGTCGACGTTCACCACCAGGGCGGTGATCTGCTCGCCTTCCTTCAGCACGTTGCGGGCGTCTTCCACGCGGTCAGCGGAGATTTCCGATGCACGCAGGTAGCCTTCCACGTCGTCAGCCAGCTGGACCACGGCGCCCTTGGCGTCAACGGCCTTGATGGTGCCGGTAACGAGCGAGCCCTTGTCGTTGGCCGAGATGAAGTTGTTGAACGGATCGCCCGACAGCTGCTTGATACCCAGCGAAATGCGTTCCTTGTCGACGTCGATGCCCAGAACCACGGCTTCGACTTCGTCGCCCTTCTTGTACTTGCGCACGGCCTCTTCGCCGGACTCTTGCCAGGACAGGTCGGACAGGTGCACCAGGCCGTCGATGCCACCAGGCAGGCCGATGAACACGCCGAAGTCGGTGATCGACTTGATCTGGCCGCTCAGCTTGTCGCCCTTCTTGTGGTTACGCGAGAAATCGTCCCACGGGTTGGCCTTGCACTGCTTCATGCCCAGGCTGATACGACGCTTGTCTTCGTCGATATCCAGGACCATGACTTCCACTTCGTCGCCCAGCTGGACAACCTTGGACGGGGCAACGTTCTTGTTGGTCCAGTCCATTTCCGACACGTGCACCAGGCCTTCGATGCCGGCTTCGATCTCGACGAACGCGCCGTAGTCGGTCAGGTTGGTCACCTTGCCGAACAGGCGGGTGCCTTGCGGGTAGCGGCGCGAGATGCCGACCCACGGATCTTCGCCCAGCTGCTTCACGCCCAGCGAGACGCGGTTCTTTTCCTGGTCGAACTTGAGGATCTTGGCGGTGATTTCCTGGCCAACCGACAGCACTTCGCTCGGGTGGCGGACACGGCGCCAGGCCAGGTCGGTGATGTGCAGCAGGCCGTCGATACCGCCCAGGTCAACGAACGCACCGTAGTCGGTGATGTTCTTGACGATACCGTTGACGATGGCGCCTTCCTTCAGGGTTTCCATCAGCTTCTGGCGCTCTTCGCCCAGCGTGGCTTCGACCACGGCACGGCGCGACAGCACAACGTTGTTGCGCTTGCGGTCCAGCTTGATGACCTTGAATTCCAGGGTCTTGCCTTCGTACGGGGTGGTGTCCTTGATCGGACGCACGTCAACCAGCGAGCCCGGCAGGAACGCGCGGATGCCGTTGACCATGACGGTCAGGCCGCCCTTGACCTTGCCGGTCACGGTACCCGAGATGATCTCGCCGTCTTCCAGCGCCTTCTCGAGGTTCAGCCACGATGCCAGGCGCTTGGCCTTGTCGCGGGACAGGATAGTGTCGCCATAGCCGTTCTCGAGTGCGTCGATGGCTACGGAGACGTAGTCGCCGGCCTGCACTTCGAGTTCGCCCTGGTCGTTCAGGAACTCCTCCACCGGCACAAATGCCTCGGACTTGAGGCCGGCGTTGACGACCACGAAGTTGTGGTCGATGCGCACGACTTCAGCGGAGATCACTTCGCCAGCCTTCATATTGGAGCGGGCGATCGATTCCTCGAACAGTGCGGCAAAGGATTCGTTAGTTTGCAGGTCGGACATAAACGTAAGGTGAAATCCGCAGTACGCTGGCCGGCGCGACTATCGCGCTCAGTCTGCCAGTGCAGCGGGGTCAGGTTTGACAAAAGCCAGCTTCGGGCCGGTCAGGCATGTCCGGGCTGGCGCCATCGGGTGCGGGCGAGGTCCGTTCGCTTGTCATGCGTCCGATGCATTCATGCACCGGACCGCACAGCGGCAAACCACTCCAGCACCTGCGCCACTGCCTGATCCACCGTCATGTCGGAGGTATCGAGCAGCTTTGCATCCTCGGCGGGACGCAGCGGTGCGGCCGCGCGGTTGCGATCCCGCGCGTCGCGCGCCTCAAGGTCACGCAAAAGGTCTTCGATATTAGCAGAAATTCCCTTATCAATCAATTGTTTATAGCGCCTGCGAGCACGCGCCTCGACACTTGCCGTCAGGAACACTTTCAGTTGGGCGTCCGGGAAGATCACGGTGCCCATGTCGCGGCCATCGGCGACCAGGCCGGGCAGCTTGCGGAAATCGCGCTGCAACTGCGTCAGCGCGTCGCGCACCGGCTGGTGCACGGCAATGGCCGAGGCGCGGTTGCCGATGGCCTCGGCCCGGATCGCCAGGCTGACTTCCTCGCCCTGCAGCCAGACCCGGTCAGGGCCGAACTTCACTTCGAGGCGGGAAGCGACCTTTGCAAGGGTGTCCACGTCGGCCAGGTCAACACCGGCGCGATCGCTTGCCAACGCCACCAGCCGGTACAGGGCCCCGCTGTCGAGCAGATGGAAGCCCACCGCATCGGCGACCTTGTGTGCAACCGTACCCTTGCCGGAAGCGGTCGGCCCGTCAATGGCGATGACGTTGACAATAGTCATTGGTTATGAAACTCAAAGAAACGATTTATTGTTAAGGCAACTGAGAATTATCATTTGATTCATGGCGCTTTGCCGCATTGCGGTGCGCACCCTCCAGTTTTCGATCGCGAGGCAATCTACCATGGCAAAAACCCTGACGTTCGGCATCATGCACCTCGGCATCGCTTTCAGCGTGACGTATGCGCTGACCGGCAGCATTGCCATCAGCGGCGCCGTCACGTTCATCGAACCGGCCGTCAATACCGTGGCCCACTACTTCTTCGATCGCTACTGGGAACGGCGCGAGCGCCGCCACGCGGCCGCCGTCCCTGCAGCAACCAGCACCCCGGCAACGCCCGGTGATCTGGTCAGCGCGTAACGCCGGCAAAGACGCTGAAGTAGTCCGGGAACGTCTTTGCCACGCAGCCTGGGTCATTGATCCGCACTGGCAGCGGTCCAAATGCGGCCAGCGAGAAACACATCGCCATGCGATGGTCATCATAGGTGCCAATGCCGTCGGCCGGGGTCTGCCAGGCGGGCGGCGGCGTCACACGCAGATAGTCCGCCCCTTCTTCCACGACTGCGCCCAGCTTGCGCAGTTCCGTTGCCATCGCGGCGATCCGGTCGGTTTCCTTGACGCGCCAGCTGGCGATATTGGTCAGTGTCGTGGTGCCTTCGGCAAACAGCGCCGCCACCGCCAGCGTCATTGCCGCATCCGGGATATGGTTGCAGTCCAGCTCGATGCCGTGCAGGCGGCCGTCTTCGCGTTCCGTACCGCGCACTTCGATCCAGTTCTCGCCGGCCATGATGTTGGCGCCCATGCGGTTGAGCGCATCGGCAAAGCGCACGTCGCCCTGGATGCTGGACATGCCCACGCCCTCGACCCGCACCGGCCCGCCGCCGATTGCGCCGGCCGCCAGGAAATACGATGCCGAGGAGGCATCGCCCTCCACATAAATCTCGCCGGGCGACATGTAGGCCGCGCCCGCGGGCAGCACGAAGCGCTCCCAGCCCTGCCGCTCGACCTGGATGCCGAAGCGCGCGAGCAGGTTCAGCGTGATCTCGATATAGGGCTTGGAGATCAGCTCGCCCACCACCTCGATCTCGATCCGGCCGCTGTTGCTTTGCGCCATCGGCAGGCTCATCAGCAACGCGGTCAGGAACTGGCTCGATACATCGCCGCGCACGCGGATCGGCGCGTCGATGCGGATGCCGGCCGGCTGGATATGCAGCGGCGGGAAGCCTTCGTTGCCGAGGTAGTCGATCACCGCGCCGACCTGGCGGAGGCCGTCGACCAGGTCGCCGATCGGGCGCTCGTGCATGCGCGGCACGCCCGACAGCTTGTAGCTGCCTCCCTGCAGCGCCAGCGCTGCCGTCAGCGGGCGGATCGCCGTGCCGGCATTGCCCATGAACAGCTCGGCCGATTTGTTCGGGAAATTCCCGCCGGCGCCGGTGACGATGTAGTCGGCGCCGTCCTGCCGCCATACCACGCCCAGCGTGCGCAGCGCCTGCAGCATCACGCGGGTGTCGTCGGAATCGAGCAGGTCGCGCACGCGGGTTTCGCCGCTGGCCAGCGCGGCCAGCAGCAGCACGCGGTTGGAGATGCTCTTCGAGCCCGGCAGCCGCACGGTGCCGGTGGCGCGGGTCAGGGGGCCTAGCGTCAGGTGTTCCATGGTCTCGGAGGGCGCCGGGGCGCCGCGGTAAGGCAAATTCAGCGATTCAGTCGCGGCGCGGCAGCGTGCCGCGCCCGCGCTGTCTTGTGGTTCGATACTACGGTTCTACGGTTCGATATGGTTGTTGCCCGCGGCGCGTTCTGCGCCCCAGGCCAGCCGGGTCTTGCTGGCGCGCGTGAAGATGCGTTCGAGCGCGTCGCCGTCGCCCTTCTCGATCTGTGTCTTCAGGTGCGCGAGCACCGACTGGTAGGTATTGAGTTCGCGCAACAACGCATCACGGTTGGCCACGCAGATGTCGCGCCACATTTCCGGCGACGACGCCGCGATGCGCGTGAAATCGCGAAAGCCGCCACCGGCGAAATCCAGTTTCAACTCGGCGTCTTCGGCATTGGCCACCTGCGCCACCAGCGCGTACGACAGCACGTGCGGCAAGTGGCTGACCGACGCGAACACCGCGTCGTGCTGCACCGCCGACATCACGTGGCATTGCGCGCCGGCGCTTTCCCACATCGCGCGGACGGCAGCGACATCATCGCGAGAATTCTCCTGCAATGGGCACAGCACGGTCTTCTTGCCGACGTAGAGGTCGGGGAGCGCCGCTTCCACGCCGTTGAGTTCGCGCCCGGCGATCGGGTGTGCCGGCACGAACTGCGCGGCCTTGTCGCCCAGCGCGGTCTTGGCCGCCATGATCACGTCGGACTTGGTGCTGCCCGCGTCGGTGACGATGGTGCCGGGCTGCAGGTGCGGCTCGAGCGCATGCAGCAGCGCGAAATTCTGCGCCACTGGCGTGCACAGCACGATCACGCTGGCGCCACGAGCAGCATCGGCCAGCGTCGCCGCTTCGTCGATCACGCCAAGGTCCAGCGCCTTCTGCAACGACGCGGGCGACCGGCCCACGCCGACCACCGTGCCCGCCACGCCGGCGCGCTTGAGCGCCAGCGCGAGCGAGCCGCCGATCAGGCCGACGCCGACAATGACAACACGGGAAAAATGCAAAGCACTCACGATTTCAGGCCCGACGGGCAGTGGCTCGGCCGGGCCGAGCGATAGCAAAAAGGCACGGCGCCGGGCACACCGGCCCGGCGCGAAACGCCGCGATTGTAGCGGGGCTCAAGAACCCGTTTCATAATGAAAAAGAGGCGCGAAGGCTGCTGCCGGGCCGCAGGGCTAGGCGTGGCCGACGCGGCGTGGTTATTCCACGCAAGGAGGCCACAACAACGCCATGCGGCCCGGCAGCAGCCTTCCCTTCGGGTTCAGGCCAGGCGCGGCGCATGCGTTGTTGCGGGCCTTGACCTTGGAATAACCAAGGCCGGCGGCCCACGCCTAGCCTGCGCCGCGCCTGGCCTGAACGCGTCCCCTTTTTCATTATGAAACGGGTTCTAAGCCAGCGCCCGCTCCAGTGCCGCAATGAAGGCAGCGTTTTCCTCGGGCAGGCCGATGGTCACGCGCAGCCAGCGCGGCAGGTTGTAGTTACCCACCGGGCGCACGATCACGCCCTGCTTCAGCAAGGCCAGGTTGACGCGCGCACCGGCACCGTCGTCATCGCCGACGCGGACCAGCACGAAGTTGCCCGACGATGGCACGTATTCCAGCCCGAGACGATCGCAGGCCTCGACCAGCTGCGCCTTGCCCGCGCGGTTCAGCTCCGCGCTGCGGCGCAGGAACTCGGCATCTCCCAGCGCGGCAATCGCCGCTGCCTGCGCCACGCTGTTGACATTGAACGGCTGGCGGATGCGGTTGAGCAGATCGGTCAATGCCGGCTGCGCCACCGCATAGCCGATGCGCAGTCCCGCCAGGCCATACGCCTTGGAGAAGGTGCGCGAGACCATCAGGTTGGGATAGCGGCGCACCCACTCGATCGAATCGTATTGCTGATCGGCATCCAGGTATTCGTTGTAGGCCTCGTCCAGCACGACCACCACGTTTGGAGGCACCACCCGCAGGAAGGCTTCGATCTGCGCAGCCGGCAGGAAGGTGCCGGTGGGGTTGTTGGGGTTGGCGATAAAGACCAGCCGCGTATCCGGCGCGATCGCCGCACCCATGGCATCGAGATCGTGGCCATAGGCGCGCGCAGGGACTTCAATGGCCCGTGCGCCGATCTCCTGTGTCGCCAGCGCATAGACCGCGAACGAGTACTCGGCATAGACGATCGACTGGCCGGGCTCGACCAGCGCATGCGCCGCCAGCTCCAGAATATCATTGCTGCCGTTGCCGAGCGTGAGCCAGTCGTCCGGCACGCCGAAACGCGCCGACAACGCGGCCTTCAGCGCAAAGCAGTTCGAATCGGGGTAGCGTCCCAGCTCAGCCACAGCGGCAGCGACGGCGCGCTGCGCGGAGGCCGGCATGCCCAGCGGGTTCTCGTTGGAGGCAAGCTTGATAATGCCGGCCTCGTCCAGCCCGAACTCGCGCGCGACTTCCGAAATCGGCTTGCCGGCCACATACGGCGAGATCGCCCGCACATAGTCCGGCCCGAACACCGTGCCGCCCTGCTTACCCTGCTCCGCCATCTCGTCTCCTTGCTACGGTTGCGCTGACCTTACTTGTTCACCTTACTTGCTCGACGGATACGAGCCCAGCACCTTCAGATAGGCCGCGTTGCGGCGCAGTTCGTCGATGGCACGCGCCACCGCCGGCTCATTTTGGTGCCCTTCGACGTCGACGTAGAAGTAGTACTCCCAGGCACCGCTGCGCGCCGGACGCGATTCGAAGCGGCACATCGACACGCCGTTCTCGGCCAGCGGCGCGAGCAGCTGGTACACCGCGCCGGCCTTGTTCGGCACCGACAGGATCAATGAGGTCTGGTCGCTGCCCGATGGCTCGGTCTCGTAGCGGCCGATCACGGCAAAACGCGTGCGGTTGTGCGGATCGTCCTGGATATGCGTGCGCACCAGGTGCAGGTGGTAGCGGTTGGCGGCGGATTCGCCGGCGATCGCCGCGACGGTCGGATCCTCGCTGGCCATGCGCGCCGCTTCGGCATTGCTCGATACCGCCTGGCGCTCCAGGTGCGGATAGTTGGCGGTCAGCCAGTGCTGGCACTGCGCCAGCGCCTGCGCGTGCGCGCGCACCACGGTCACGCCCTTCATGTCGGGCGTGGATGCCATCAGGTTGTGGTGAACCTTCAGCGCGATCTCGCCGCTGATCTTCAGCGACGTCTGCAGGAACAGATCGAGCGTGCGCGACACGGCGCCCTCGGTCGAATTTTCCACCGGCACCACGCCGTACTCGACAGTACCCGCCTCCACCGCGCGGAACACTTCGTCGATGCTGGGGCAAGGCACGCCGCTCACTTCATGGCCGAAGTGCGCAAACAGCGCCTGCTCGGAGAAGGTGCCGGCCGGGCCCAGGAAAGCGACCTCCAGCGGCTTCTCCAGCCCGCGGCAGGCGGACATCACCTCGCGCCAGATCGCTGCCACGCTCTCGCCCAGCAGCGGACCCGGGTTGGCGCCCTGCACCTTGCGGATGACCTGAAGTTCGCGCTCGGGGCGGAACACCGGCGCGCCATACTTTTTCTTGACCTCGCCGACCTCGAGCGCGAGCCTGGCGCGCTGGTTCAGCATGGCCAGCAGTTCGCGGTCCACCGTGTCGATCTGCTCGCGCAGCGGCGCCAGCTCGACCGACAGGTTGCGTTCGGCCTCGCTCTGGTGATTGCCGTTGGGCTGCGTCTCCTCGTGCGCAGGGGTGCTGTCTTGACTTGTCATTGTATGAATCCGGTGGGCCGCCGGGGCGCGGCGGCCGGGGAAAAACCTG
The DNA here is from genome assembly GCF_017815025.1 of Cupriavidus phytohabitans. NCBI lineage: Bacteria > Pseudomonadati > Pseudomonadota > Betaproteobacteria > Burkholderiales > Burkholderiaceae > Cupriavidus > Cupriavidus phytohabitans. Next base: position 139,998 of record NZ_JAGIQB010000003.1, read on the forward strand.
TCCGCGACAGCCGCCGCGCGCAATGGCGCGCAGGCTGTGTCGCAGCTACGCACCTCAGGCCGAGGTGCGTTCGAACTCGCGCATGAAATCGATCAGCGCCGTCACGCCTTCCAGCGGCATCGCGTTGTAGATGCTGGCGCGCATGCCGCCCACGGTCTTGTGTCCCTTGAGCTGTACCAGGCCATTGGCGCGTGCCTGCGCCAGGAAAGCATCGTTGCGCGATTCGTCGCCGAGGAAGAACGGCACGTTCATGCGCGAACGGCAGCTCGGATCGATCTCGTTGCGGTAGAAGTCGCTCTGGTCCAGAAAATCGTACAGCGCGGTAGCCTTGGCGATGTTGCGCTGCTCGATTGCCGGAACGCCGCCCTGGCGCTTGAGCCATTTGAAGACCAGCCCGGCGATGTAGATGGCGTAAGTTGGCGGCGTGTTGTACATCGAGTTGTGCTCCGCCACCTGGCGCCAGTTGAATGCCGACGGGCACAGCGGATGCGCATGGCCAAGCAGGTCCTCGCGCACGATCACGATGGTGACCCCGGCCGGGCCGATGTTCTTCTGCGCGCCGCCGTAGACCACCTGCACGCGCGACCAGTCGATCGGGCGCGACAGGATATGGCTGGAGGCATCGGCCACCACCACGCGCTTGCCCTTGACCTGGCCGATATCGGGAATGTCCTGGAACTCCACGCCAACGATGGTCTCGTTGGTGCACAGGTGCACGTATGCGGCGTCATCCGACAGCTTCCAGTCGGCAACAGCGGGAATCCGGTGGAATTTTTCCGCCTCGTTGGACGCGGCGATATTGACCGCGCCGAAGCGGCGCGCTTCCTGCTCGGTCTTGATCGACCAGGTGCCGGTGACGACGAAATCGGCCTTGGGCTGCTCTGCATTGCGCAGCCGCATCAGGTTCAGCGGCACGATGCCGTTTTCGCCGATGGCCCCGCCCTGCAGGAACAGCACGCGGAAATTGTCGGGGATATGCAGCAGCTCGCGCAGGTCGGCGATGGCCTCGTTGTGGATGCCCTCGAACTCACGGCTGCGATGGCTCATTTCCATCACGGAAACCCCCGTCCCGCGCCATGACAGCATTTCCTCGGCAGCCTGCTGCAGCACTTCGGCCGGCAACATGGCCGGGCCCGGGGAGAAGTTGTAGACGCGTTCGGCCAATGCACGCTGCATCATGCCGGCAAGTGCGGGATTCTGGGGATCGTTCATGAGACGGGAAAAGGAAAAATGGCTGCCGGAGTTACCCAAGCAGCCATTATCCCTCAAACCTGCGCCCGGTTGGGCGCCCGGGGCCGGACCCCGGCGCCGCACCGGCCCGCGCGAGGCGGCCAAAACGGCGCACTGCGGCGCATTGCCTCAGTCCGGCCCGGCGGCGAAGATCACTTCGACGCGGCGGTGATTTCCTTCTCGGCGGCGTCGCGCATCGACTTGCCGACCTGCGGGCCGTACTTCTGCATCATCGAGCCCCAGATCTCCTGGGTCGCCTTGCCCTGGTTGGCCATGAACTTCTGGCCGGTCGGCGACTTCAGGAACGTGGTCAGGTCCTTCAGTTCCTGCGTGGAGTAGTACTTGCCGAAGGCGTCATAGTGGGCCTGGATGGCATCCTTGCGGAAACCGTCGGTATTGAATGCCGTGCCGGCGCCATCGACCATGCGCTGGACCGCGCCGTTCTTCTTCAGCTTTTCGACCGCGGCCTGCTTCTGCTTGTCGCTCAGGGTCTTGTTCTCGACCAGAACCTGCTCCAGCACCAGCGGGGCTTCCTGCTTGGCACCTTGCTGCCAGTTTTCTGCCTGGCCCTTGACGGCCTGGTCAGCCTGCATGACGGAAAGCAGTTCCTTGATGGCTGCCGTCTTTTCCGCGTCCTGTGCATGGGCATGCTGCGCCACCATGAAGGTCGGAACGAAAGCGGCCAGAACAGCGATACGTCGATAGGTTTTGAGCATTGTGACTCCCTGGTAAATACGTCCGTTTTAGTCCGGACAGCCGCAAGTCGAGTTCCGGCTGACGTCCTGTTGTTGCAACAATTTACGTTTTAACGCGCGATGGGGCCATTTGGTTACGAATTGGCGTCGGCATCGGCATTACCGCCCGCCTCTTCCGTCTCTTCCGGGCTGGCGCCATTGTCGGCGTCGCTCTCGACAATGCGCTGCAGGCCGGACAGCTTGGTGCCCTCGTCGACGTTGATCAGCGTGACGCCCTGTGTGGCGCGGCCCATCTCGCGGATTTCACCAACACGGGTGCGGATCAGCACGCCCCCGGTGGTGATCAGCATGATTTCGTCTTCCGGCGAAACCAGCGCCGCCGCCACCACGCGGCCGTTACGCTCGCTGGTCTGGATCGCGATCATGCCCTTGGTGCCGCGGCCGTGTCGAGTGTACTCGGCGATCGGTGTGCGCTTGCCGTAGCCGTTCTCGGTCGCGGTCAGCACGCTGCCGCGGCCGCCCGTCTCGGCTTCCTCGGCGGTTTCCGCCGGCGCCACCAGCATGGCGATCACAGCCTGGCCGTCTTCGAGATTCATGCCGCGCACGCCACGGGCCTGCCGCCCCATGGGGCGAACGTCGTTCTCGTCGAAACGCACCGCCTTGCCGGCATCGGAGAACAGCATCACGTCGTGCTGGCCGTCGGTCACGGCAGCACCGATCAGGTAGTCGCCGTCATCCAGGTCGACCGCGATGATGCCGGCCTTGCGCGGGTTGGAGAACTCGGTCAGCGCGGTCTTCTTGACCGTGCCGCGGGCAGTGGTCATGAAGATAAAGTGCTCGGCGTCGAACTGGCGCACCGGCAGGATCACATTGATCTTTTCGCCGTCCGACAGCGGGAACATATTGACGATCGGACGGCCGCGCGAGTTGCGCGAGCCCTGCGGCACCTCATAGACCTTCAGCCAGTACAGCCGGCCGCGGTTCGAGAAGCACAGGATGTAGTCGTGGGTGTTGGCCACGAACAGGGTATCGATCCAGTCGTCTTCCTTGGTTGCCGCCGCCTGCTTGCCGCGACCACCGCGTTTTTGCGCGCGGTACTCGGAGATCGGCTGGCTCTTCATATAGCCGCTGTGGGACAGGGTGACCACCATGTCCTGCGGCGTGATCAGGTCCTCGGTGTCGAGCTCGGTCGCGTTCAGTTCGATCTGCGAACGGCGGTCATCGCCGAATTCGGCGCGAATGGCAGTCAGTTCGTCGGTGATGATCGCGGTAATGCGTTCCGGACGCGCCAGGATATCGAGCAGGTCGGCGATTTCCGCCATGATGTCGCGGTATTCCTGGACGATCTTGTCCTGTTCCAGCCCGGTGAGGCGTTGCAGGCGCATTTGCAGGATTTCCTGCGCCTGGCTGTCGGACAGCTTGTACAGGCCGTCAGCCTGCATGCCGAATACCGCCGGCAGGCCGTCCGGCCGGTACGATGCACGGCCGCCCGGGGTTTCGCCTTCGGCCCGTGCCAGCATCTCGCGGACCAGGCTGGAATCCCAGGCCTTGGACATCAGTTCCTGCTTGGCGATCGGCGGCGTCGGCGCGGCCTTGATGATGGCGATGAACTCGTCGATGTTCGCCAGCGCCACGGCCAGGCCTTCGAGCACATGGCCGCGCTCGCGCGCCTTGCGCAGTTCGAATACGGTGCGGCGGGTCACGACCTCGCGGCGGTGCGCGAGGAAGTATTCCAGCATCTGCTTCAGGTTCAGCAGGCGCGGCTGGCGGTCGACCAGCGCCACCATGTTCATGCCGAAGGTGTCCTGCAGCTGGGTGTTCTTATATAGGTTGTTGAGGACGACCTCGGGAACCTCGTTGCGCTTGAGTTCGATCACCACGCGCATGCCGGACTTGTCGGATTCGTCGCGGATATCCGAGATGCCCTCGATCTTCTTCTCAGTGACCAGCTCGGCGATGCGCTCCAGCAGAGTGCGCTTGTTCACCTGGTAGGGCAGCTCGTCGACGATGATTGCCTGGCGCTGGCCCCGGTCGATGTCCTCGAAGTGCGTCTTGGCGCGCATGACCACGCGGCCGCGGCCGGTGCGATAGCCCTCGCGCACGCCCTGGATGCCATAGATAATGCCGGCGGTGGGAAAATCCGGCGCCGGAATCAATTCAATCAGTTCATCCACCGTCGCCTGCGGATTGCGCAGCAGATGCAGGCAGCCGTCGACGATTTCATTCAGGTTATGCGGCGGGATATTGGTGGCCATACCCACTGCAATACCCGAGGAACCGTTGATTAGCAGATTGGGAATACGGGCCGGGAGAATAGAAGGCTCTTTTTCAGAGCCGTCATAGTTGCTGTCGAAATCGACGGTTTCCTTGTCGATATCGTGCAGCATCTCGTGGGCGATTTTCGACAGGCGGATTTCGGTATAACGCATGGCCGCGGCGTTATCGCCATCGACCGATCCGAAATTGCCCTGCCCGTCCACCAGCATGTAACGCAGGGAAAAGTCCTGCGCCATGCGGACAATGGTGTCGTATACAGCAGTGTCGCCGTGGGGGTGATACTTACCGATCACATCCCCGACGATACGGGCCGACTTCTTGTACGGACGGTTCCAGTCGTTGTTGAGCTCGTGCATCGCATACAGCACGCGCCGGTGCACCGGTTTCAGGCCGTCCCGCACATCGGGAAGCGCGCGCCCCACGATCACGCTCATGGCGTAGTCGAGATAGGAGCGGCGCATTTCCTCTTCGAGGGAGACCGGAAGGGTTTCTTTTGCGAATGGATCCATTGCGGCGTGGTTTATGCGGCAGGTTTAAGCGAATGACAGGCCCTTTTTCACGTGGCGCGGGCAGGCGCCTGACGGCTGGGCAACGTGCCATTCTAACATGCCGGCACCCCCGGCTTACGGCGCCCGGACAGCCCTCCCGGAGCCGGCCGGCGGCTCTGCCCGAATTCCGGAAACCCTGATGCCACAAGGCTTTGCGGGCGACACAAGACCCATGTTGCACAAACACCACAGGCCCAAAACCCGTGGGGCGAATCGAATATATTTACTTCTTAGGAAACGACCCTTGTGGCACAATTCCCCAGCGAAGAGCCAGACATTGTTCGAAGTGGAGCATAAACCACATCGAGAATGTTATACTCCGAAGAATGTATGACTTGTTTTCGTCCATTTGCTCGCAGTAACCCTGCGGTGATCTCATCCTGAGAGGAGAAATATGAAAAAATTTGCCAAGCTCGCGCTCGTTGCAGCTACCGCAGTAATGGCTGCATCCGCTCAAGCCCAGTCCGTCCCCTACGAAAAGAAGGCAGTGAACGATAACTGGGGCAACGGTACGAGCGAGTACGTGTGGAAGAATGGCACGAACGAGCTCTGCTGGCGCGACAGCTCCTGGACTCCGGCCACCGCCAACGCCCTGTGCGACGGCGCCCTGGCTCCCGCAGCACCGGCCCCGGCACCGGCTCCGGTGGCTCCGCCGGTCGTCTCGAGCGAGAAGGTCACTTTCGCTGCTGACACCCTGTTCGACTTCGACAAGGCCGTGCTGAAGCCCGAAGGCAAGGCCAAGCTGGACGACCTGGTCTCGAAGCTGCAAGGCATCACCCTGGAAGTCATCATCGCCGTTGGCCACACCGACTCGTTCGGTTCGGACAAGTACAACGATCGCCTGTCGATCCGCCGTGCTGAATCGGTCAAGGCTTACCTGGTGAGCAAGGGCGTTGAAGCCAACCGCGTCTACACCGAAGGCAAGGGCAAGCGCCAGCTGAAGGTCGATCCGAAGTCGTGCAAGGGCAACCGCAAGGCCCAGATCGCCTGCCAGCAGCCGAACCGCCGCGTGGAAGTCGAAGTGGTCGGCACCCGCAGCGCACGTTAATCGGATCCTTTCCGATCAAGAAAGCCCAGCGCAAGCTGGGCTTTTTTTTTGATACAGTTGCCCACACACCTCCTCCGCCGGCGTGGGCAGTTGCCGCCGGCCCGCATACGATGACGTTGCCTTCCCAGACCCTGTCCGCCCATCCCGATCCGCTGCGCCGGAACGCCGACCCCAAGGAAATCGACAAGTTCAGCGAGCTGGCCCACCACTGGTGGGATCCCGAGAGCGAGTTCAAGCCATTGCACGAACTCAATCCGCTGCGCCTGGGCTGGATCGACGGGCTCGCCGGCCTGGCCGGCAAGCGCGTGGTCGACGTGGGTTGCGGCGGCGGCATCCTGTCCGAGAGCATGGCACGCCTTGGCGCGACCGTGCGCGGCATCGATCTCTCCAGCAAGGCGCTGAAGGTCGCGGACCTGCACAGCCTGGAGTCCGGCGTTGCCGTGACCTATGAGGAGATCGCGGCAGAAGCGCTGGCGGCGCGCGAGCCCGCCAGTGTGGATGTCGTAACCTGCATGGAGATGCTGGAACACGTACCGGACCCGGCCTCCATCGTGCAAGCCTGCGCGACGCTGGTGAAGCCGGGTGGCCACGTCTTCTTCTCGACCATCAACCGCAACCTGAAGGCATACCTGCTGGCCATCGTGGGTGCGGAGTATGTATTGAACATGCTGCCGCGCGGCACGCACGACTATGACAAGTTCATCACGCCATCCGAGCTGGCGCGCTTTGCGCGCAATGCCGGGCTGGATCTGATGGAGATGCGCGGCATGACCTACAACCCGCTGTCGCAGGTCTATGCGCTGGGCCGCGATACGGATGTGAATTACATGATGGCGTTCCGCCGGGTGGCCGCATGAGCGGGGGCATCGCGGGCGTCTTCTTTGACCTGGACGGAACGCTGGCGGACACGGCCCCCGACCTGGCCGCCGCGGCCAACCGGCTCGTGATCGAGCGCGGCCGCCCGCCTGTGGCGTATGAGAAGCTGCGCCCGGTCGCCTCGCATGGCGCGCGCGGCCTGCTCGGCGCGGCTTTCGGGCTGGCGCCGGAAGACGTGGAGTTTCCGGCGCTGCGGGATATCTTTCTCGACTACTACGAAGCCGACATCGCCGTCCACACGCGCCTGTTCGACGGCATGCCGCAGGTCCTGTCGGCACTGGAAGCGGCCGGCATCCCCTGGGGCATCGTCACCAACAAGATCGCGCGCTTCACGGTGCCGCTGGTTGCCGCCATCGGGCTCGCGCCGCGCGCCAGTGCCGTGGTCAGCGGCGACACCACGGCCCATGCCAAGCCCCACCCTGCCCCGCTGCTGCACGCCGCGGCGAGCGCAGGCGTCGATCCGTGCCGCTGCGTGTACGTCGGCGACGACCTGCGCGACATCCAGGCAGGCAAGGCCGCCGGCATGATCACGGTCACGGCAGCCTATGGCTACTGCGGCGATGGCGAGCCGCCGGAGGCCTGGGGCGCCGACCACCTGGTGCGCCATCCGTCCGAACTGATTCCCCTGCTGGTGCCCGCAGCCGTCAGCTAGCGATGTGGCGGCCGACGCACGGGTGGCCGGTATGGAACTACCCGAGACACTTTGCATCCAACCGGGTACAATCCAGCTTCTTCTCACTGGGGCCGACCTGGTTTCGACGTGGGTTACAAAGCAGTGGAGGGCATACCGAGGACCCGTCACCTCGTTAATCAATGGGAATGCAATAACTGCTAACGACGAACGTTACGCACTGGCAGCCTAAGGGCCGCCGTCCTCGCACTGGCTCGCTGACGGGCTAGGGTCGCAAGACCACGCGAGGTCATTTACGTCAGATAAGCTCCGGAAGTGTCACGGGTCCGGGGACGAAAACCTGGTGACTCGCCGTCGTAGAGCGTGTTCGTCCGCGATGCGCCGGTTAAATCAAATGACAGAACTAAGTATGTAGAACTCTCTGTGGAGGGCTTGCGGACGCGGGTTCGATTCCCGCCGGCTCCACCAGTACACCGCACCGTCCTCGCTGCGACAGCAGCGCAGGATCCTGAACGGGCCATCTGGCCCGTTTTTTGTGTGAAGTTCTCCCCGCCTCGCGTTTCGCCATGTCAGATCACCCCCGCTTCCTCGTCAACCGCTCCATGGTCGCCCTGGTGCCGGAACAGCCGTTCCTGGACTGGATCCAGGCCGTCGATCCGCAGCCCGTCCCCAACCTCACGCTCGAGCAGGTGCGCGAGGACCAGAGCGTGTTCCTACTGCCCGACGAGCTTGCCGACTCGCATGACAACGCCGTGCGCTGGGTGGAGAAGCGCTGGCAGGCGTTCTTCGAATTCATGCTGGGCGAGTGGTTCGACGATTCGGCCTGGCCGGAAACGCTGTCGCTGCCTATGTTCCGGGCGTGGTTCAGCGTGCGCTTCCACTCGATGGTGTTCGACATGGTGCCGGAGCTGCCGGTGATGCACGAGGACTGGGACGAAGACGAAGACGGCTCGGACGTACTGCACTAGGCGTACTTCAGCGACGCTCGGATCAGCGGCGCCGGTTTCGGCATGAGCGCCGCAACTGCCGAAATTTTCCCGGTGCATCGGGAATTTTCCGACCTTAGGCGCTGAGCAGTGCGACTACAGTTGGCTCGTCCTCCAACCGGCAAGGCGGCGCCAACTCCAGCCAACGCGAACTGGCAGGCAAGGCCGCCGCCAGCCTCCCGCAATCGCTGAGACCTATGCACAACGCTCTACCCACCGGTACCCGCCTGCTCGGTGCGCTCAAACGCTGGCTTCTGGTGCTCGCGTGCCTGACAGCCCCGCATCTCGCCCATGCCGACTGTACCGCCACGCCCGCCATGCCCTATCTGCAGACCATGAACAATATGGCGGTGGCTGTGAACCTGCCCGTCGGCAGCGCAATTCCGGGTACCGTCCGCTACTACACCTTCACTGGCCAATGCACGGTGACCCCGCCATACGTGGTTGCCGGCGCGCCGATCATTTCCTGCTACTACGGTTCGGGCAGCGAAGTCATGCCGGGCGTCTATTCCACCGGCGTCGCTGGCGTCGGCATCCGGCTGCGCAACGCCTCGGGACAGCCGATGACCAATGCCTGGGGGGTCAATTGCGATACACGCGCCGCCAACCTCGGCACGGTCAATGCGGACATGACCTATTCCGTATCGGTTTCGGTGGAATTCGTGAAGACCGGCGTCATTTCCACCGGCGATCTCGATCCCACGCAGACACGCTTCGGCTTTGGCGTCTACAAGGGCTCGACGGCAGGAGCGCTCGGCGGCGGCTACGTCAACTACATCGGCTTCTCAGGCAGTGCCTCGCCGCGAGAGATTGCCTGCAATGTCAACTACCCCACCGTGGTGACATTGCCCAACGTCAGCGCCAGTACGCTGGCCACCCAGGGTGCTGCCGGCAATACGCCCTTCTCGATCCAGCTGACCTGCAGCGGAAATGCCATCGTCGGCCTGACATTGGACGGCGCGGGCGGAACCCCGGTGCAATCAGCGCCCAACGGCATACTTGGAATCGCCAATGCGGGGACAAGCGGCAGGGCCAGCGGTGCGGGGGTGCAGATCGTCAACGCCAGTGGCAGCGCGCCCGTGCCGCTTCAAGTACGCAATGCCATGGGCAACATTGCCGCCAACGTGCCTTCCACCTACCGCTTTGGCGCGCGCTATGTCGCCCTGGGCGGCACACCGTCGCCTGGTACGGTGTCGAGTGCCATGATATTTACGCTGGATTACCAGTAGAAACGCGGCGCCGTCAGGCGCCGCTGCTGCGGCTTGCGCCGCCTTCGTGCCGGCTATCAGAGGAACCGGTCCAGCAGCTTGCGGCTGCGCTTGTCCAGCGCCATCAGGTCGCGGATCAGGTAATGGATGCCGTGGCTGTCCGAGACCATCAGCGTATTGCCGGACAGGCGGCGGATCGCCTCTTCCCCACGCAGCACCAGCGACGTGCGGCCGCGATCGGTCTGCACGGTCCACACGCTCGGCGTGGCAAATGTCGAGACCTCGACGATGTGCTCGATCTCCGGCATGAACTCGCGCGACGCGAGTTCTTCTTCGATCATGCTGCGCTCCGCCGCAGGCAGGCTCTCGAGCCGTGGAATCCATACCACCTCATGCCCGTCTGCGCTCATCATGCCAATGCCGCCCTGCGGTGCGGAGATCGGAAAGGCCCGCACCGGCACCACCCCTTCGTGGACAGTGCCGTCGCCATGGATCAACGTCAGGCGGCCGAACGGATTGCGCGACAGCGTGAAAGTCGCGCTGGCTGCTGCATAGATGTCCGCCAATTTCGTGTCAGTGGACATTTGCCACCTCCGGCATTTGGGTCACGGCTTCTTCCCGGTCCTCGTCTTCGGTATCGACATTGCGCGCCTGCGCCTGGTACAGCTTGAAGTAAGCGCCCTCGCGCAACAGCAACTCATCGTGGCTGCCGACTTCGACAATCTTGCCGCGGTCCATCACCACCAGGCGGTCGGCCTTGCGCAGTGTCGACAGGCGGTGCGCGATGGCGATGGTGGTACGGCCCTGCACCAGGTTGTCTAGCGCCTTCTGGATTTCCTTCTCGGTCTGCGTGTCCACCGACGACGTGGCCTCGTCCATGATCAGGATGCGCGGGTTGATCAGCAGCGCACGCGCGATCGAGATGCGCTGGCGCTCGCCGCCCGACAGGGCCTGGCCGCGTTCTCCTACCAGCGAGTCATAGCCGTGCGGCAGGCGCAGGATGAACTCGTGCGCGTGCGCGGCGCGCGCGGCGGCGATGATCTCCTCGCGCGTCGCATCGGGCTTGCCATAGGCGATGTTGTCGGCAATGGTGCCGAAGAACAGGAACGGCTCCTGCAGGACCAGGCCGATATGACGGCGATACTCGGACACCGGCAGCGAGCGGATATCGACGCCGTCGACACGGATCGCCCCTTCCGACACATCGTAGAAGCGGCAGATCAGGTTGACCAGCGTGCTCTTGCCCGAGCCGCTGTGCCCGACGAGCCCGATCATCTCGCCCGGGGCGATCGACAGGTCCAGCCCGCGGATCACCGCCCGGTTGCCATAGCGGAAGCCGAGGTCGCGCATGTCGATGGCGCCTTCGACCTTGTCGAGCTTCGCCGGACGCACCGGCTCGGGCACGCTCGAGACATGGTCGAGGATGTCGAAGATCCGCTTGGCACCCGCCGCGGCCTTCTGCGTGACGGAAACGATGCGGCTCATCGAATCGAGGCGCGTATAGAAGCGGCTGATATAGGTCAGGAAGGCTACCAGCACGCCTACCGTGATGGCGCTGTGCGAGACCTGCCAGATGCCGAACACCCACACGATCAGCAACCCGATCTCGGTCAGCAGCGTCACGGTCGGCGTGAACAGCGACCATACCGCGTTGACGCGGTCGTTGATGGCGAGGTTATGCTTGTTGGCCTCGCGGAAGCGTGTCACTTCGCGCTTTTCCTGCGCAAAGGCCTTGACCACCCGGATGCCGGGGATGGTGTCGGCCAGCACATTGGTGATCTCCGACCAGATGCGGTCTATCTTCTCGAAGCCGTGCCGCAAGCGGTCGCGCACCAGATGGATCATCCAGGCGATGAACGGCAGCGGCACCAGCGTCACCAGCGCCAGCCAGGGGTTGATCGAAACGAGGATTACCGCCGTCATCACGATCATCAGCACGTCGGTGGCAAAGTCCAGCAGGTGCAGCGACAGAAACACGCAGATGCGGTCACTTTCCGAGCCGATGCGCGCCATCAGGTCACCGGTGCGCTTGCCGCCGAAATATTCGAGCGACAACTTAAGCAGATGTTCGTAGGTTGTTATGCGCAAATCGGCACCGATGCGCTCGGATACGCGCGCCAGCAGATAGGTGCGCGCCCATCCCAGGCTCCATGCCACCAGCGCGGCGCCGAGCAGGCCGCTAAGGTACATGCGCACCAGGTCGTAGTCGATCGGCACCCCGTTTTGATACGGAATCAGCACCTTGTCCATCAGCGGCATGGTCAGGTACGGCGGTACCAGCGTGGCGCCGGTGGACAGCAGCGTCAGCATGAAACCGGCCAGCAGTTGCCAGCGGTAAGGCTGCGCAAAGCGCCACAGGCGCAGCAGCGCCCAGGTCGACGGCGGTGTTTCCAGCTCGCGGTTGCACTGCGGGCACTCCTCATCATCCGGCGGCAGCGGCGCCTTGCAGGTCGGGCACACCACTCCGCCTGACTCGCCTGCCCCGACCGCGGAAGCTGCGTCGCGCCGCGTTTCGAACTGGTCGGCCAGCCGCAGCGCGGCAGGATTGTAACCAAGCGTATATCGCCAACTGGCCAGCCTCCCGCCCGGCCCAGCCAGTTCGAGGGCCCCGACCCCCGCATGATCAGTATGGGAAAGGCGCAGTTCGGGCGAGATGTTCCATTCCCGCACATTTTTTTCACCGGGCGCGCGGGCGACGATGCGCTGGTCCGTCACAACCAGCCACCCTTGGGTAAAATGCAGCCTCGCGTCGAGGTCCAGCACCAGTCCGGCCAGGACGTTCTCACCGGGACGGAGCCACGTTCCGGATCCGGCACGCCAGGGCTCGTCGGAGGTGGGTGTGTTGAGGGCAGGCAGGGAGGACTGGGTCATGGATGGCGCAGCGTGCAGCGTCCAGGGGGAAAGGACATAACTTGAAACAAATTTAGGCCGGGCGCGGACTGGCTGCCCGTGAATTCGCCCGCAGTATACATAACAGCGTAAATAACAGCGAACCGCGGGTCGTCCTGATGCACTGCACAAACACTTTTAATCGAAGAAAGTCAACCTGTACTAAGCTGTAACGTTATTGAAAGGTTAGGCTTCCATTTCTCGGGCGTTCCGCCCACTGCCTCAAGCAAATTCAATGAAAAAGAAGGACATTGAGATTTTCGATGTCATGTCGCTGCGCGGCCCGAATATGTGGACATATCGGCCCGTGCTGGAGGCGTGGGTCGATATCGGGGAACTGGAGGACTTTCCCTCCAACACGATTCCGGGGTTCTACGAGCGCCTGGCGGCATGGCTGCCCTCGCTGGTCGAGCATCGCTGCAGTATCGGCGAGCGCGGCGGCTTCCTGCAGCGGCTGAAGGAAGGCACCTGGCCCGGCCATATCCTGGAACATGTGACGCTTGAGCTGCAGAACCTGGCGGGCATGCCCGGCGGCTTCGGCAAGGCGCGCGAGACCCCGGTGCGCGGCGTCTACAAGGTGATCGTCCGTGCCTGGCACGAGGAAGTCACCCGCGCCGCCCTGTTCAGCGCGCGCGATCTGGTCATGGCCGCGATCGAGGACCGTCCCTTCGACGTCGCCGCCGCCGTGGACCACCTGCGCCGCCTGGTCGACGAGCACTGCCTCGGCCCCAGCACCGCGTGCATCGTCGATGCCGCCGACGACCGGGACATCCCCGCCATCCGCCTGTCGGACGGCAACCTGGTCCAGCTGGGCTATGGCGCACGCCAGCGCCGCATCTGGACGGCCGAGACCGACCGGACCAGCGCCATCGGCGAAAGCATCTCGCGCGACAAGGACCTGACCAAGAGCTTGCTCGAGTCGTGCGGCGTGCCGGTGCCGGAAGGCCGCATGGTCGACTCGCCGCAAGACGCCTGGGACGCCGCCGAAGACATCGGCGTGCCGGTGGTGGTGAAGCCCTATGACGGCAACCACGGCCGCGGCGTCTTTACCAACCTGGTCACCCGCGAGGAGGTCGAGACCGCCTACGCGGTGGCGCTGGACGAAGGCAGCGGCGTCATCGTCGAGCGCTTCATTCCCGGTAACGAACACCGCCTGCTGGTGGTGGGCGGCCGCATGGTTGCCGCCGCGATGGGCGAGACTGCCTGCGTGGTCGGCGACGGCAAGTCCACCATCGACGAGCTGATCGAGCTGCAGATCAATTCCGATCCGCGCCGGGGCAGCACCGAAGACCATCCGCTGAACCGCGTGCGCCTGGATTCCGCCGCGCGCCTGGAGCTGAAGCGCCAGGGCATGGACGGCAGCTCGGTGCCGGCGGAAGGCCGCACCGTGCTGATCCAGCGCAACGGCAACGTTGCCTTCGACGTGACCGACCGCGTCCACCCGAGCGTGGCCGCGCATGCGTCGCTGGCCGCGCGCGTGGTTGGGCTGGACATCGCCGGCGTGGATCTCGTGGCCGAGGACATCTCGCGCCCGCTGGCTGAGCAGCGCGGCGCCATCGTCGAGGTCAACGCCGGTCCGGGCCTGCTGATGCACATCAAGCCGGCCGAAGGCACGCCGCGTCCGGTGGGCCGCGCCATCGTCAACCACCTGTTCCCCGAGTCCGAGCAGGACGACTGCGGCCGCATCCCGGTCGTCGGCGTGACCGGCACCAACGGCAAGACCGTGGTGGCGCGCCTGGTCGCGCGCCTGCTGCAGCTGTCTGGCAAGCATACCGGCCTGGCCTGCAGCGACGGCCTGTTCCTGGACCGCCGCCTGGTGCAGGGCGGCGACCGCGCCAACTGGGACGCCGGCCACCGCATCCTGATGAACCGCGCGGTCGAGGCCGCCGTGTTCGAGAACGACAGCGGCAGCATCCTGTCCGAAGGCCTGGTCTATGACCGCTGCCAGGTCGGCGTGGTCACCAACTTCGACCAGCCCGACCACCTCGGCGACTACTACGTCGAGGACGAGGACCGCATGTACAACGTGCTGCGCACGCAGGTCGACGTTGTGCTCAAGGACGGCGCCGCCGTGCTGAACGCGCGCGACGAGCGCCTGGTCGAGATGGCCGAGTTGTGCGACGGCGACGTGATCTTCTTCGGCCTGACGCCGGAGCTGCCCGCGATCATGTCGCACCGCGCCGCAGGCAAGCGCGCAGTGTATGTGCGCGAAGGCAAGATCGTGCTGGCCACCGGCAGCAAGGAAACGCCGCTCGTCGACGTGGCCGCGGTGCCGCTGACCTACGCCGGCCGCGTAGCATTCCAGGTCGAGAACGTGCTGGCGGCCGTGGCCGCGGGCTGGGCGCTGGGCATCTCCAACGACCTCATCCGCGCCGGCGTGGTGACCTTCGACGTCGGCCAGGTCGACGTGCCGGGCCGCTTCACGCTGTTCGAGCGCAACGGCGCCACCGTGGTCGTCGACGACGCCCACAACGCGCCCGCGCTGGAAGCGCTGGCGGTCGCGCTGGACCGTTTCCCGTCCGAACGCCGCATGGTGGTCTACGGCGCCGGCGTGCAACGCCTCGAGGAAGACCTGGTGCGTCAGGGCAAGGTGCTGGGCCAGCATTTCGACCGCGTCTTCCTGTGCGAAGACCGCAGCGTCAAGCGCGACCTTGCCGATGCCGAGGCGCGCGCGCTGCTCAAGCAAGGGCTGTACGAAGGCCGCCGCGTGACCAAGATCATCGACGAAGGCGCACGTGCCCAAGCCATCGAGACCGCACTCGGCCAGCTGGTGCCGGGCGACCTGCTGGTGCTGCAGTGCGACGAGGCCGCCACCGCGGCCACCGTCGACCTGGTGCACCACTGGATGGGCCAGCCTGCGCGCCGCGCCTGAAGCGGCGCCTGAACACAGCGCATTGAAGACACGGAACCATTCCATGGAAGTCTCCCGTATCCGGGCCCTGCGGGGCCCGAACCTGTGGTGCCGCCACACCGCCGTTGAAGCGATCGTGGCCTGCCAGGACACCGCCGACATGCTGTCGGACATGCCCGGCTTTGAAGACCGGCTGCGCGCGCGCTTTCCCGAGATCGGGCCGCTGCGCCCGGACGAGGAATCGGGCGAACTCTCGCTCGCGCACGTCCTCGAAGTCGCCGCGCTGCGCCTGCAGGCGGCCGCCGGCTGCCCGGTCACATTCAGCCGCACCGCTCAGACGATCGAGCCCGGCACCTACCAGGTGATCGTGCAGTACAGCGAGGAAGAAGTCGGCCGGCTGGCATTCGAGCTGGCCGAGGTCCTGTGCCTGGCCGCGCGCGACGACACCGCCTTCGACCTGGCCGACGCGCTGCACCGCCTGCGCGAGCTGGACGAGGACGTGCGCCTGGGCCCCAGCACCGGCTCGATCGTCTACGCGGGCGTGGCCCGCGGCATCCCCTACCGGCGCCTGACGCAGGGCTCGATGGTGCAGTTCGGCTGGGGCAGCAAGCAGCGCCGCATCCAGGCTGCCGAAACCGACCGCACCAGCGCAGTGGCTGAATCGATTGCGCAGGACAAGGAACTGACCAAGAGCCTGCTGCACGCCGCCGGCGTGCCGGTGCCGCTGGGCCGCTCGGTGCGCAGCGCCGAGGAAGCCTGGGCCGCCGCGCAGGAGATCGACGCCCCGGTGGTGGTCAAGCCGCGCGACGGCAACCAGGGCAAGGGCGTGGCGGTGCGCATCCGCACCCGCGAGGAGGTGATGACGGCCTACGAGGTTGCCGCGGACATCAGCTCCGACGTGATCGTCGAGCGCTACATCCCGGGCCATGACTTCCGCCTGCTGGTGGTGGGCAAGCAACTGGTGGCGGCCGCGCGCCGCGACCCGCCCCAGGTCACCGGCGACGGCGTGCACACCGTGCGCGAGCTGGTCGAGGAAGTGAACCGCGACCCGCGCCGCGGCGAGGGCCATGCCACCTCCCTGACCAAGATCCGTTTCGACGATATCGCGCTGGCGGTGCTGGCCAAGCAGCACCTGACCGCCGATTCCGTGCCGGCCAAGGGCACGCGCGTGGTACTGCGCAACAACGCCAACCTGTCCACCGGCGGCAGCGCCACCGACGTGACCGACGACGTCCACCCGGACATCGCCGCGCGCGCCGTGGCCGCGGCGCAGATGGTGGGCCTGGACATCGCCGGCGTCGACGCGGTGTGCGAGACCATGCTCAAGCCGTTCGAGGAACAGGCCGGCGGCATCGTCGAGGTCAACGCCGCGCCGGGCCTGCGCATGCACCTGCAGCCATCGTACGGCAAGGGCCGCGCGGTGGGCGAGGCGATCATCTCGACCATGTTCTCCGATGGCGACGATGGCCGCATCCCGGTGGTGGCCGTGTCCGGCACCAACGGCAAGACTACGACCGTGCGCCTGATCACCCATATCATGGCCACCAGCGGCCTGCGCATGGGCATGACCGGCACCGACGGCGTCTATATCCAGGGCGAGCGCATCGACACCGGCGACTGCAGCGGCCCGCGCAGCGCCCGCAACGTGCTGCTGCACCCCGATGTCGACGCGGCCGTTTTTGAAACCGCGCGAGGCGGCCTGCTGCGGGAAGGCCTGGCCTTCGACCGTTGCGACGTGGCCGTGGTGACCAACGTCGGCGAAGGCGACCACCTGGGCCTGTCGTACATCAATTCGGTGGAAGACCTGGCGGTGCTCAAGAGCGTGATCGTGCAGAACGTCGCGCCGCACGGCACGGCCGTCCTCAATGCCGCCGACCCGATGGTGGTGCGCATGGCCGATGCCTGTCCCGGCGGTGTGACCTTTTTCGCGCACGACCCCAACCAGCCGGCGATGGCCACGCACCGCGCTCAGGGCAAGCGCGTGGTGTTTGTCGACGGTGCCGAGATCGTGGCCGCCGAAGGCGACACCGAGGTGCGCCTGGCGCTGGCGGAGATTCCGCTGACGCGCAACGGCACCATCGGCTTCCAGGTCGAGAACGCGATGTCGTCGATCGCCGCCACGTGGGCGCTGGGCATCGACTGGGCCATCATCCGCCGCGGCCTGGCTACCTTCGTCAATGACGCCGCGACGGCTCCCGGCCGCTTCAACGTGTTCGACTACAAGGGCGCCATGCTGATCGCCGACTATGGCCACAACCCGGACGCGATCCAGGCATTGTGCAACGCGGTCGAGACCATGCCGGCCGGCCGCCGCCTGGTCGTGATCAGCGGTGCCGGCGACCGCCGCGACGAGGACATCCGCCGGCAGACGCAGATCCTTGGCGGCGTGTTTGACGAAGTGGTGCTGTACCAGGACCAGTGCCAGCGCGGGCGTGCCGACGGCGAGGTGCTGGCGCTGCTGCGCGAAGGCCTGCAGGGGGCGCAGCGCACGAGCCAGGTCGAGGAAATCCGCGGCGAATTCCTGGCCATCGACACTGCGTTGTCGCACCTGAAGCCGGGCGACCTGTGCCTGGTCCTGGTGGACCAGGTGGAAGAGGCGCTGGGGCATATTGCGGGGCGGATCGCGCAGGGTTAATTCAATTCCGCCGGTGGTTTGCTCCCCTCTCCCATAAAAGGGGAGCAAACACGCGCAATCTGAGCTTCCTCAGCAACAAAAAGGCCAGTTCTGCGGAACTGGCCTTTTTGCGTGTAGGAAGGCTGATCTCAATGCCTCGCCGGCAACGACAACCGCCGCTCCAGCATATGCTGCAGCCCTGACAACCCCGTGCTCAACACCCAGTAGATCGCCGCCACCGCCAGGTACAGCGGCAAGGGCTGGTACGTCGCCGCGATGACCTCCTGCGCGGTGCGCAGCAGTTCGGTCACCGTGATCACCGACACCAGCGACGTATCCTTGATCAGGCTGATCAGGCTGTTCGACAAACTCGGCACCGCCAGCCGCAGCGCCTGCGGGCCCACCACGTAGCGCAGCGCCTGCGCCGGCGTCAGTCCCAGGCTGTACGCCGCCAGCCATTGTCCGCGCGCCACGCCCAGGATGGCGCCGCGCATGCTTTCCGACAGGTACGCCCCCACGTTCAGGCTCAGCGTCAGCACGCCGGCCGGCGTGGGCTCCAGCGCGATGCCGACACCCGGCAGTCCGTAGTACACGACAAAGATCTGCACCAGCAGCGGCGTGCCGCGCATGATGCTGACATAGGTGCGCGCCACCGCCTTGAGCGGGCGGCTGTGGCTGATGCCCATCAGCGCCACCACGGTGCCGATCACCAGCCCGAACAGCATCGACCACAATGCGAACTTGATGGTCAGCAGCGTACCCTGCAGCAGCACGGGCAGGGAATCGATGACAAGCTGGAGAGCGGACATGGGCGTGGCGGCGGACTAAAGGTAAGAAAACAAAGCGGCGCGGCAGCCATGCAGGCCGCCGCGCCGCGACATGATACCGCCCGGCTCGCTGGCCGGCTTACTTGACCGGCTTACTTGACCGGCTTACTTGACCGCCTTGCCGGCGGGCTTGGTCACGTCGGTACCGAACCACTTCACCGACAGCTTGCCAAGCGTGCCGTCCTTGCCCAGGTCTTCCAGCGCGTGGTTGATGGCCTGCGCGAACTTGGGGTTGTCCTTGCGGAACGGGATGGCCACCTGCGTGGTGGCACCCGCCACGATCGCGCCAGGCCGCAGCGGCAGGTTGGCGGTCTTGACCAGGTAGGCGACCATCAGCCGGTCGTTCAGCGCGGCGTCGACGCGTTGTGCCGCCAGGTCGCGCAGGTACTCGGGCGCGCCGGGATAAGTCTTGACGTCGATGCCCGCCACCGACTTCGCCAGTTCGTTGTAATTGCTCCCCAGGCTGACGCCGAGCTTGTGGCCCTTCAGGTCTTCCAGCGATTTGAACTGGCGCTTGTCGTCCTTGCGCTGGATCAGTTGCGCATCGGAGTAGACGTAGGGCGTAGAAAAGTCCAGCACCTGCTGGCGCTGCGGCGTGACGTTGACCTGGTTGACGATCACGTCGAACTTGCCCGCCTGCAGGCCGGCAATGATGCCGCTCCATTCCGTGGTGACGAACTCGGGCTTGACCCCGAGCTTGCCCGCCACCGCACGCGCCACGTCGACATCAAACCCTTCCAGCTCGTTCTTGGCGCCGCGGAAGCCGAAAGGCGGGTACGTGCCCTCCAGTCCGATCTTGAGCACGCCAGCCTGCTTGACGGTATCGAGCAGGTCGGCGGCATGGGCCGCGGTGGCCGCCAGGCCGGCCCCGGCCATCAGCGAGGCCGCCAGCAGCGACTTGAACCAGCCAGTACGAATCGATCGCATATGTTCTCCAGTGAATGCGCATAGACGGCAATGAGGCAGCAAGTGGGCAGACAACACCGGCTGGCCTCTCGTGGCAGGCTGCCGGCCGGTTGTGCTGCTATGAGCCTATATCGGGCTCTACACTACCGCAAACGCTATCGAAGGCGAAATAACGATTCATCATGGCTATATAACCGCCGGGGCGATCCATGCGCCACGGCGGCCATGCCCCCTCCCCCGTTACTGGTAGGCCTTGTCGTTGGGTGCCGCGAACAGAGCCTTCATGTCTGCCGACAGCGGGTAGTTCATGTTGATGTTGCGCGGCGGGATCGGCGACATGAACCACTTGTTGTAGAGCTTCTCCGCGCGGCCGCTGGTCTGCAGGTCGGCGATCACCCCGTCAGCCAGCTTCTTGAACGAAGGATCGTCCTTGCGGAACATGCAGGCATAGTTCTCGGTCTGCAGCGGAGCGCCGACCACCACCCAATCACCCGCACTCTTGGCCTTGGTGCGCTCGCCATACAGCAGCGGCTCGTCCATGACGAAGGCAGCGGCGCGGCCGCTTTCCAGGATCAGGAAGGACTGGCCATGGTCCTTGGTGCTGATCAGGTTCATGTTCATCGCTTTCTCGCCGTTCATCTTGACCAGCAGGCGCTCGCCGGTGGTGCCAGCGGTGGTGACCACGTTGCGGTCCTTCAGGTCAGTGAACTCCTTCACGCCCGAGTCCTTCTTGGTCAGCATCTTGATGCCGTAGACGAACAGGCTGTTGGAGAATGCCACCTGCTTCTGGCGCTCCAGGTTATTGGTGGTGCTGCCGCATTCGATGTCGATGGTGCCGTTCTGCACCAGCGGGATGCGGTTCTGCGAGGTGATCGGCGTCAGCCGCACCTGCAGGTTCGGCATCTTTAGCTCGCTCTTCACCTTGTCGACGATCTGCAGCAGGATCTCGTGCGAGTAGCCCATCACCTCCTTGCCGTCGGTGTACGAGAACGGGATCGACGATTCGCGGTAGCCCAGCGAGATCACGCCGCTGTCCTTGATCTTCTTCAGCGTGTCGCCGTCGGCAGCCTGGGCCGCGCCGGCAGCGAGCAGCAGCGCGGCGGCCGCGAGAATATGGCGGGTGACAGGACGGGTGGCTGGGCGGGTGTGCAGTGGTTTCATGTCGCGCTCCTTGTAGTGGGGCTTGGTCATTGAGGCTCGTTTTCTCGAGGTAATGCGAACTCACGGGTACTGCAGGAACCATTGCTGCATGCCGCTGCGCTAAGCGCGCGCGGCATCGAAATCCGCGGCGTCGAGGGCCGGGCGACGCCCCGCCAGCCGGTCGGCCAGCAAACCGGCGCTGCCCATCGCCAGCGTGAAGCCCAGCGCGCCGTGGCCGAGGTTCAGCCACAAGCCCGACACGCGCGATGGCCCGATCAGCGGCAGCCCGTCCGGCGTGGCTGGGCGCAGCCCCGCCCACGGCTGCAATTGCGCCAGCGGCAGGTCAGGCACGATGCCGTCGAACAGTGCGCGTGTCTGCGCCACCAGAGTGCCGACCCGCTCCGGGTCGATGCGGGTGCCGCCGCGCACCAGGTCGGCCATGCCCGCCACCCGCAGTGTATTGCCGATCCGCGCGTAAACGATCTTGTTGGCGAAATCCGTTACGCTGATATGTGGCGCGCGTGCGCCGCCGGCCAGCGGCACCGTGATGCTGTAGCCCTTGAGCGGCCACAGCATCGGCCGCACGCCCAGCGGGCGCAGCAGCGGCACGCTGCCGATGCCGCCCGCGACCACGACCACGTCGGCCGGCACCTCGCCGGTGTCGGTGCGCACGCCGGTCACGCGCCCGCCCTGCTGCACCAGCCCCTGCACCACGGTGCCGAAGCGCAGCGACACGCCAGTGCCGCCGCCGTGTTTCACCAACCGTGCCAGCGACACGCAGAAGCGGTGGCAATCGCCCACCTCCTCGCTCGGCGTGTAGATGGCGCCGGCGATCTCGTTGCGGATGCCGGCCAGCGCAGGCTCCAGCGCGACGCAGGCATCACGGTCCATCGCCTGCTGCTCGCAGCCCAGGCTGGCCTGGTAGTCCAGCAGCCGGCAGGCCGAGGCGAACGCCGCTTCATCGCGATGCACCACCAGCTTGCCGCGCCGCGCAAAGTCGAAGCCGAAACCGCTGTCCTCATGCTCGTGCTGCGCCACGAACGCCTGGAGCTGGTCGCGCGAGTAGAAACCCAGGCGCAGCAGCTTGCGCGTGGTGGCCTCGCTGGTGCTGGCATTGCAGGCGCCCATGAAGGCGGCCAGCCAGCGCCATTGCGCGGGATCGGCTACAGGGCGGAAGCGCATCGGCGAATCGCGCCGCAGCAGCCAGCCCGGCACCTTGCCCATCACGCCCGGTCCGGCCAGCGGCGCCACGTAGCTGTAGCTGAGCTGCCCGCCATTGGCAAAGCTGGTTTCCTCGCCCGGACCCTGGTGCCGTTCCAGCACCGTCACCTCGTGCCCGTCCTGGGCCAGGCGCCACGCCGTTGTCATGCCGACCACGCCGGCGCCCACGATCACTACCCGCATTGACTTCCTTGCCGCATCAAAAGACCGATGCCAGAGCGTAAAACAGCGGGGCCGGCTTGCCCAATGCGAATACGTGCCAGAATATGTCTTCAGGCTATGGATGGCCTGTGCCTATCGTTCCAGACGCCCCAAATCCCATGCGCCTGCGCCAGATCGAAGTCTTCCGCGCCGTGATGCTGACCGGCACCGTCAGCCAAGCCGCGCGCCTGCTGCATGTGTCCCAGCCCGTGGTCACGCGCGTGCTGCAGCATGCCGAGGCCTCGCTCGGCTTTCGCCTGTTCGAACGCGTGCGCGGGCGGCTGCAGCCGACGCCTGAGGCCAACGCCTTGTATGGCGATGTCGAAAGGCTATACGGCGAGATCGAGCGGGTGCGACGCGTCTCGGAAAGCCTGCGCCACAAGGGCGCCGGGCGCCTGCGCGTGGCGGCCACGCCGAGCCTGGCCAACCCGCTGCTGGTGCCGGCGGTGCGGCGCTTCTGCGCGCGCCACCCCGACACCCAGGTGCAGGTGCTGACCCACCATACCGATGAGATCGTCGGCGCGCTGCTGGCCAACCAGATCGACCTGGGTTTCGCCTTCTCGCCGCCGCGCCACGAGGCCATTTCAAGCGAACCGGTGGCCAGCGGCCGCATGTTGCTGGCGGTGCCGCGCGGCCAGCCGCTGCCCGCCGCAGGGCGCCGCCGCCAGGTGCCGATGCAGCGGCTGATGGACCGCCCCTTCATCGGCTATGACGACAACAGCTCACTCGGCCTGCTGGTGCGCCAGACCTTGGCGCGGCACGCGCTCGAGCCGCGCTCGACGCTGGAGGTGCAGACCTACTCGCTGGCGCTGGCGCTGGTCGATGCCGGACTCGGCCTGACGCTGCTGGACCAGTACACCGCGCTCAGCGCCAACCCCGCCCATGTGGCGCTGCATGACGTGGCGCCGGAACTGCCGTTCGAGATCCAGATGCTGCGCGCCAGCCACCGCGCCGGCTCCAGCCTGGCCGACGACCTGCGCGTGCAGTTCGCGCAGGCCGCACAGGAACTGGCGGCCACGCTGCCGCAGCGGCTGGAAACGCCGGTGGTCAGCCTGGACGGCGCGCTGCCGGGCGGCGCCAGGGTGCGCACGGCGATACTGGAATGACGGCCGCGCCGGCGCCGATTTGACAGCGTTACAGGCGGTGCACCATTATCAGGACGCCTGCACTCGCTGGCCGCAAGCGCCAGACCGCCTATGTTCGTCCTGACCCTGACCGCCCTTGTCCTGGTCAGCGCCTTCTTCTCCATCTCCGAGATCGCGCTGACCGCCGCACGCCGCACCAAGCTCCAGGTCTTGTCCGATCGCGGCGATGGCCGCGCCACGCGCGTACTGCTGCTCAAGGAAGAGCCAGGGAATTTCTTCACCATCGTGCAGATCGGCGTCAACAGCGTGGCCATCCTCGCCGGTATCCTCGGCGAGAAGCACGTGTCCGACCTGCTGCTGGAAACGCTGTCGCCGTATATGCAGGTGGTCCACGCGCAGCGCGTGGCCAATATCGGCTCGTTCCTGATCGTGACGCTGCTGTTCATCCAGTTTGCCGACCTGATCCCCAAGCGCATCGCAATGACATTCCCGGAAGCGTGCGCGCTGGCCGTGATCGACCCCATGCTGACGCTGCTGCGCGTGCTCAAGCCGCTGGTGTGGGTCTTCAACGCCGCCGCCGATGCCGCGCTGCGGCTGCTGCGACTGCCGACCAAGCCGGTCGACCAGATCACCACCGAGGACATCGCCGCCATGGTCGATGCCGGGGCCGAGGCGGGCGTGCTGCACAAGCATGAGCTGCACCTGATCGAGAATGTGTTCGAGCTCGGCTTCAAGGGCATCACCGCGATCATGACGCCACGCGACGACGTGGTCTGGCTGAGCCTGGACGAGCCAGCCGACAGCGTTCGGCGCAAGCTGGTCAACCAGCCGCATGCGCAATACCCGGTGTGCGGGCACGACCTGGACGACGTGCAGGGCTATATCGATTCCAAGGACATCCTGCAGCTGCTGCTGGCCGACGAGACCGCCGCGGTGATCGGCAATATCGGCCGCCACCACGACAAGAACGTGCTGGTGATCCCCGACACGCTGACGCTGTCCGAGGGGCTGACGCGCTTCCGCGAGATGCACCAGAACTTTGCCGTGGTCATGAACGAGTACGGGCTGGTGGTGGGCATCGTCACGCTCGACGATATCGTCGGCGCGCTGATGGGCGACATCCTCTACTCCAGCGAAGACGAGCAGATCGTGCGCCGCGACGACAGCTCGTGGCTGGTCGACGGCCTGACGCCGCTGGTGGATCTGAAGAAAGCGCTGGAACTCGATGCCCTGCCCGGGGAGGACTATGTCGACACCGCCGGCGGGCTGGTGATCTACGCGCTCAAGCGCATCCCGAAGAAATCCGAGTCAATTACCGTGGCGGGCTATCGCTTTGAAGTGCTGGACATCGACCATCACAAGATCGACCAGCTGCTGGTATCGCGCCTGCCCGCGCCAGAAGAGCCTGCTGCGCGGCAGCCGTAGCCGATCCTGCCTGCCGATAACGCTCCAGCGTATCCGGCATGCGGAACCACGCCACGTAGCTGAACGCCACCACCACCGCGGCCGCGGCCACCGCGCCGAGCCGCCACGGCGCCACCACATCCCGTGGCGCCGGCACGTGCAGCGTGCGGTAGGCGGTGCCGAGCAACGCGATCCACGCCAGCCCCAGCGCATAGCCCGCTGCCACGTCGGACAGCCAGTGCATGCCCAGGTACAGCCGCGACACTCCGATCGCCACCACCGCCACCACGGTCAGCGCCAGCACCGGGATGCGCACGCGCCATGGCTGGCGCAGGCACAGCAGGAACGCCAGGAAGCCGTACGTCACCATGCTGCTGGTGGCGTGGCCGCTGGGAAAGGAATACGACTCCAGCCCGCTATAGATGCTGGCCGGCCGCACCCGCGCCATGCCGAGCTTGAGCGCCATCACGCAGGCGCGCGCGCCGAGCAGCGCCGCGGCCCAGTACAGCGCCGTAACCCACGCGCGCCGCCACCACAGCCACGCGAACACCGCCACGCCGACCGCCACCGAGATGCGCGCACCGCCCAGCTCGGTCACCGCGACCATGGCGATATCGAGCCAGCCGCGACGCCATGCGCGCAGCTGCGCGAACACCAGCTGGTCGAGATGGACCACTTCCTCGCCCTGCGCGATTTCGGCGGCGAGCCAGAACAGCGCTGCTCCGCAAGCCAGCAGCGCGGCGCCGGCCACGAGCACCAGCAGCAGTTCGGCGATATCGCGTTCCAGCACGCGCAGTGTCAGCGTGCTCAACCGGCGCGGCCGGTGCTGTGCGGCCACGCGCGTCGACAAGGCACCGGCGCCCCAGACGCGCATGCCGTCGAGCCAGCGCACCAGCGGGCGCAACAGCGCCACCAGCAGCGGCACCAGCAGCGGCACCAGGCACAGCAGCAACACAGTGGCAAGCGTGAACAACCCGAGCAATCCCAGCGCCGTGCCGGGCGTCAGCCATGCATCGGCGATCGCGCCCACGCGCGCCGGCAGTTCAGGCACGCGACACGCCGGTGCCGCCGATGCGCGCGATATTGGCGCGCGCCGGCGCCTCGCAGTCGGCAAAGGCCGGCGTCAGGAACAGGCGCGGCCGCTGCGCCAGTTCGCCGAGGAAGGCGGCACGGTGGCGCCCGAACTCCGCCAGCAGTGCATCGCCGTGCAAACCGGTGCGCGCGGCCAGCATGGCGCGGT
Source organism: Cupriavidus phytohabitans (assembly GCF_017815025.1). NCBI lineage: Bacteria > Pseudomonadati > Pseudomonadota > Betaproteobacteria > Burkholderiales > Burkholderiaceae > Cupriavidus > Cupriavidus phytohabitans. The sequence continues at coordinate 165,875 of NZ_JAGIQB010000003.1, forward strand.
TCTCGGCGAAGACATCGGCGCTGTGGGCATCGAATACGCCGGGCGGCGCGGCCAGCCGGAACAGGTCGAGATCGAGCACGGTGTCCGCGCCGTCGATGGTGGGCGTATGCGTGCGGGTGTCGCGCACGATCTGCGCGGCACGGCCGAGGTCGGTGCGGTCCACCTCCGGCGCAATGGTCTCCACCAGGGCAGCCGAAGCCGACTCGTTGTGCTCGCAACCCGGCACATAGACCGCGTCGTGGCACAGCACCGCCAGCGCCTGCGCCGGATCCAGCGCGACGCCGCGCGCGTGGGCGACCTCGAACATCTCGAGGACATGGCGGCGCCCGTGGTAGTGCCGGTATGCCGAGTCATACAGCGCCAGCACATCCAGCACCGTCTTGCGTGGCAGGAAGTCGAGGCAGGCCAGCGCCGCGGGCCAGTCCGGGGCAAAGCGCGGCACCTCGCCCTGCGGCGTCGTCACGGGTTCGGTGAATACGTCGGCGCGGCGCACCCAGAGCAAGGCGGGATCGCGCATCGCGCGATAGACGACAGCCGGCGCAAGGTCGGCCTCAAGGCGACCGATACCCACGACGGCATAGGCACCGCCCTTATGGTGGCGGTACGGCATGCCGGCAATGAGGTCAGGGTCGTCGGGCAGTTCGGCGGGGTCGCCGTGGAATTCGGCAGGCGTGGCGGGTGGCAGTGTCATCGGTGGCCTCGTTCATGGCAGTCCGCTGGATCGCCATGATAGTGCACCGCCAGGCGCTGGCTGCGATGAAACCGACCGCAAAAAAACAAAACCGACGCTCACTTGCGTGGGCGTCGGCCTGAGTTTTACTACAGCCTGTCCGGCGGTCGAGACCGGGCAGCTTCTTGTCTGGCGGAGAGGGTGGGATTCGAACCCACGGTACCGTCGCCGGTACGCCTGATTTCGAGTCAGGTACATTCGACCACTCTGCCACCTCTCCGGTAACTGCTTTGCCGTGTGGCGAAACCGAGATTATAGCCACACCGTGCCGGCCAGTGCAAGAGGCCGGCAACAGATTTTTTACAGCTCCGGTTCCAGGCGAGTGACGCCGCCCATGTAGGGCTGCAACGCGGACGGCACCGTGACCGAGCCGTCGGCGTTCTGGTAGTTCTCGAGGATTGCCACCAGCGTGCGGCCCACGGCCAGGCCCGAGCCGTTCAGCGTGTGCACCAGTTCCGGCTTGCCCTGCCCCGCGCGCATGCGCGCCTGCATGCGGCGCGCCTGGAAGTCGCCCATGTTCGAGCACGAGCTGATCTCGCGGTAGGTGTTCTGCGCCGGGATCCACACTTCGAGGTCATAGGTCTTGGTGCTGCCGAAGCCCATGTCGCCCGTGCACAGCACGATGGTGCGGAACGGCAGTTCCAGCTTCTTCAGGATCGCCTCGGCGTGGCTCGTCAGCTCTTCCAGCGCGTCGAACGATTGCGCGGCCGGAACGACCTGCACCATCTCGACCTTGTCGAACTGGTGCTGGCGGATCATGCCGCGCGTGTCCTTGCCGTACGAACCCGCTTCCGAGCGGAAGCACGGCGTATGCGCGACGAAGCGCAGCGGCAGCTTCTCGCCGGCGACGATGGCGTCGCGCACGATATTGGTCAGCGGCACCTCGGCGGTCGGGATCAGGTAGAAGTTCTCGATGCGCTCCCCTTCCTCGCTACCCACCTTGCGCGGCACCTTGAACAGGTCTTCCTCGAACTTGGGCAGCTGGCCGGTCCCGCGCATCGATGCCGCGTTGACGATATACGGCACGTACATCTCGGTATAGCCGTGCTCCTGCGTATGGGTATCGAGCATCAGCTGCACCAGCGCGCGGTTCATGCGCGCCACGCCGCCGCGCAGCATCGAGAAGCGCGAGCCGGTCACCTTGACCGCGGTGTCGAAGTCCAGGCCCAGCTTCTCGCCCACGTCGACGTGATCGCGCACTTCAAAGTCGAACCGGCGCGGCTCGCCCACGCGGCGCACCTCGACGTTCTGGGTCTCGTCGTTACCCACCGGCACGCTTTCGTGCGGCAGGTTGGGGATCGACAGCATCAGATCAGACAGATGCGCCTGGATCTCGTCGAGCCGCGCGGCCGACGCCTTGAGCGTGTCGCCGATGCCGCCCACTTCCGCCATCACCGCCGAGGCGTCCTCGCCCTTGCCCTTGAGCATGCCGATCTGCTTGGACAGGCTGTTGCGGCGCGCCTGCAGTTCCTCGGTCTGGGTCTGCAGTTGCTTGCGTTCGGCCTCGAGTGCCTGGAACGCCGCCACGTCGAGTTGGAAGCCGCGCGTGGCAAGGCGTTGCGCCACGGCGTCGATGTCTTTGCGGAACAGCTGGATGTCGAGCATGTTGCTTGTTTGAAGTGCAGGGCCAGCGACATGCCGGCGGACCCGCCATTTTACTGCACACACGTTGGCAAACAGGCAAACCTATTCGCTGGTCTTGCCGCCCTTGCCGTGGTCCTTCGCCTTCGCCGCACGCTGCTCGCGATGCCAGGCATCGTCCAGTTCGCGCAAGTGGCGCAGCTTCTCGGCGATCTTGCCTTCCAGCCCGCGCGGCACCGGCTGGTACCAGCCCTGCGCCTTCAGGTCGTCCGGAAAGTAATGCTCCCCGGCGGCGTAGGCTTCGGGCTCGTCGTGCGCGTAGCGGTAAGCATGGCCGTAGCCAAGCTCCTTCATCAGCCTGGTCGGCGCATTGCGCAAGTGCACCGGCACCGCGCGCGACTTGTCCTTGCCGACGAAGGCGCGCGCCGCGTTGTACGCGTTGTAGCCGGCATTGGACTTGGGCGCGACGGCCAGGTAGATCAGCGCCTGGCCCAGCGCCAGCTCCCCTTCGGGCGAACCCAGCCGCTCGTAGGTCTCCGCCGCATCCAGCGTGATGCGCGCGGCGCGCGGATCGGCCAGCCCGATGTCTTCCCACGCCATGCGCACGATGCGCCGCGCCAGGTAGCGCGGATCGGCGCCGCCATCGATCATGCGGCAGAACCAGTACAGCGCGGCATCGGGGTCCGAGCCCCGCACCGATTTGTGCAGCGCGCTGATCTGGTCGTAGAAGGCATCGCCGCCCTTGTCGAAGCGGCGCAGGTTTTCCGACAGCGCGCTGCCCAGCAGCGCGGTATCGATCTGCGCGGCGCCGGCGGTACGCGCGGCGCGCGCCACGATCTCTATGTTGTTCAGCAGCTTGCGCCCGTCGCCGTCGGCCGATGCCACGATCAGCGCAAGAGCCTCGTCCTGCCAGCTGATGCCCCCCAGTTCTTCGGAGGCGCGCAGGGCCAGCTGGGTCAGCTCGGCATCGTCCAGGCTCTTGAGCACATAGACCGCCGCGCGCGACAGCAATGCACCGTTGACCTCGAAGGATGGATTCTCGGTGGTCGCGCCGATGAAGGTGAACAGCCCGCTCTCGACGTGCGGCAGGAAGGCATCCTGCTGGCTCTTGTTGAAGCGGTGCACCTCGTCAACGAACACCAGCGTGCGCCGCCCGTGCGCGCGGAACTGCTCGGCGCGCTCCACCGCCTCGCGGATGTCCTTGACGCCCGACAGCACCGCCGACAGCGCGATGAACTCGGCGTCGAAGGCATCGGCCATCAGCCGCGCCAGGGTGGTCTTGCCCACGCCGGGCGGGCCCCACAGGATCATCGAATGCGGCTCGCCAGACTCGAACGCCACGCGCAGCGGCTTGCCCGGGCCCAGCAGGTGCTGCTGCCCGATCACCTCGTCGATGGTGCGCGGCCGCAGGCGCTCGGCCAGCGGTTGGCGGGAACGGTCAGGGGTATCGGAGAACAGCGAGTCCGCCACGTCATCAAACCTTGCGATTGCAGAACGCCACAGTGTAGACCATCGGCGCCCCGCGCTCAGGTGCCGGGCCTGCGCGTCGGACTAGGCGGCAAAGGCGACCACGTCCTCGATCTCGACGCGGATGCCGATGCGCTCGCCCACCGCGTGGTTGTGGTGCGAGGGCACCAGCGCCAGCACCCGGCCGCCGCTGGCCAGCCGCAGCGTGTACAGGATCTCGGCGCCCCGGAAGGCCTTGTGCACCACTTCCGCCTGCATCGGGCTGGCGTCGTCGTGGACGATGTCGTCAGGGCGCACCAGCACGTCAACGGCGGAATCCGCGGGCAACTGCAGGGGCACGGCCGGTTGCAGCATGCCCAGCTCCACTTCGATCCGCGCATCGCCGCGCAGGTGCCCCGGCATCAGCACGCCCTGGCCGATAAAGCCGGCGACGAAGCGCGACTTGGGGCGGTGGTACAGCTCATGCGCACTGCCCCACTGCTCGATCACGCCGTCATGCATCACGCCGATCTCGTCGGCCATGGCAAAGGCCTCGTACTGGTCGTGCGTGACCAGGATGGCGGTGGTGCCTTGTGCCTTCAGGATCGCGCGCACTTCCAGGCTCAGGCGCTCGCGCAAATCGACATCGAGGTTGGAGAACGGCTCGTCCAGCAGCAACAGCTCGGGCCGCGGCGCCAGTGCGCGCGCCAGCGCCACGCGCTGCTGCTGGCCGCCGGACAGCTCGTGCGGATACTTGCGCTCCGAGCCGGCAAGTCCCACCAGCTCCAGCACCTCTTCCACCCGCGCCGCTCGCTCGGCGCGGCCGGCACGGGTTAGCCCGAAACCGACGTTGGCGGCCACATCCAGGTGCGGGAACAGCGCATAGTCCTGGAACACCATGCCGATGCGGCGCTGCTCCGGCGGCACCAGCGCGTCCGACGACGACACGGTCTGTCCGTCCAGCACGACGCGGCCGTCCTGCAACGGCTCGAAGCCGGCGATGGCACGCAGCACCGTGGTCTTGCCGCAGCCGCTGGGACCCAGCAGGCACGCGATATTGCCGCGCGCCAGCGCAAACGACAGGCCCTTGACCACCGCGTGCCGGCCAAAGGCATGCCGGATCCGGTCGACCTCGATGACGGCGGCGCCGGCGGCAGCCTCGCGGGTGCCGCTGCGCGTCATCGGCCGCGTGCGCGCCGGGGATGCGGGTAATCGGGAATAGGAATCGGTTCGCATGTGCGCATTATAGGGATGTGGGGCCGCGCCGCGGGCCATCTCGTGCGCGGCATTGCTAGAATGCGGCAGCCCGCGCCGCGCCGGCACCACATTGCCCGGGCGCGCTTCCATCGAATCCACCGCATGCTCCTGCCCAGCCGCCGCCGCTTCCACCCCCTGACCCTGGCCACGCTCGTGATGGCGCTGCTGATCGCCGTGCCGGTGCTGGTGGTCGCCTCGGCCGTGCTGCTGCCCGCTGGCGAGACCTGGCGCCACCTGATCGACACGGTGCTGGCAGAGTACGTCTTCAACACCATCTGGCTGCTGCTGGGCGTGGCCGCGGGCGTGCTGCTGCTCGGCGTGACCACGGCATGGCTGGTCTCGACTTACCGCTTCCCCGGCCATGCCGTGATGGAATGGGCGCTGGTGCTGCCGATGGCGATGCCGGCCTACGTGATCGCCTACGCCTACACCGATGCGCTGCAGTTCGCCGGGCCGGTGCAAGGCTGGCTGCGCGAGCTGACCGGCTGGAAGGCACGCGACTACTGGTTCCCGGACATCCGCTCGATGGGCGGCGCCATCGCACTGTTCTCGCTGGTGCTGTATCCCTACGTCTACCTGACGGCGCGCGCCGCCTTCCTGCAGCAGACACAGAACACGATCGAAGCCGCGCGCCTGCTCGGCCACGGTACCTGGAGCCGGCTCTGGCGCGTGGTGTTGCCGCTGGCACGGCCCGGCATCGTCGCCGGCACCGCGCTGGCGATGATGGAGACGCTGGCCGACTTCGGCACCGTGGCGTACTTTGCCATCCCCACGTTTTCCACCGGCATCTACCGGGCGTGGTTCTCGCTCGGCGACAAGAATGCGGCGGCGCAACTGTCGGCATGCATGCTGCTGTTCGTCGCGGGGATCCTGCTGATGGAACGCGCCAGCCGCGGCCGTGCGCAGGTCTACGGCAACCAGCGCCGCGCCGCGGCATGGACGCTCGGCGGCACGCGCGGCTGGCTCGCGCTGGCGGCCTGCGCCGTGCCGGTGCTGCTGGGCTTCCTGGTGCCCGCGCTGATGCTGTGCCGCATGGCCTTTACCGACGGCGACGCCCAGTTCGGCCCGCGCTTTGTCGGACTGGTGCGCAACAGCTTCCTGCTGGCCAGCGCGACGGCACTGGCGGCGGTGATGGTGGCGCTGGCGATCGGCTACGCCGGCCGCGCCGCGAACGGCCGGCGCGGCTGGCTGGTGCGAGGACTGACGCGGCTTTGCGGCATGGGCTATGCGCTGCCCGGCTCGGTCATCGCCGTGGGCGTGCTGGTGCCGGTGGCGCGCTTCGACAATGCCTTGTCGGCGTGGCTGCAGCAGCAGTTCGGGCTGTCGGTCGGATTGCTGCTGACTGGCGGCATCGCGGCGCTGGTCTATGCGCTGCTGGTGCGTTTCCTGGGCGTGGCGCTGCAGACGGTCAACGCCGGGCTGGGCAAGATCACGCCCAGCATGGACGCCGCCGCGCGCAGCCTCGGCCACGGCCCCGGCGCCACGCTGCGGCGCGTGCATTTCCCGATGCTGCGCGGCAGCCTGCTGACGGCAGCGCTGATCGTCTTCGTCGATGTGATGAAGGAACTCCCGGCCACCTTCGTGATGCGGCCATTCAACTTCGATACGCTGGCCGTGCAGGCCTACAACCTCGCCGCCGACGAACGCCTGACCGAAGCCGCGACGGCGTCGCTGGTGATCGTCGCCGTCGGCCTGCTGCCGGTAATCTTGCTGTCGCGCACGATCCGGCGCGAGGCGCAACGCTGAGCCGCCCGCCAACCCGCTAAAGTCCCGCCCCGCCGCGCCGATAGCGTCTCATGGCCCGGCGCTCGCCCGGGGACAAGAACAGCGGCACGCCGGGCCTTTCGGCGCCTGCCGCCGGAACGCATGAGGGGGGCGTATGCTGCGATACCACATCCTGTTGTTCAAGCTGAACCGGCTGGTCAACCGCAACACGCTGAGCGGCGTGGAAGAAATCTCGCTGGCCGGCCAACTGGCCGAGATGATCGAATCCGCCGCTACCGCGGCCCGCATCATCGACGACCTTGCCGACCACGCCAACCCGCAGGTGCGCCGCATCGCGCTCAACGCGATCCGCCGCGCTCGCCAGTTCACCTCACCCGGCCTGCAGCCCGCGCTGGTACGCCGCATGGCGGATGCCGAAGCGGCAGTGCGCCATGATGCGGTGTGGATCGTGCAGGAAACGCGCATGGACGGCGCCGAACTGCGCGCGGCACTGCGCCGGCTGGCGGGCAAGGTGCGGCTGCCATGGGACGCCGAGCGTGCCCGCGCCAATCCCGGCGACACGGCGCTGGCCGCGCAGGTGCGCGCCCGCATGGCGCTGGACAGGCTGCTGGAAAAGAGTGCGGCGGAGCGCAACCAGGCCCTGGCCGCCATGGCGCTGGGAACGATCGGGGACCAGCCCTATGCGGAAGGCACGGTCGGCCACAAGGGCCTGCTGCGCCGCGCGCTAATCCGGCGCCAGGCCGGGCGGCGGCTCGACAGCAGCGTCAAGCTGACGTTCCGCAAGGTCGAGCCGGCCGAGGTGAAGGGGAACAAGCGGTTCCTGCTTTGATGTGGAACCTGATGCGGAACCGGCCGGCCATCCTCGTGCGGGGACGGCCGGCACATCTGCGGCTTACTTGAAGCCCGCGCGGTCCAGCAGCTTCTGCGCCTGCGGCTGGTACTTGCCCAGCTCGGCCACGTTGATGCTATCGGCCTTGAACTCCCCCAGCGCATCGAGCGCCGGATTGCTGACCTTCACGCCCTGCACCACCGGCCATTCGTTGTTGCCGTCGGCAAAGTAGCGCTGCGCCTCGTCGCTGGCGAGGTACTCCAGGAACTTGACCGCCGCCTCCTTGTTCGGCGCGTGCTTCAGCATGCCGCCGCCAGAGATGTTCATGTGCACGCCCTGGCTTTTCTGGTTGGGCCACACCACGCCCAGCTTGTCGGCCACGGCCTTGTCTTCCGGCTTGGTCGACTTCAGCAGGCGCGCGATGTAGTAGGTGTTGGAGATCGCCACGTCGCACTCACCCGCGGCCACGGCCTTGAGCTGGTCGGTATCGCCGCCCTTGGGCGCGCGCGCCAGGTTGGCGGCCACGCCGCGCGCCCACTGCTCGGTGCGCGCCTCGCCGTCGTGCGCGATCAGGCTGGACACCAGCGACAGGTTGTAGACGTGCCCGCTGGAACGCGTGCACACCTTGCCCTTCCACTTGGGGTCGGCCAGGTCCTCGTAGGTGGCGATGTCGCCGGCCTTGAGCGCGGTCTTGTTGTACGCGATCACGCGGCCGCGCGCCGAGAAGCCGAACCACTCCCCGTTCGGGTCGCGGTACTTGGCGGGGATGCGCGAATCCAGCACCTTGGACTTGACCGGCGCGAACACGCCGGCCTGCTGGGCCCGCCACAGCCGGCCGATATCGACGGTGATGAAGACGTCGGCCGGGCTGTTGGCGCCTTCATTGCGGATGCGCTCCAGCAGCGGGTCTTCCTGGCCTTCGATGCGGTTGATCTTGATGCCGGTCTGCTTGGTGAAGTTGGCGTACAGCGCCTCGTCCGTCTGGTAGTGCCGGGCGGTATAAAGGTTCAGCACCTTTTCCTGCGCCGCCGCCGCGAGCGGCAGCGTCAGCAGGGCCAGCGCCGCGACACGCGGCAGCAAGGTTCGGATAGTGGTCTTCACGCGGATGGCTCCCCAGCTTGGTTGGGCAGTCGCCAGCATCCGGGACACCCGGGACTGCCCGGTTATTGGATTCCGGACAGCCAAAAACAATATTGATTCTTGTTCAGCCGGTCAAATTACATTTTTGTCATGTTGGCGGCCAGTTGAGAGATCAATATTTGCAACTCGATACACCAGGTGGACGCGCTTTCACATCACTTCAGCCGCGCCTCACCCACGTAACCTTGCCAGCCTTGATGCCGAGGGTCCGGCGCTGAGGGTTGTAGTCCATGGTGCCCGGGAACTGCTGCCCGTCGCGTTCGCCCAGCCGCCACGCGCAGCCTTGCAGCAGACCGATGGCCTCGGCCTCGCTCTTGCCTACCAGGGTGTCGTCGGCAACCTTGTCGGCGGCACAGCCGGCCGGCGTGCCGCGTGCACCTTGCGGGCCGGGCATCGGTGCCGGCTCGCCGGGTTGCGCCGCGCAACCTGCCAGCAAGGCCGCGCCGGCGGCCAGCCACAGCAGTCCGCGGGAAGTCGTTCGGATGGCGGTCATGTCATGTTCCTTTGCATGGATGAGGATGCTTGGACACATGACCGCGAGGGGCGTTCCGGTCGCCATGAAGCGCTGAAGCCGGCGAGCTCAGCCTTTTGCGCGGTCGGCCAGCGTTTTCATCGCATCGGCCGGCAACGGGCCGTGACACGTCCGTTCACCGCCTGACTCGCTGACGACGAGCCAGACCTGCTCGGGCTTGCCCGTGGGATGCAGCAGCCAGGCGGGGCCGCGCGCGTTGCTGCTCGGCGGCAGGTCTTCCAGCACGCCGGTGTTGGCGGACTGCAGCATGACCGCGCATTCCGATACCGGCACGCGCGTGGATTTCAGGAATGCCGCGTTGCCGAGCACTTCAGGCAACGCCGTGTCCGGCGCGCGCAGGAAGGATTCGACATCGAACTTGCTGGCACCGCCGCCTGTACTGGTGCAAGCCGCCAGCGCCAGCGCGCCGGCACCGGCCAGGATCGCTGCACCGTAGCGTCCGCGGGCAGCGACGATGCGAGCGGCCATGGCTGAGTTCGCAATCATGGCGGGCCTCATTGCTTCATCACATCGGCGCCCTTGGGCACCGTGAAGCGGAACGCATCGGCCGCCAGCGGCGGGTTCTTCTGCATGTTCGTGAAGGTCAGCAAGGTGGTGTTGCCGAAGGCGTCGCGCAACTCCATGGCTTCAAGGTTGCCGCCCTTGAAGCCGATGCCGATGCGCTCGAACTGCGTGTCCTTGGCCTTGGGCGTCAGTTCCAGCCATTCCACGCCATCGCGGGTCGGGGCGTTCTTGATGGCGAAGTTCTTTTCCAGGTCGTTGCTGCCGAACAGGATCGCCGCGGGACTGGAACCCAGCGCGGCGTCGAGCTTGCGCTCGGTGACCTGGTTCAGGTCCTTGTCATAGATGTACAGGGTCTGGCCATCAGCCTGCAGCAACTGCTCGTAGGGCTTGGTATAGCGCCAGGTGAACTTGCCCGGGCGCGAGAACACGAAGGTGCCACTGGAGTTGCCGGTCACCTTGACACTGGCGCCCTGGCCCTTGACCTGGCGCTGTGTGAATTCGCCGCGCGCGCTCTTCACACCGGTGACAAAGCTCTGCAGCTGGTCGGTGGCTGCGGCATGGGCCGGCGCCTGGATGGCAAACATCGCCAGCGCGGCGCAGGCCGACACAAGGATGCGGTTGCGCATGATTCTGGATCCTGGTTGTTATCGAATGCGTTGCCGTAGTGCGGCACCTGCTCAGGCAGCCGGCCGCACCGTCAACGTGCCTGGTTAGAGCCGGCAGTTGGTACAGGATTCCGTGCTGCCCGTGCTACACGGGTAACCGGATATTACCGCTGGGCCAATCCGCGGCCAGCCGGGATACCCGCCTGCGCTTTAATCATCATCCCGCGCAGCCGCGCCACCGCCCTGTACCAGGATGTCGCGATTGCCATTACCCGACATCGCCGACACCAGCCCGGCCTTCTCCATATCTTCCAGCAGACGCGCGGCGCGGTTGTAGCCGATGCGCAGGTGGCGCTGCACCAGCGAGATCGACGCGCGTCGGTTCTTCAGCACCACTTCCACGGCCTGGTCATACAGCGGATCCGCCTCGCCGCCGCCACCGCCGATACCGGCGCCGCCGCCAAAGCCATCGCCGCCACCGTCTTCCGTGAGGCCGCCCTCGAGGATGCCTTCGATGTAGTTCGCCTCGCCGCCTTCCCTCAGCTTTTCCACCACGCGGTGGACTTCATCGTCCGAGACAAAGGCACCATGCACGCGCACCGGCAGGCCCGTGCCCGGCGCCAGGTAGAGCATGTCGCCCATGCCCAGCAGCGCTTCGGCGCCCTGCTGGTCGAGAATGGTGCGCGAGTCGATCTTGCTGCTGACCTGGAAGGCGATGCGGGTCGGCACGTTGGCCTTGATCAGGCCGGTGATCACGTCCACCGACGGGCGCTGCGTGGCCAGCACCAGGTGCAGGCCGGCGGCGCGCGCCTTCTGCGCGATGCGGGCGATCAGCTCTTCCACCTTCTTGCCGACCACCATCATCAGGTCGGCCAGCTCGTCGATGACGATGACGATGGTGGGCAGCTTGTCCAGCGGCTCCGGCGCGTCCGGGGTCAGGCTGAACGGGTTCGGGATCTTCTCTTCCCTGGCCGCGGCCTCGTCGATCTTCTTGTTGTAGCCGGCCAGGTTGCGCACGCCAAGCTTGCTCATCAGCTTGTAGCGCCGCTCCATCTCGCCGACCGCCCAGTTCAGCGCGTTGCCGGCCTGGCGCATGTCGGTCACCACCGGGCACAGCAGGTGCGGGATGCCCTCATAGACGCTCATTTCGAGCATCTTGGGATCGATCAGGATCAGGCGGACGTTGTCCGGCTTGGCCTTGTACAGCAGCGACAGGATCATCGCGTTGATGCCCACCGACTTGCCCGAGCCCGTGGTGCCCGCGACCATGCAATGCGGCATCTTGGCCAGGTCCGCCACCATCGGCTTGCCGGCGATGTCCTTGCCCAGCGCCATGGTCAGGCTGGAAGCGCTCTCGTTGTAGATTTGCGAGCCCAGGATCTCCGACAGCCGCACGGTCTGGCGCTTCGGATTGGGCAGTTCCAGCCCCATGTAATTCTTGCCGGGGATAGTCTCGACCACGCGGATCGATACCAGCGACAGCGAGCGCGCCAGGTCGCGCGCCAGGTTGACCACCTGGCTGCCCTTGACGCCGGTGGCCGGCTCGATCTCGTAGCGCGTGATGACCGGCCCCGGGTAGGCCGCCACCACCTTGACCTCGACGCCGAAGTCCTTGAGCTTCTTCTCGATCAGGCGCGAGGTGAATTCCAGCGTCTCGGCGCTGACCGTCTCCTGGTGCGGCGGGATCGGATCGAGCAGCGACAGCGGCGGCAGGTCCGAATCCTGGATGTCGGCGAACAGCGGCTGCTGCTTCTCGCGTTCCACGCGTTCATGCTTGGGCACGGCCTGGGGCCGCACGATCTGCACCGGCGGCGCCTCCTCGATGCGCACGCGCTGTACCTCGACGGTTTCCTTGCGCTCGACCTTGGCGGCCTCGCCGATGATGCGGTCCTGCTTGCTCTCGCGGCGCGCCTTGAAGCCCAGGAACATGGTTTCGACGAAACCGCCGATATGCTCGGCTACCGACAGCCACGAGAAGTGGAAGAACAGCGACAGCCCGATCGCGAACAGCAACAGCAGCAGCAGCGTCGCCCCGGTGAAGCCCAGCGCCACCTGCATCCAGCCGCCCAGCGTGTCGCCCAGCACCCCGCCCGGCGCACGCGGCAGCGCGGCACGCAGCGGGTACATGCGGATTGCCTCCAGCCCCATGCTGGACAGCAGCGTCAGCACGAAGCCGATCCAGCTCACCGTCACGCCCTGGCGATGGTCCTCGCGCTCGGGCAGCTCGGCCGTCAGCGTACGCCAGCCGCGCCAGCAGCGCCGCACCAGCAGCACCGCCCACCAGTAGGCCGAGAAGCCGAAGATAAAGAACAGCACGTCGGCTACCCAGGCGCCGACACGGCCGCCCAGGTTATGGATGTCGGCGACCTGGTTGGCATGCGACCAGCCGGGGTCGGTCTTGCTGTAGCTGGCCAGCACGCACAGGAAGCCCAGCGTGACGGCCAGCAGCAGGAACCAGCGCACCTCGCCCAGCAGTTTGCCGATGCGGGAAGGCAAGGCTGACGGATCGGTGCGGGTGGTCGTGGTAGCTCGGGCCATGCCTGGATAGGACTCTTTAAGGTGATTCCGGATGCGTTTGGCGCCGCCGTCGGACTATGTCAGCGCTGACTGACGAGGTGACTGACGGGCATCGTGGCGGCCATTTTAACGTGGGCGACGACTATCGCACCCATTGGAATTTGCAACAGTGGGCAAATGCCGCTCCTCTTATAATGTCGCTTTCGAGCAATGCCGGTGGGCATCATGCCGCACCGGCCATAGGAACGCATCATGGCAAAACACGCAAAAGTGCTGATTCTCGGTTCCGGTCCCGCCGGCTATACCGCCGCGGTCTACGCGGCCCGCGCCAACCTGCAGCCGGTGCTGATCACCGGCCTGGCCCAGGGCGGACAGCTGATGACCACCACGGACGTCGAGAACTGGCCGGGCGATGCCAAGGGCGTCCAGGGTCCCGAACTGATGCAGCGCCTGCTGGCGCATGCAGAAGAGTTCAAGACCGAAATCATCTTCGATCACATCCACACCGCCAGGCTGGTGGACGAGAACGGCAAGCCGGCCCGCCCCTTCACGCTGATCGGCGACGCCGGCGAGTACACCTGCGACGCCCTCGTCATCGCCACCGGCGCTTCGGCCCAATACCTGGGCCTGCCGTCGGAAGAGTCCTTCATGGGCCGCGGCGTGTCGGCCTGCGCCACCTGCGACGGCTTCTTCTACAAGAACCAGGAAGTCGCCGTGGTCGGCGGCGGCAACACCGCCGTGGAAGAAGCGCTGTACCTGTCGCACATCGCCAGCAAGGTCACCGTGATCCACCGCCGCGACAGCTTCCGCGCCGAGCCGATCCTGGTCGACCGCCTGCTCCAGCGCGAAAAGGAAGGCCGCATTGAAATCCGCTACGACAACGTGCTGGATGAAGTGCTGGGCGACGATTCCGGCGTCACCGGCATCCGCATCCGCAACGCCAAGACCAGCCAGACCGAAGAGCTGAAGCTGGCGGGCGTGTTCATCGCCATTGGCCACAAGCCCAATACCGACCTGTTCGCCGGCCAGCTGGAGATGAAGAACGGCTACCTGGTGACCAAGTCGGGCCTGCAGGGCGACGCCACCGCCACCAGCGTGCCGGGCGTGTTCGCCGCCGGCGATGTGCAGGACCACGTCTACCGCCAGGCGATCACCAGCGCCGGCACCGGCTGCATGGCCGCGCTGGATGCGCAGCGTTTTGTCGAAGCCCTGAAGTAAGCGCAAGCCCTCCTGGACCGGCCTGCCGTGGCCGGTTCATCTCCACTCGCCCTCCCCGGCTGCCCTGCCCCAGTCGATATAATTCCGGCGAGCCCCCGGAGATTATTCATGACGCAAGGCGCCCGCAAACCCGACCGACCGACCCAGCGCTTCGGCCTGAACGACCTGTCCCGCCTGCGCGACAACCTCAAGGCCGATGCCGAGCGGCGCGAAGCCGAGCGCCTGGCCGCCGAGCAGGCGGCGCAGCGTGCCCGCGAAGAGGCCGACGTGTTCCGTGCCAGCGTGGGCCAGGTCAGCCAGCTGCGCGACCGCAACCGCGCCCACCACCCCGCCAGCAAGCCCGCGCCCGTCCCGGTGCAATCGCAGCGCAACGACCAGGCGGTATTGCAAGCCTCGCTGTCCGATGACTTCGATGTCGAAAGCCTGCTGGAGACCGACGAGACCCTGTCGTTCCGCCGCCCCGGCATCGGCATGGACGTAATCCGCAAGCTGCGGCGCGGCGAATGGGTGCCCCAGGACAAGGTTGACCTGCACGGCCTGCGCAGCGACGAGGCGCGCGAGGCGCTGGCCGAATTCCTGCGCCGCTCGGTGCGCAACGGCGTGCGCTGCGTGCGCGTGATCCACGGCAAGGGCCTGGGCTCGCCCGACAAGCTGCCGGTGCTCAAGGGCAAGGTGCGCAGCTGGCTGGTGCAGAAGGAGGAAGTGCTCGCCTTCGTGCAGGCGCGCGAGGCCGAAGGTGGCGCCGGCGCGCTGATGGTGCTGCTGCGCCAGCCGAAGCCCTGACGCACCGGGCCTGAACCGCGCCGCGGATGCATCTCCCGCTCGAATTGCTGATGGGGCGGCTGCCCCTGATCCTCCATATCATGGAGGTCATCGGCGTGCTCGCCTTCGCGGTGTCGGGCGTGGTCGATGCGCGCAAGCAGCGGCTCGACGTGGTCGGCACCTTCGTGGTCGCCTTCGCCACGGCCTTCGGCGGCGGCACGCTGCGCGACGTGCTGCTGGACCGGCGCCCGTTCTACTGGGTCGACCATGAAGGCTACGTGCTGCTGATCTTCGCGATGTCGTTCGGCGCGTCGTTCGTGCTGCGCGTGGTCAGCCGCGTGGCCTCGGACCGGGCCATGATCGTCGCCGACGCGATCGGGCTCGGGCTGTTCTCGGTCACCGGCGCCTCGCTGGCGCTGGTGGCGCAGATGACGCCGACCGTGGCGGTGATGATGGGCATCATCTCGTCGGTGTTCGGCGGCGTGGTGCGCGACGTGCTGTGCAATGAAGTGCCGATGATCCTGCGCGACCGCTCGCCCTACGCGACCTGCTCCTTTGTCGGCTGCTGGATCTACATCGGCCTGACCTGGCTGGAGGTGCAGCAGGAGGCGGCGCTGATGACCGGCGCGCTGGCGATCATCGCGATGCGGCTGGTGTCGGTGCGCTACGGCTGGAAGCTGCCGAGCTGAGCCTGCATCTCCGCAGGACAAATCCAGAAACAAAAAACGCCGCCCGGTTGGGCGGCGTTCCTGCATTGACAGCCGGCGGCTCAGACCGCGGCTTCGTCCTGCTCGCCGGTACGAATGCGGATCACGCGCTCGATCTCGGTCACGAAGATCTTGCCGTCGCCGATCTTGCCGGTATGCGCGGCCTTGACGATGGCGTCCAGCACGGTGTCCAGCTGGTTCTCAGCCACCACCACCTCGATCTTGATCTTGGGGAGGAAGTCGACGACGTATTCGGCGCCACGGTAGAGCTCGGTATGCCCTTTCTGCCGGCCAAATCCCTTCACCTCGGTCACCGTCAGCCCGGTCACGCCGACATCAGCAAGGGCTTCACGCACCTCGTCGAGCTTGAACGGTTTGATGATGGCGGTAATCTGCTTCATGACTGGCCCCTGGTTATCGTTTGTTCACGCGCCTGGCGGCGCACCGCCGCGGGCGCGGCGCTCTCCGGCTGGCATTTTAACAGCCATTGGCGCCATGCATTCCCCGCAATCCCGCGCCCGGCGCGGCCGGAACGTTCGACAACCCGCATCGCAGGGCGGCGCGATGCCGTTCGAGCCTGTGGACAACCCTGTGGACAGCCCCCGGGAAATCCTGTGCAGAGCCTGTGCAAACCCTGTGCACATCACCCGGTCACGCCATATTGAGGAAGCGGCGCCGATAGTCCGAAGGCGCCACTCCGACACGCCGCAGAAAGGCGCGCCGCAGGTTGTTGGGATCGCCAAAGCCGGCCAGCGCGGCCACGCGCTTGAGCGGATGGCGCGAACCTTCCAGCAGCCGGCGCGCGGCGTCGATGCGCGCGGCCTCGACGAAATCGGCCGGCGTCACCTGGCATTCCTGGCGGAAGACGCGGGCAAAGTTGCGCGTGCTCATGCCGGCACGTGCGGCCAGCGCGTCGACCGACAGGTCGCCGGCAAGGTTCTCGACAATCCACCCCTGCACTTCCCGGATGGCATTGCGCTCCGCCGTCTGCGCCGCAAGGTGGGCGCTGAACTGCGACTGTCCGCCTGGCCGCTTGAGGAACATCACCAGTTCGCGCGCCACCCGTAGCGCCACCACGCGGCCGAAATCCTCCTCGACAAGCGCCAGCGCCAGGTCCAGCCCCGCGGTCACGCCGGCGGAGGTGTACACGTTGCCATCCTTGACGTAAATGCGGTCCGGCTCCACCTGGACGCCCGGAAACATGCGCGCCAGGCGGTCGGTTGTGTTCCAGTGCGTGGTGGCGCTGCGTCCGTCCAGCAAGCCCGCATGTGCAAGCATCATCGCGCCGGAGCAGACCGACCCGATCCTCCGCACCGTGCGTGCCTGCAGGGACAGCCATGCGCCGATGGTTTCATCCTGCGCCTGCTTCCATAGCGCGGGGCCGCCCGCGACCAGCAGCGTGTCGATATCGTCACTGGCGCTCTCCAGCGTTGCGTCCGGTTCGATGCGCATGCCGTTGGAGGCCGTGAGCATCCCCGGCCCCGGCGCGATGATCTCGAACTGGTACGCATTCCGCGAGGCCCACGCAGCACAGCAGCAGCAGTGCGGGACGGTGGCGATCGCGGTGCTGTCCGTGCGCACGCTGCACAGCCTGTTCACGCATCGCCTGCTGGCCGGCTGAACGATGCCGTGGATCCTGTTGGTCGTGGCCGGCGTGCTGGAGATCGCCTTCGCCTTCGGCATGAAATGGTCGGCCGGCTTCAGCCGGTTCTGGCCCAGCGTCTATGCGGTGGCGACCGGGCTGTCCAGCATCGTCCTGCTGACGCTGTCGCTGCGCGCGCTGCCGGTGGGAACGGCTTATGCGGTATGGACCGGCATCGGCGCGGCCGGCACCGCGATGCTCGGCATGCTGTGGCTGGGCGAGCCGGCATCGCTGGCGCGCGCGGGCTGCATCGCGCTGATCCTGTGTGGCGTGGTGGGTCTCAAGCTGGTCTCGGGCCCGGCCGCCTGACGGCGCTCCCGCAGGAAAATGGCCCGCACAGTGCGGGCCATTTTTTCACTGCTCAGCGACACCGGCGCATCAGTCCGGTACCTTCTCCAGGTCCGCCAGCCACACCGCCGACTCCGAATCGCTCGGCGCGCGCCAGTCGCCACGCGGCGACAGCGAACCGCCCGAGCCCACCTTGGGCGCATTCGGGATGCACGAACGCTTGAACTGGCTGGTCCGGAAGAAGCGGTCCAGGAAGATCGCGAGATTGCGCTTGATCTCCGGCAGCCCGTACTGGTTGCGTGCCACCTCCGGCCCGTACGGCCACACGCCGCGCTCGCGGTCGCCCCAGGCGTGCTGGGCCAGGAAGGCGATCTTGGACGGCGTGAAGCCGAAGCGCAGCGTGTGGTAGAGATTGAAATCCTGCAGCTCGTACGGCCCGATGGTGCTTTCGGTTTTCTGCTCCGGCCCATGGTTGCTGTCGCCGGGCACCAGCTCGGGGCTGATGTCGGTGTCCAGCACCGCCAGCAGCACGTCCGCCCCGCCCTCGCCGATCTGCCCGGTCTCGGCGACCCAGCGCACCAGGTGCGAGATCAGCGTCTTGGGCACGCTGGCGTTGACGTTGTAGTGCGACATGTGGTCGCCCACGCCATAGGTGCACCAGCCCAGCGCCAGCTCGCTCAGGTCGCCGGTGCCGATCACGATGGCGCCGTGGAAATTCGCGAGCCGGAACAGGTGATTGGTGCGCTCGCCAGCCTGCACGTTTTCGAAGGTCACGTCATAGACCTTCTCGCCGGCGGCGTACGGGTGCCCCAGGTCCTTCAGCATCGCCAGGCAGCTGGGTCGGATGTCGATCTCGGTGGCACTGCAGCCCACCACCTGCATCAGCTTGCGCGCCTGGTCCAGCGTGCGGTCGCTGGTGGCGAAGCCGGGCATGGTGTAGGCGAGGATATTGGCGCGCGGCAGCCCCAGCCGGTCCATCGCCTTGGCGCAGACCAGCAGCGCATGCGTGGAGTCGAGCCCGCCCGAAACGCCGATCACCACCTTGCTGATCTTGCTGGCAGAGAGCCGCTGCACCAGCGCCTGCACCTGGATGTTGTAGACCTCCATGCAGCGCTCGTCGCGCTGGCGCGGGTCGGCCGGCACGTACGGGAAGCGCGCCACGTTGCGTGCCAGCGGCAGCGACTTCTCGCGCGGCAGGTCGAGCGCGAAGGTGACCACGCGGAACGCTTCGACCTCGGCCTTGTGCCGGCGCACCGAATGGCCGAAGGTGACCTGGTGCATGCGCTCGCGCGACAGGCGTTCGACATCGACATCGGCGAACAGCAGGTGCGAGTCGTCGGAGAAACGCTCGGATTCGGCTAGCATTTCGCCGTTCTCGTAGATCAGCGCCTGCCCGTCCCAGGCCAGGTCGGTCGACGATTCGCCCTTGCCGGCCGAGGTGTACAGGTACGCCGCCAGGCAGCGCGCCGACTGCTGCGACACCAGCTGGTGCCGGTAGCCTGATTTGCCGATGACGATGTTCGATGCCGACAGGTTCACCAGCACGGTCGCGCCGGCCATCGCGGCGAACGACGACGGCGGCACCGGCACCCACACGTCCTCGCAGATCTCGGTATGGAAGCGGAAGAACGGCAGCCCTTCGATATCGAACAGCAGCCCCGCGCCGAACGGCACGTCCTGGCCCAGCAACCGCACGCTGTCGACCGTGGCGCAGTCTGCCGCGCTGAACTGGCGCCCTTCATAGAATTCCCAGTAGTTTGGCAGGAACGATTTGGGCACCACGCCCTGCACACGGCCCGCGGCCACCACCACGGCGCAATTGAACAGCTGGTGCTGCACGCGCAGCGGCATGCCCACCACCATCGCCAGCGGCAGCTTGCGCGAAGCTTCGACGATGGTGCCGAGCGCGGCTTCGCACGCATCGAGCAGCGTGCGCTGGTGGAACAGGTCGTCGCAGGTATAGGCCGACAGGCCCAGCTCCGGGAAAGCGGCAAGCACCGCGCCGCGCTGCGCGGCCTGCATGGCCAGCGCCAGCGTCTCGCGCGCGTTGAAGGCGGGGTCAGCCACGCGGCAGACCGGCACGCCGACGGCCACGCGGGCAAAGCCGTGGGAATAGAGGTTGAAAAACGGAGTCTTCATATCGGGCCCTGGGGTATGGCAGGCATGGGGCGGATCATCCGCGCCTGAACCTGGGGGTGACGCATATACGCCATTCTACGTCGCTACCCGGGGCCGCGCCGCCGCTGCCGTGCCGCAGCGCCACCACGCCATTTCCGGTAGACTCGAGCCGCCCTGCGCCCGCGCGGGGCGTTCCCGTTCCCATCTCTTCAGCGACAGCCCATGCAGTCGGATTCCGGCGAGACGGCGGCCACAGGCAGCCGCGCAGACGACCAGAAAGCCAGCCAAGCGGACACTCCGGACTACCAGACGCGCATCGTCTCCGACCTGGCCGAGATCGAACCGGCCGCGTGGGACGCGCTGCTGGCGCGCCAGCCCGAACCGACGCCCTTCCTGCGCCACGCCTTCCTGCATGCCTTGCATGCCAGCGGCAGCGCATGCGCCGAGACCGGCTGGCATCCGCGCTTCCTGACGTTGTGGGCGGGCGACCGGCTGGCCGCGGCGATGCCGCTCTATGCCAAGGCGCATTCGTACGGCGAGTACGTGTTCGACTGGGCCTGGGCCGATGCCTATGCGCGGCACAACATCGAGTACTACCCCAAGTGGCTGTCGGCGATTCCGTTCACGCCGGTGCGCGGCGCGCGGCTGATCGCCGAAGATCCGCAAGCGCGCCGGCTGCTGCTGAAGGTAGCGCTGGCGCTGGCGGCGGAAAGCGGCATGTCGTCGCTGCATGTCCTCTTTCCTGACGAGGCCGAAGCCGGGCTGATGCAGCAGGCAGGCATGCTGATGCGGCACGGTGTGCAGTTCCACTGGACCAATGGGGGCGAAGGTGGCGGCGAAGGTGGCAGCGAAGGTGGCACCACACGGTACGCCGATTTCGAGGACTTCCTGGCCACGCTGTCGCAGAAGAAGCGCAAGAATATCCGCGCCGAGCGGCGCCAGGTGGCGCAGGCCGGCATCACCTTCCGCCACCTGCGCGGCAGCGGGATCGACGACGAGGCCTGGCGCTTCTTCAACCGCTGCTACCGCCAGACCTATCGCGAGCACCATTCCACGCCCTACCTGAATCTGGATTTCTTCCGGCGCATCGGCGCGGCGATGCCGCAGCACCTGCTGCTGGTGGTGGCCGAGCGCGCAGGCCAGCCGATCGCCTCGTCGCTGCTGGTCTACGACGATGCGCCGCAGGTCAGCACGCTGTACGGCCGCTATTGGGGCGCGCTGGAATACCACCCCTGCCTGCACTTCGAGACCGCGTATTACCAGCCGCTGGAGTTCTGCATCGCCCACGGCATCCGCACCTTCGAAGGCGGCGCGCAGGGTGAGCACAAGATGGCGCGGGGCTTCCTGCCGGTGGCCACGCGCTCGGCGCACTGGCTGGCGCATCCCGACTTTGCCGATGCCGTGGAGCGCTTCCTCGCGCGCGAGCGCCACGGCATCGACGCCTACCTCGACGAACTGGGCGAACGCAATCCCTTCGCGCGTTCCTGAGCCGCCGAGGCGCTCAGCGCCACATGCGCCGCAGCGTGTTGTCGCCCAGCATGTAGTGGTGGAACAGCGAAGCCATCGCATGCAGCCCGATGACCAGGTAGAACGCGGTTCCCAGCGTTTCGTGGATGGCCTTGACCGTGACCTTCAGCGCGGGATCCGCCGCCACCAGCGCGGGCACTTCGATCCCCAGCGACGGCAGCGCCAGCAGGTGCCCGCCGGCATTCATCGCCAGCAGCCCCAGCAGCGGCTGCGCCAGGATAAACAGGTACAGCACCCAGTGCATGGCTGCGCCCGCCAGATGCATCCAGCGCGGGCCGGGCTCCGGCGCAGGTGCGCCGCGCACCAGCCGCCACAGCAGCCGCGGCACTGCCAGCCCTACGACCAGCGCCCCGGCCCATTCATGGACGTCCATGGCCATCACGCGCGCCGGCGTGCCCTTGTCGAAATTGCCCTTCAGCTCGATGGCCGCATACGCCAGCGCCACCAGCACGAACACCGCCCAATGAAAGCACACCGCAAGCCCGTCATAGCGGCGCGATGGCGACAACACTTCCGGCAGGCTCTGCATCGGTTTGATGCTCTGTGTAGCCCGGTTCATGGCGGTTCTCCTTCTCTTTCGACACGGACCCAGCGTAGCGCAAGCCGCGCGGACAGGTTCTAACCGCCATCAAGCGGCGGGCAACAAAAAACCCCGCCGCGGCGGGGTTTCTTCAGCGTCGGTTCAGCTTACTTCTTGTAGTTGGCCACGCCGTCGGTGATTTCCTTGTGGGCTTCCTCGATGCCGGCCCAGCCTTCGACCTTGACCCACTTGCCGGCTTCCAGTGCCTTGTAGTGCTCAAAGAAATGCTTGATCTGGTCCAGCTGGTTCTGCGGCACGTCCGACAGGCCCTTCATGTAGGCGGTAGCGGGCGACAGCTTGTCCACCGGCACGGCGACCAGCTTGGCGTCCACGCCCGACTCGTCGGTCATCTTCAGCATGCCGAGTGCACGGCAGCGCACCACGGCGCCAGCCAGGATCGGGAACGGGGACAGCACCAGCACGTCCACCGGGTCGCCGTCGCCCGACAGCGTCTGCGGGATGTAGCCGTAGTTGGCCGGATAGCGCATGCCGGTGCCGATGAAGCGGTCCACGAACAGCAGGCCGGTTTCCTTGTCGGCTTCGTACTTCACCGGATCGCTCTGGGCCGAGATCTCGATGATGACGTTGAAATCGTTGGGGATGTCCTTGCCCGGGGTGACGAGGTTGAAGCTCATGCGGTTCTCCAGATGCCTGCGCTGTGTTGTCGGATGGCGGGCATTATAACGGCTCGCGCCTGACCGGTTGCTGACAAGCCATCGCCCTTTCTGACCTCCCGGCCCGCTGCAACGCGTTGCAGCCACGCGCGCGTGGGCGATAATGGCGCATTCTTCAGCCGACACTGAATAGCCGCAGCCTTCGTGCTGCCCCGGAGCCACCCATGCATGCCCAGCACTTTGTCGCCAACCGCCTGATCGCGCCGGACAACGGCCTGCGCATCAAGGTGTTCGACCCGTCCAACGGCGAGCCCTTTGCCGAGATCGCCCGCGGCAACGCCACCGACATCAATGTCGCGGTCCACGCCGCGCGCCAGGCCGCCGACGGCGCCTGGGGCCAGATGGCCCCGGCCGAGCGTGTGCGCCTGCTCAACCGCGTTGCCGTGGCGCTGATCGCCCATGAAGAAGAGCTGGCCGCGCTGGAAGCGCGCGATACCGGCAAGCCGCTGCGCCAGGCCCGCGCCGATGCCCGCGCCGTGGCGCGCTACTTCGAGTTCTACGCCGGCGCGGTCGACAAGCTGCACGGCCAGACCATCCCCTACAACCCCGGCTACACCGTGCTGACGGTGCGCGAGCCGCACGGCGTGACCGGCCACATCATCCCGTGGAACTACCCGCTGCAGATCTTCGGGCGCAGCGTGGGCGCGGCGCTGGCCGCTGGCAATGCCTGCGTGGTCAAGCCGGCCGAGGACGCCTGCCTGTCGCTGCTGCGCGTGGCCGAGATCGCCGCCGAGGCCGGCCTGCCCGAAGGCGCGCTCAATATCATCACCGGCTACGGCCACGAGGCCGGCGCCGCGCTGGCGCGCCATCCCGGCATCAACCACATCTCGTTCACCGGCTCGCCGCAGACGGGCAAGCTGGTGTCGCAGCTGGCCGCCGAGAACCACGTGCCGGTCACGCTGGAACTGGGCGGCAAGTCACCGCAGATCGTGTTTGCCGATGCCGACATCGACGCGCTGGTGCCGGTGGTGGTCAACGGCATCGTGCAGAACGCCGGCCAGACCTGCTCGGCCGGCAGCCGCCTGCTGGTGGAGCGCACGGTCTACAACGCGCTGCTCGACCGGCTGGCATCGGTATTCGAGTCGCTGCGCGTGGGCCCGTCCGAACTCGACCTGGAATGCGGCCCGCTGATCAGCCGCAAGCAGCAGCAGCGCGTGTGGGACTTCGTCTCCGACGCGCAGCACGCCGGCGTAGCGGTCATGGCGCAGGGCCAGATCGTGGCCGAGGCGCCCGAGGCCGGCTACTACCAGGTGCCGATGCTGTTCCGCGATGTCCCGCCCGCGCACCGGCTGGCGCAGGAAGAAGTGTTCGGCCCGCTGCTGGCGGCCATGCCCTTCGACACCGAGGCCGAGGCCGTCGCGCTGGCCAACGGCACGCCCTATGGCCTGGTCGCCGGCGTCTGGACCCGTGATGGCGGACGCCAGCTGCGCCTGGCGCACAAACTGCGCGCGGGCCAGGTCTTTATCAACAACTACGGAGCCGGCGGCGGCGTGGAGCTGCCCTTCGGCGGCAGCGGCCAGTCCGGCTACGGCCGCGAGAAGGGCTTCGAGGCCCTGTACGGGTTCACCACACTGAAAACCATCGCCATCCAACATGGGTAACATCAATTTCCTTTCCATCGCGTTTGCCATTTTCTTTTTCTGGATGGCGTGGCATGTGCGGAACAAGCGCGCCACCAATCCCTCCGGCATGCCGCGGCTGCAGGTGTTCAAGCGCAAGTGGGGCGATGTGGTGGGAGACCGCGTGCACTGGTGCCTGTATGTGGCGCTGCCGTTCTTGCTGGCGGTGATGATGGTCGCGAATGCGTTGCGCGGGCAGGGGCCGTTCTCGCATTGAGCGAACGAGGCGCGATCATCGATGGCGCCTGAGCGGGCCGACGCCCGTTGCAGACGCTCCCCTCTCCCGCCGGCGGGAGAGGGGAGCACACAGGCGGACATTGAGAACCTGTAGCGATCACCCAAACCACAACAACACCAGGAGACAACCAATGAGACTGGCCAACAAGGTAGCGATCGTCACCGGCGGCGGTTCCGGCTTCGGCGAGGGCATCGCCCACACCTTCGCGCGCGAGGGCGCCAGCGTGCTGGTGGCCGACCTGCGCGAAGACGCCGCCGAGCGCGTTGCCGCGGCGATCCGCGAGGCCGGCGGACAGGCGCGCGCGGTGCGCGCCGACGTCTCGCGCGGCGACGATACCGAGGCCATGCGCGAGGCCGCGCTGGCCGCCTTCGGCGACGTGCATATCGTCGTCAACAACGCCGGCACCACGCATCGCAACAAGCCTATCCTCGACATCACCGAGGAAGAGTTCGACCGCGTCTACGCGGTCAACGTCAAGAGCATCTACTGGTCGGCGCGTGCCTTCATCCCGCACTTCCGCCAGCGCGGCGGCGGCGCGTTCGTCAACATTGCCTCCACCGCCGGCATCCGCCCGCGTCCCGGACTGGTCTGGTACAACGGCAGCAAGGGCGCTGTGATCACCGCCAGCAAGGCCATGGCGGCCGAACTGGGCAAGGACAATATCCGCGTCAACTGCGTCAACCCGGTGATCGGCGCCACCGCGCTGCTCGAAGAGTTCATGGGCATGCCCGACACGCCCGAGAACCGCGCGAAGTTCCTCGCCACCATCCCGATGGGGCGCATGTCGACGCCGCAGGACGTGGCCAATGCCTGCCTTTACCTGGCTTCCGACGAAGCCGCCTTCATCACCGGCACCTGCATCGAAGTCGACGGCGGGCGCTGCGTCTGAGCCCTGCTTCACCGGCATTTCCTTGTCGTAACACCGCTGTACCGCGTCGTCGAGAACGCAAACATCCTCAGGAGACAGCATGACAACGACCGCAGTAACCCCCGGCGTCAGCGACGCCGCCTTTGAAGACGCCACCTACCGCAAGGTGAGCTGGCGCCTGGTGCCCTTCCTGCTGATGTGCTACGTGGTCGCCTACCTGGACCGCGTCAACGTGGGCTTTGCCAAGCTGCAGATGCTCAACGACCTGCAGTTCAGCGAGACCGTCTACGGGCTTGGCGCCGGCATCTTCTTCATCGGCTACTTCCTGTTCGAAGTGCCGAGCAACGTGATCCTGCACAAGGTGGGCGCGCGCATCTGGATCGCGCGCATCATGATCACCTGGGGCGCGATCTCGGCGGCGATGATGTTCGTCACCACGCCGACCATGTTCTACGTGCTGCGCTTCCTGCTGGGCATTGCCGAAGCCGGCTTCTTTCCGGGCATCATCCTGTACCTGACCTACTGGTACCCGGCCAACCGGCGCGGGCGCACCACCACCTTCTTCATGACCGCGATCGCGCTGTCGGGCGTGATCGGCGGGCCGCTGTCGGGGTGGATCATGCAGTCGTTCGACGGCCATAGCGGCTGGGCGGGCTGGCAGTGGATGTTCCTGCTGGAAGGGGTGCCCTCGATCCTGGTGGGGCTGTGGGTGCTCGCCTACCTGGATGACCGCATCGCGCACGCCAGGTGGCTCACGGCCGGGGAAAAGGCGCTGCTCGAGCGCAATATCGCCGCCGAAGACGCGCACAAGGAAGACCCGCCGATCCGCACCGTGATGTTCAGCCCGCGCGTCTGGCTGATGAGCGCGATCTACTTCTGCTTCGTCATGGGCCTGTACGGCGTCAGCTTCTGGCTGCCGACCATCATCAAGCAGACCGGCGTGAAGAGCGCGCTCGACATCGGCCTGCTGACCGCGATCCCGTATGGCTGCGCGGTGATCGGCATGGTGCTGGTGGCGCACAGTGCCGACCGCAGCGGCGAACGGCGCTGGCATATCGCGATCCCGGCGCTGCTCGGCTCGTTCGGCCTGCTGCTGTCGGTGCAATGGGCCACCAATACCACGCTGGCCATGTGCGCGCTGACGCTGGCCACCATCGGCATCCTGACCACGTTGCCGCTGTTCTGGAGCCTGCCCACGTCGTTCCTGGCCGGCACCGGCGCGGCAGCCGGCATTGCCCTGATCAACTCGCTGGGCAACCTCGCCGGCTTTCTCAGCCCGTATGCGGTAGGCTGGCTCAAGGACCTGACCAGGAGCACGGACTCCGGCATGTACCTGCTGGCCGCGTGCCTGGTGGTCGGCGCGGCGTTGACGCTGTCGGTCCCGGCCCGGCTGGTGAGCCGCAGGTAGGCAAGTGCTTCGCGGGTGGCCCGCAACGGCGCTTTCCGGCAAGGAAAGCGCCGTTTTTCATGGGATCTGCGCAAGTGCCTGGCGCGGCGCTCGCGCGGCGACGACGCGCCATCCGCTGACGCCGTTGTAGGACCGAACCCGGCATTGCGGCCCCGGCTTGCGCCCTAGCATGGATAGGAAGACACCCGGATTGATCCACACGGGGTCCTCCGGGCATGTGAATCCTGAAGATTGCCAAGGAGGCCACGATGCCGCACCTGCCCCCGTTTGCCCCCACCCAGTCACTGAAGCGCGTCGAAGCGCGGCTCGCACGCCGCACTCGCGTCAAGCGCCTTGTCATCGCGCTCAGCGCCGGCGTGGTCGCGCTGCTGGCCCTTGTGCCAGCTGCCAGCCATGCCCAGGCACCCGTGGTCGAAGCCACACCGGCGCCCGCGCCCGCCATGCCCGCGCCGGCTCCGGCAGCGACTGCTCCGGCAGCGACTGCTCCGGCAGCGACGTCGCCAGCAGCGACCGCCCCGGCTCCGGCCGGCGCCATCGCCCCAACCCCGAGCGTGACCGCGCCCGCGACGCAGCCGCCCACCACCATGCCGCCGCCGGTTGCCCAGCCTGCACCGGCACCGGGTACTGCAGCGCCGCCAACGGCATCGCCTGCCCCGGCACCGGGCGGTGCCTCACCTGCCGTGCCCGCTCCGCCGGCCACCGCGGCCCAGCCACGCCCGCCGCTGACCACGCCGCAGCCTCCGCCGCCGCGTGATGCAATGGTGCAGCGTACCGCGGGGGCGGTAACCTACATCTGCGGCGGCGTTGCCGAGGACGAACAGGTCGCGCTGCAGCAGCTGGCACGCAACTTCAACATGAGCCTGCTCTTTACGCAGGGCGCGCGCGGCGAGTACCTGTCGGATGTCGACGTCAAGCTGATGCGCGGCAACAAGGAAGTGGCGAGCTTTGTCGCCGACGGGCCGCGCTGCCTGCTGAAGGCGCCGAGCGGCACGTACAACGTGCGGGCGACTTACCAGGGCCGGACCAGGACGGCCACGGTGAGCACCGGCGGCCGCAACAACCAGATGCGCTGGTAGGTCGAGGATGGCAGCGCCGCTACGCGGCGTTGCCGGAGGAGAGGAAGGGGCGCGGCTGTCGCGATGCCGCGCTTTTTCTTTTGGCCGAATGCCTCACGTCAACTGACGGTGGTCTCCCTCTCCCGCAAGCGAGAGAGCGGAGCGAACCGATAGCGTTTGAAACGCTCAGGCCCCCGGACCCTCGCCCAGCATCTGCGCCACCGATGCCGCCGTTCCCGCCGCGCGCTCGCCCAGCAGGCGCTGCAGCGTGGCCAGCAGCTGGTCCTCGTTATACGGCTTGCCGAGGTAGACGTTGACGCCGATTTCCTCCGCGTAGCGGCGATGCTTGTCCGCCGTGCGCGAGGTGATCATCACCAGCGGCATATGCGCCGTGCGCGAGTCGGAACGCACGTTGCGGGTCAGGTCGAAGCCGTCCATGTTCGGCATCTCGATATCCACCAGCATCGCATCCGGCATCACGTCCTGCAGCTGCTTGAGCGCATCCACGCCGTCACGCGCCAGCACCACCTGGTAGCCGGCGCGGCCGAGCAGGCGCTGGGTCGCCTTGCGCACGGTCAGCGAATCATCGACCACCATCACCGTGGGCTGCAGCGCCAGGCCGCGCACTGGCGCGGCGCTGCCGTCACCGGCCAGTTCGGCGACCGCGCCCAGCGGCCCGGCCACCGGCTGCGCCAACTGCGGCGCGGACTCCGGTGCGGACGGCGCAGGAACCATCTGCTGCGGCGCGGGCTGGCCGCGCTCGCGCAGCAGCCGCTGGGCCAGCACCACGGGGTTGTAGATCAGCACGATCTCGCCGTCGCCGAGCGTGGTTGCGCCGGCAATGCCTTCCAGCCGCGCCAGCTGCGGCCCGATGTGCTTGACCACCACTTCGCGGTTGCCGACCACCTCGTCCACGTGCACGGCGACACGTTCGGCGCCGCTGCGCACCAGCACCACCGGCGAGTACTTGCGGCCAGCCGCTACGGCGTTGCTCTCTTCCAGCAGCGCGCCGAAGTAGAAGAATGGCACTTCGGCGCCGGCCACCGCGAAGCGTCCCTGGTTGTAGGCCTCCACCAGCGCCGGCGCGCGCAGCTGCTGCACCTGGTCGATCATGCCGCTGGGCACCGCATAGCGCCGCGCGCCCAGCGAGAACACCAGCACCTGCGTGATGGCCGTGGTCAGCGGCAGGTGCACGGTAAAGGTGGTGCCCTGCCCGGCCTTCGAAGCCAGCGTGATGCGGCCGCCCAATGCCACGGTCTCGGCGCGCACCACGTCCATGCCGACGCCGCGCCCGGCCAGCTCGGAGACTGCATCGGCCGTGGAGAAGCCGGGGGTGAAGATCATCACGGTCAGGCGCGCCTCGCCGGCGTCGTCGTCCGGCGCAAGCAGGCGGCGCTCGACCGCGCGCGCGCGGATGCGCGCCAGGTCCAGCCCGTTGCCGTCGTCGACGAAGTGCAGCACCACTTCATTGCCTTCCTGCTGCACCTCCAGCGTCAGCGCGCCCGTGGCGGGCTTGCCGGCGGCGCGGCGTTGCGGCGCAGGCTCGATCCCATGCACCACCGCATTGCGGATCAGGTGTTCGATCGGGCCAGCCATGCGGTCCAGCACGGAGCGGTCGATCTCGACCGTGCCGCCCTTGATCAGCAGCCGCACTTCCTTGCCGGTCTCGGCGGCGGCTTGGCGCGCCACGCGGTACAGGCGTTCGGCCAGCGCGTCGAACTGCACCATGCGCGCCTGCATCAGGCTGCGCTGCAGCCCGCGCGTCAGCCGCGCCTGCGCAGCCAGGTCACCGGCGGCGCGGTCGAAGCCGCGCTGCAGGTTCTGCTCGACGGTGGCCACGTCGTTGACCGATTCGGCCATCATCCGCGTCAGTTCCTGGAAGCGGGTGAAGCGGTCAAACTCGAGCGGGTCGAACTCCTGCTTGTGCTGCGCATCGGCAATGCGGGACGCCATCTGCGATTCGGCCTGGATCTCGATCTCGCGCAACTGGCCGCGCAGGCGCGCGACGTTGTCGTTGAGTTCGCCCAGGTAGGTGCGCATCGCATCGAGTTCGCTATCGAGCCGCGCGCGCGTCGCGCCGACTTCGCCGGCCTCGTTGATCAGCGTGTCGAGCGCGCGCGCCTGCACGCGCACCAGCGCACGCTGCGGCTCGGCCGCCGGGATGGACGCGGTGGGAGGCATCGGCACCATCACGTCCGCGGGCCCGGGCATGACCGGCAGCATGGAGACCGCACCGACAACATCTGCGGCAGGATTTGGGGCCGCTTCAGGGTGCGCTTCGGCGGCGGGCTCCGCCTCATCCTGCGGCGCCCCGCCCAGACCGTTGATCACATCCGGGTCGTCGGCGGGCAGCAGGCGGCCGGCCTGGAGCGCTTCGGCGTGCGCGAGAATGCGGTCGTACCAGGCGTAGAGGCGCTCGAACAGCTGCGGCCCGGCTCCCGGCCCGGCCTGCACGCGCAGGCTGGCATCGAGCAGCGTTTCCATCTCGTGCGCGGCCTGGCCCAGCGCCATTGCGCCGGCCATGCGCGCACTGCCCTTGAGCGTATGCAGCGCGCGCAGCACCAGTCCGCCGTGGCGCGCGTCCGCCGGCGCCGCTTCCCAGGTGCGCACCAGCTTGCCGAGTTCGGGCAGCGTGCCCTGGGCTTCCTCGAGGAAGATCTGGACCAGCGCGGGGTCGGGCGCGGGGTCGGACGCGGCGTCACCGGCCTCCGCCGCGACCGGCGGCCGGTGCGAGGTCGGCAGCGCAATCACGACGGCATCATGCTGCGCAGGGAGCGCGGGCGGCGTGGGCTCGGCCAGCGCTGGCGCTGACGGTGCTTCGTCATCCTCGGGCAGCGGCTGGCCATACAGCTGCGCCATCGAGCTGTCCGGCGCGTCGGGCACCACCACGGCCACGCGTGGGCGCAGCAAGGCGCGCTCGCCGAATTCCACCAGGCTGCGGTGCAGGCCTGCGTCGGCCTGCGGCCAGACGCCGGCGGCAAACTGGTGCAGCATGCCGCGCAGCCGCTCCACCGCCTGCTCCAGCAGGCGGAAGTCGCCCGGATGCATTGCCACCGGGTGCGAGCCCAGCTGCAGCAGCAGTCCTTCCAGCGCTTCGGCGATCTCGCGCACCGGCTCCAGCCCCACGGTCGAGGCACTGCCCTGCAGCGTGTGCGCCACGCGCAGCGCCAGCTCGCTCGGGCACGGATGCCCCTCGTGGCGCCATTCGGAGATATCGGTGGCGAACTGGCGCAGCAGGTCGTCGGCCTCCTGCAGGTAGACGTTGTAGAGCGCCAGGCCGATTCGGACCGGGCCGATGACCTTGTAGTTGTCCTCCTCGCTGGACAGGCCGCCGGCCAGGCGGAACGGGATGACGTTGTCGTCCTCGCCGGGTGTGTCCTGCGGTGCCACCGCTCCCGGCTGCCTGTCGTCCGCGGATGGCACTGGCGGAGCGGCCTCCGGGATGGACGGCTTGCCCGCGGCCTCCTCGTCATTCGCCTGGAGGCCGTCGCGCACCGCCTCGGCAGTTGCCACCAGGGCAGCGATATCGTGCGCCGCACCCGCGTCGCGGTGCAACTGAGCCACCCACACAGACAGCTCGGCGTGCGCGCGGCGCAGCAGCGACAGCAGCGCCGGCACCGGCGCGCGGGACTCGGCGATCCACAGGTTCATCACCTGCTCCACCGCCCACGCGGCTTCGCCGTAGCGATGCAGGCCGACCATGCGGCTCGAGCCCTTGAGCGTATGGAAGGCACGCCGCATGCGGCTGAGCGTGTCGGCATCACGCAAGGGATCGACGCCCCCGTCGAGGTCGCCGGCAATGCCGTCCAGCACCTCGTCGGCTTCATTGAGGAAGATGTCGAGCAGCTCGGCGTCGACCGCGGCGCTGTCATCGGCTGCGGGCCGGGTCGGCGCGGCGGCGGCTGCAGCTGCAGCAGGCAGCGGAGCCGGTTCAGGCTCGCCCGCGGCATCGGCCAGCGCCAGCATCAGGCGACCGGCGGCATCATCGCTGCCGGCCAGCCAGGCATTGCATTGCGTGGTGGCATCGGCGGCGCGGCGCCGCAGCGGCGCGTTGTCGTCGATCGCCGCCTGGTCCGCCAGCGCCTGCAGCGCGGCACGCAGGCGCTGCACCTGCGGCGCGTCGAGCATGGGGCCGGCCTGGAACGCTTCGGCCGCGGCGTCGCGGGCAGCGGCAAGCGGAGTCTGCACAGCGCGTGCATCCTCGACGGCTGCGGCTTCGGCGGGCATGTCATGCCGGCGGGCGCGGCCGAATTCCAGCGCATCGGCAAAGGCATGGACGGTGCCCAGCTCTGCCGCCACGGCGGCGAGCAGTTCGGTGCGCATGGCGGCATCGGAAGCATGGGAGGCATCGCCAACCGCGGCCAGCCGTTCATTGACGGCCTGCACCGCAGCCATGGCCCTGCCCGCGTCCCCGGCCAGCAGGGCCGGCAGCGCCGGCGACGCTTGCAGCCGCTCCAGCGTATTGCCCAGCGCCGCGAACGCCTGGCGCGCATCGCGCAGGTGGCCGGCGCCATCGGCACGCGCGGCGTTGCGGTCATAGCTGTCCAGCCACGATTCGCCGCTGTCGATCTGCGCCCGCAGCTGCGACACGGCCTCGCCGCGCAGTGCCTGCGCGCGCGCATCGTCAACCATGCTGGCCAGCCACGCCGGCGCGCCCACGCCCGGATCCGAGGCCGACTGGTGCAGGCAATCGGCCAGCGCCTCGCACTGCGCGGCAAAGCGCGCCGCGGCGGGATGGGCGGATTGTCCGTGCACGCGCCACGGCAAGGCCAGCGCACGCGCCAGGAACAGCGCGATGCCGGTGGCGCCCAGCGCTCCGGCCCGGCTGAGCTCCCAGCCGGGCCCCGCGGCCGCCATCGTCGACATCGCCGCCTGCGCCAGGCAGCGCTGCAGCGGTGGCTGTGCCAGCGGCTGCGCGGCTTCGGCAAGCGCGGCCAGCGCGGTTTCCCAGCCGGCCTGGTCGCCGGCCGCGGCCTGCTCCAGCCCCGCGGCGGCCTGCTGCAGGTTGCGCGTATCGATCGGGTCGAGCCAGCCGTAATAGCGCAGCCGGAAGTCGGCATCGGCCACCGCGTGCGCGGCGTCGAGACGGAAGGCCGCCAGCGTACGGACGATGTCGCTGCGCACGGCAGCGGCGCCATCCGCCTGGGCCGCGTCGCCGGCCACCGTTTTCGCCAGCCCCGTGCACACCAGCAGGAACACGGCATCGTTCAGCAGCGCCTGCGGCACGCGCACATGCCCTTGCTGGTACTGGCGCAGCAGCAGGTTGGCACGCCCGGCAAAACGTTTGGCCAGCAGGTCGGACGGCAGCAGTCCATGCCCGAGCGCGCGGAACACCAGCCCCAGCACATGCCAGACGTCACGGTCCGGGTGGTCGGCGGCGCGGCGCGGCTCCTGCTCGTTGGCGCGCACTTCGTCCAGCGCCGCATGCAGCGGCAGCCAGGCCTCGCGCAGCAGGGCCGCGTCCTGGCACGCGGCGGGCAGGCGCATGGCCTTCAGCAGGGTGGCCTCGAATTGCTGGCGCGCGCGCGTGACGGCGGCGGGGCTGCGCGCCGGCAGCAGCATGCCGGGCAGCATCTGCAGCTCGTCGAGCCACAGGTCAGCCGGATGCACGCGCTCCTCGCGCAGTTGCGCCAGCACGCCGGCATAGGGCTGGAACAGCCGCAGCGGGGCTTCGTCATCGCCGGCCATCAGGTCGTCGACATACTCGGCCAGCGCCTGCACGCCGGCGCGGAACACCGCCAGCGCCTGCGCGTCGGCGGCGAGCTGGCCGGCATCGATGGCCTCGAGCAGGCGGCGCAGCGCCTGGCAGTACGGGTCGGTGCCGCGCAGCCCGACGATATGCACCGCGCCGGCGGCCTGGTGCAGGTGCTGGCCGGCGAGCCGCAGCGAGGTGGTATCGCGCGCGCCCAGCGCCTCGGGCGCCTGGCGGATTTCATCGACGTAGTGGCCCAGCTCCGCGGCCGCGTCTTCGAGCGCGGCGCGCAGGCTCGGCGCGAGCCACGCCAGCCCGGACAGGTCGCGCGCCGCGCCGCCGGCGTCGGCCGGCACGGCGGTGGTGGCAGATGCGGGCAGCGGCGCCGCTTCCGGCTCGGGCATGGCGGGCGCCGGCAGCGATGCGTTGGCATCGGCCGCTTCGCACGGAATGGGAAAATTCATGGACATGACGGCTTCCAGTGCGGCGCCGCCAGGGCGGCCGCGGGCGGCCCGCCGCGGCGGCAGGCAGGCGCTGGGTTGGCTTGATGGCAGGCGCGAAGGTAGCGGTGGCGGCGGTTGTGCCAGTTACCGCGCTGCGCGGAAGCGGTCGCAGGCGTCATCCGGCCACTCAGGCGATCTTGAAGCGCGACACCGAGTTGCGCAGCTCCTCAGTCAGCAGCGTCAGCTGGCGCACGGATTGCGCGGTCTGGCGCGTGCCGCTGGTGGTCTGCTCGGTTACCTGCAGGATGCGTTCGATATGGCGCGCCACGGTGGTGGCAAGGTCGGCCTCGTGCGAGGTGGACTGCGAGATCTGCTCGATCAGCTCCGCCAGCTGGCGCGACACGCGGCCGATCTCGACCAGCGCCGCGCCGGCATTGTCGGACAGGCGCGCGCCCTCGACCACGCCCTGCGTGCTGCGCTCCATGGCGTGCACGGCGTCCTGGGTATCGGTCTGGATGGTGCGGATCAGCGCGCCGATCTGCTTGGTGGCCTCGCCGGAGCGTTCGGCCAGGCGCTGCACTTCTTCGGCCACCACCGAGAAGCCGCGCCCGGCTTCGCCGGCCGATGCGGCCTGGATGGCGGCGTTCAGTGCCAGCACGTTGGTCTGCTCGGTAATGTCCGAAATCAGTTCGACGATTTCACCGATCTCCTGCGACGACTCGCCCAGGCGCTTGATCCGCTTGGAGGTCTCCTGGATCTGCTCGCGGATGTCGTTCATGCCGGTGATGGCGTTCTGCACCGCCTGCTGGCCCTGCTCGGCGGCCGACAGCGAGGCGCGCGCGACGTTGGCCGACTCGGCCGCGCCGCGCGATACCTGCGTGATGCGGTCGGCCATCTCCACCACCGATTCGCCGGTCTGGCGGATCTGGCGCGACTGCTCTTCGGTGGTCGACACCAGCTGGGTCGAGGTGGCCTGCACCTGCCCCGAAGCCTGCGTCACCTCGCCGGCGGTCTGCTGCACCCGGCCGACCAGCTCGCGCAGTTCTTCCACGGTGTAGTTGACCGAGTCGGCAATGGCGCCGGTGATGTCCTCGGTCACCGTGGCCTGGCGCGTCAGGTCGCCGTCGGCGATGTCCTGCAGCTCGTTCATCAGCTGCAGAATGGCCTTCTGGGTGTTGTCGTTGTTGCGCTTTTCATCGAGGCGGCGCGCTTCGGCCTCGCGTTCGCGCGCCTCGGCTTCCAGCGCGCGCATGCGCGAATCGCGCAGGTACAGCGCGGCCAACCCCACCAGGCACAGCAGCGTCAGCAGCGACGACACCACGGTAGCGCCCAGCGTCACAGGGCGCAGGCGCGCCGACTCGGCGTAGGCGCGCTGCAACGCCGACAGCTCGCCGCGCAGCGCCTCGTTGTCGTTGAAGATCTGCTGCTGCGCGCGCTTGGCGGCAATCAGGCCGGGCAGGTTCTGCAGGATGGTCTGGGTGGTCTTCTGCACCGCGTCGAAACGATCCGACAGCTGCTTCAGGTAGCCGCGCGTCTCTTCGTCGGTGGCCGCGGAGAGGCGCAGCGCTTCGCTGCCGTTCATCAGCCCGTCCAGCGTCTCGCGGAAGGTGTTGGTGTCCTTGCCGAGCAGGAACGCGGTCTCGGGGTTGACGCCTTCTCCGGCCAGGAACTCGTTCAGGTTCTTGCCCAGGCGCTGCGTCAGCATCACCAGTTGCGCGGAGGCCGCCACCTCGCGGGCATTGGCGCCGGACTGCAGCTTGATCGCGGCCACCTGCTCGGCGGCTTCCAGCAGTTCGGGGTTCGAGGCGTTGAAGACCTGCAGGGTCCGGCCGATGGTGGTCAGCACAGGCTGCTGGGCCAGCACGTCGGCCGCGCTCTTCTCGGAGCGCTTCCACGACGTCATGGCGGTCTCCAGCAGCGGCGCGGCCTCGCCCGTGGTGGCGCGCACGCGTTTCTCGTCGCTGCCGTCCTGCAGCGCCTTCAGGTCCGTCGCCAGCGTCTCCTTGGACTCGCGCAGCTGCGTGAAGGCCTGCGCATTGCCCAGCAGCGCCACCGGCACCGCCTTGCCCAGGCGCTGCGAGTGCATCAGCATGTCGCCCGCAATCTCGATCTGCGCCGCCGCATTGTTGGCGATGCGGTTGTCGAGGTACACCGAGCCCAGCAGCGCCACCAGCGACACCACCACGCCCACGGTCAGCACCCGCTGCTGCGACGAGAACGGCACGCGGCCCAGCCATGCCGACACGTGCTCAATCGGCGTGGCGCCAAGCCCGGCGGTTGCTGCGGACGTGGCGGACGTGGCGGACGTGGCGGACGTGGCGGACGTGGCGGACGTGGCGGATTCTGCCGGCTGGGCGTGGGAGCCACCGGCATAGGCCATTTCCGGCGCGCCGCCAAGTCCGGTCCCGGCGGCCACAGCGGCGGCGTCGGCTGCCGGCGTACGCCGGCCCAGGCTGAATTTCTTGAAACCCATGGCACCCTCTTCCGTGTTATTCGTCGTTGTGCCCGGCGGCTCGTGCCGGGTGCGCCGGCCCGGAGCCAGCGCGTGTCCTTTGCCCGCCCGCGGCGTGGTGCGCGCGCCGGCCTCAGGCCGCGCCGCGGCCCACCTGCAGGAACGCCGGCGCGTCCAGCAGCGCGCGCACGTTGAGCACCTGCCAGTCGCGCCCGTCGCGGTCCGCGAAGCGCTGGCCCTCCCAGGCCGGCGCCTCATCGTGTCCTGGCGCCGCCTCCCCGTGCGGCAGGCCCAGATCCGCCGCATGGCGCAATCCCGCCACGCGCGTGGCCAGGATCGCGCAGGCGCGCTCCACCTGGCGCGACAGCACCACCAGCTTGCTGCCGGGCTGCACCGGGGTGGGCGCACCGCCGCAGAACTGGCTGAAATCGATCACGCCGAGCAGGCTGCCGCGCGCATTGACCAGGCCGCTGTACCACGGCTGCGTCAGCGGCACGCGGCTGGGCTGGCGCATATCGAGCACCTCGCCGGTCTCGGCCAGCGGCAGCAGCCAGTGGCGCGCGCCGATCTGCAGCGCCAGGTAGCTGTCTGCGGCGGGCAGGCTGCGCGCCTCGCGCAGGCGCCGGGCCAGCATGGCCTGGTAGTCCTGCAGGCGGGTGTGGCGGGCGCGTAGGTCTTGGCGTGGCGCGTTCATGTGGCAGTCCCCGGTACTGGTGGTGGCATCCCGTACGGCCGGCGCTGGCGGCTCAGTGCGCCAGCGCGGCGATCTTGCCCAGCAGCTCCTCGCCGTCGACCGGCTTGACAATGTAATCCGACGCGCCCTGGCGCATGCCCCAGATGCGGTCGGTGTCCAGGCCCTTGCTGGTGCACATGATCACGGGGATGTCCTTGAAGCGGTCGTCGCGCTTGATCGCGCGGGTGGCCTGGTAGCCGTTCTGGCCGGGCATCACCACGTCCATGAGGATCAGGTCGAAGCTTTCGGACTCCAGGCGCGCGAAGGCCTGGTCGCTGTTGCCGGCGACCGAGACCTTGAAGCCGCGCTTGCCGAGCAGGTCGGACATGAACAGCGCTTCGGTCGGGGAATCGTCGACGATCAGGATCTTGTTGATGGCAGTCATGGGGTTTCCTTCGGTTCGTTCAGGCCGGCAAAGCCCGTTCCGCCACGTCAGCGGGGACCGGCAGGCAGGCCTGCACGGCCTGCAGCAGCGCTTCGCGGGTGAATGGCTTGGCCAGATGGTCATGCGCCCCCACCAGGCGGCCGCGCGAGCGGTCGAACACGCCGTCGCGCGAGGACAGCATGATCACGGGGATGGCGTGGAAGCGCGGGCTTTTCTTGATCAGGGAGCAGGTCTGGTAGCCGTCCAGCCGGGGCATCAGGATGTCGCAGAAGACCAGGTCCGGATGCAGCTCGCCGACCTTGGCCAGCGCCTCGAAGCCGTCCTCGGCCAGCAATACCTGGTAGCCCGCCTGCGCCAGGAAGATCTCCGCGGTGCGGCGGATGGTGCTGGAATCGTCGATGACCAGCACCTTGCGGCGCGCGCGCGCCCGGGTGTCCGGCATTGCTACGCCAGGCGCCGCAACGCTGGCGCCGGCGGCATTGACCCGCTGGATTTCTTCTGTTTGAGCGACCCGCATGTTGTTCCCGCGACCGGCCACGCCATGCGGCGCGCCGGCAAGCACTAGAGAACACCCGTGCGGAGCAGCGCGACCCATGCGCGCCCCGACGGACCCCCGAAAAATGATTCTGCTTCCCTTCAAGGCCGGGCCGGACCCGGCAGCGGCGGTGCGTGGAACCCGCACCTGCCTGCCGTCTTCCCCACCAATGGCGGATGGACGGCCACATAATTTGCAACAGAGTGTGACAAGACGCCGGTGGGCCGTCAATCCGGGATGGCGGGCCCTTGCCGGCGTTCTGTCGTATCGGCGCGACGCGCGCTGCCAGTCTGGCGGCTTTCTATGAAGCCTCGATGGCGCGCAAGCTGGCGTCGTGCCCGATGGCGGCCAGCGTCAGATGGCCACCATCTCAAAATCTTCCTTGCGCGCGCCGCACTCCGGGCAGGTCCAGTTGATGGGCACGTCTTCCCACCGGGTCCCCGGTGCGATGCCGTCTTCCGGCGCGCCTGCGGCTTCGTCGTAGATCCAGCCGCAGATCAGGCACATCCAAGTCTTGTATTCCATAACAGGCTCTGGCCACTCTCCATTAAAATCCAGCGCAGATGGTACCGAAACCGTGCCGCCCGCGCCAGCCGGCGACCGCCAGAATCGTGCCAGTTCCGCCGTGTTCGCGCATGTTAGCGCCGGATTGGCAGTCAATTGCCGTGTAGTTGCGCGGTATTGCCTGCATGTCGACGACACTCCGGCCGAGCCGCCCACGTTCCCAGCAGTCCTTGATCCCGATCAACGCCATGTCCCGTAACCAGCAGCTCTTCGACCGCGCCCAGCAGACCATTCCTGGCGGCGTGAACTCCCCCGTGCGTGCCTTCCGCTCGGTGGGTGGCACGCCGCGCTTCATCACGCGCGCCGAAGGAGCCTATATGTGGGATGCCGATGGCCAGCGCTATATCGACTACATCGGCTCCTGGGGCCCGATGATCGTCGGCCACGCCCACCCCGAGGTGGTGCGCGCGGTACAGGAGACCGCGGCCCACAGCTTCTCGTTCGGCGCGCCGACCGAGGCCGAGATCACCATGGCCGAAGAAATCTGCAAGCTGGTGCCGTCGATCGAGCAGGTGCGGCTGGTGTCTTCGGGCACCGAGGCCACCATGAGCGCGCTGCGGCTGGCGCGCGGCTTTACCGGCCGCGACCTGATCATCAAGTTCGAGGGCTGCTACCACGGCCATGCCGACAGCCTGCTGGTCAAGGCCGGCTCGGGCCTGCTGACCTTTGCCGACACCACGCAGAACGCGCCCTCCTCGGCCGGCGTGCCGGCCGACGTGACGCGTCACACCATGGTGCTGGAGTACAACAACGTCGAGCAGCTGGAGCAGGCCTTCGCCAGGCACGCCGGCGAGATCGCCGCGGTGATCGTCGAGCCGGTGGCCGGCAACATGAACCTGGTGCGCGCCAGCGACGCCTTCCTGAAGGCCATGCGCGAGCTGTGCAGCCGCGATGGCGCGGTGCTGATCTTCGATGAAGTGATGACCGGCTTCCGCGTGGCGCTGGGCGGTGCCCAGGCCCACTACGGCATCCGCCCGGACATGACCTGCCTGGGCAAGGTCATCGGCGGCGGCATGCCGGCGGCGGCCTTCGGCGGGCGGCGCGACATCATGGCCAAGCTGGCGCCGCTGGGCGGCGTCTACCAGGCCGGCACGCTGTCGGGCAATCCGCTGGCCGTGGCCGCCGGCCTGACCACGCTGAAGCTGATCCAGGCGCCCGGCTTCTATGACAAGCTGGCCGCGCAGACCCGCAAGCTGGCCGAGGGCCTGGCCGACGCCGCGCGCGCGGCCGGCGTGCCGTTTGCCGCGGACGCCATCGGCGGCATGTTCGGCCTGTATTTCCGTGAAGGCGTGCCCGGCAGCTTTGCCGAGGTGACCAAGAGCGACACCGCGCGCTTCAACCGCTTCTTCCATGCCATGCTGGACAACGGCGTCTACCTGGCGCCGTCGGCGTTCGAGGCTGGCTTTGTCTCGGCGCAGCACGACGACGCCATCCTTGAGGCCACCTTCGACGCCGCGCGCAAGGCGTTCGCGGCAGCCTGAGGCTTCGCCGGCGGGCGACGCGTGGGGGCGTCGCCCGCCGTCGTCGCCTGGCTGATGCGCGGTGCGCTACACTTGGGAATCGTTTATCCATGGCCACGATGCCTACCTGCGGAGTCTCAAGATGCGTGCCTCTTCCTCCCCGACCTCGCCGATGCGCTCGCCCCTGCCCGTGCTGCGCTGGCTGCTGCTGGCGGCCATGACCAGCCTGCTGAGCGCCTGCGGCTACAACGACTTCCAGGCCAAGGACGAGGCGGTCAAGGCGGCCTGGGGCGAGGTCATCAACCAGTACCAGCGCCGCGCCGACCTGATCCCCAACCTGGTCAACACCGTCAAGGGCTACGCCACGCATGAGCGCGAGACGCTCGAAGCGGTGACCAAGGCACGCGCCGCCGCCACCAGCATCCAGGTCTCGCCCGAGACCCTGAACGACCCGGAAGCATTCAAGCGCTTCCAGCAGGCGCAGGGCGAACTGTCCAGTGCGCTGTCGCGGCTGCTGGCGGTGTCCGAGAACTACCCGCAACTGAAGGCCGACGCCTCCTTCCGCGACCTGCAGTCGCAGCTGGAAGGCACCGAGAACCGCATCACCGTGGCGCGCCAGCGCTATATCGCCGCGGTGCAGGACTTCAACATCCTGGCGCGCAGCTTCCCCACCAACCTGACCGCGATGATCTTCAAGTACCCGGTCAAGCCGTCGTTCACGGTGGACAACGAGAAGGCCATCTCGACGCCCCCGGCGGTCAAGTTCTGAGGCAGCGGCCATGGGCCTGACCGTCGGCCGTTCACCGCAGCCGTCTTCCTGGCGCACCGGCCTGGCAGCGCTGCTGCTGTGGCTGGCGGCATGGCTGTGCGCGCCGGCGCTGGCGGCCGACGGCTTCGTCCCGGTGCCGCCGCTGACCCAGCGCGTCACCGACCTGACCGGCACGCTGAGCGCCCAGCAGCGCACCGCGCTGGAAAACGTGCTCGCTGAATACGAGCTGCAGCGCGGCAGCCAGATCTTCGTGCTGATGGTGCCGACCACCGAGCCCGAGCCCATCGACGCCTACAGCATCCGCGTGGCCGACGCCTGGCGCGCCGGGCGCAAGGGCATCGACGACGGCGTGATCGTGCTGATCGCCAAGAACAATCCGCCGGGCTTGCGCAAGATGCGGCTCGAGGTTGGGCGCGGCGTGCAGGGGTCGCTGACCGATGCCATGTCCAAGCGCATCCTGCAGGACGTGATGGCCCCGCACTTCCGCCAGAACGATTTCTACGGCGGGCTGGCGGCCGGCATCTCCGCCATCCAGGCCACCATTGACAAGGAAGGCCTGGCCGGACCGCAGCCGCGCAAGGCGCAACAATCCTCCGGGCTGGCCGACTGGCTGCCGGTGCTGTTCCCGCTGGCGATCATCCTGTTTTTCTTTGTCGGCGCCATGCTGCGGTCGCGCGGGCCGCAGATCGTCACCACCCGGCGCGGCCGCGACGTGATCGCCAGCGGCCTGGGCGGATTGGGCGGCTACGGCATGGGGCAGGACTGGGGACGGCGCGGCGGTGGCTTCGGTGGCGGTTTCGGCGGCGGCGGTGGAGGCGGTGGCGGCTTCAGCGGCGGAGGCGGCGGCGGCTTCGATGGCGGCGGCGCGTCCGGCAACTGGTGACAGAAGGAGTGACGACCATGCCCCATCTCCGACGTGCCCTGCACCATTTCGCCACCACCGCCGGCACCGCGCGCAAGCACTTCCCGGCCGAGGCCCAGCAGCAGCTCCACGCGGCCGTGCATGCCGGCGAGTCGCGCCATCGCGGCGAAATCCGCGTGGTCATCGAAGCCAGCCTGCCGCTGGGCCACGCCTGGGCCGGCGTGACCCCGCGCGAGCGCGCCCGCTTCCTGTTCGGCGCGCTGGAAGTCTGGAACACCGCCGACCATACCGGCGTGCTGCTCTATATCAACCTGGCCGACCACGCCGTCGAGCTGCTGGCCGACCGCGGCATCGACGCCAGCGTGGGGCCAGCGGTCTGGCGCGAACTGTGCGACGAACTGGCACATGGGCTGAAGCAGGACCTGTCGGTGGCGCCGGTGCTGGTCACGGTGGCGCGCATCCACGAGCTGCTGACGAACCATTTTCCGTCGGACGGCGGGCACAACCCCAATGAGCTGGATGACCGGCCCATCTTGATCTAAGGATTCGTCGCGTGCAGCTGTTCACGGGCGAAACATCCTTTTGCCCGATATGGCGCCCCGGGGCTATGACGCTACGCTTGGTGCACAAGCAGGCATCGCGGCGGAACGAAGAGTCCGCTGGATAGACGGGGGAAACCATGTCAGAAATCCTGGCGGCGAACGATCGGGCCGACGCAACACCCAAGCTCAACTTTCGGGAAGTCCTCCTGGAGGTGATCCTCAGATGCTCCACCGCCCTCATGCTGTGCCTGTTCGCCTACGCGGCAGTCAGGCAGTGGCTCGCCGATCCATCTCGCATCACTTTGCTGCTGCTGGTGATTGCAAGCTGCCTGACGGTCGGCCTTTCCCTCTTCGTCCGGGTGCCGAAAAAGCGGGATTGGAATCCGATCACAGTTCTGTGTTCGTTGGGCGCTTCTTACTATTTCCTTGGCATCCAGCTGGCACCCGGGCAACACCTGGTGCCGGAAATCGTCGGCGCGTGCCTGCAGCTTGTCGGGATTACATGGCAGATCTATGCCAAGCTGACGCTGCGCTTCTCGTTCGGGATATTGCCTGCCAACCGCGGCATCGTGTCGCACGGGGCTTACCGGTTCGTGCGGCATCCGATCTACCTTGGCTATCTCATCGCTGACGTCGGCTTCCTGCTCACGAACTTCGGCCTGCAAAACCTGCTGGTCTACACCGGCCTGTATGCACTTCAGGCCGTGCGGATCAATCGGGAAGAGGCGTTGCTGTCCGACGACCCCGAATACCGCGAGTATCGCGAGAAAGTCCGGTTTCGTGCTGTGCCTGGCATCTACTGAGCATTGTGCCCGCTCGCGAAGGCCTCAGCGGGCACCAACACCCGCGGGTGCGCGCCGCGCGCCCATCAGATACCACACCGCCGCCAGCACCTGCAGCACCACCAGCCCGCCCCACGCCGTCATGTGCGCCGCCTTGGGGTAATGGCCACCGCTGGACGGCCACAGGTCCAGCACGAACCCCACCCCGACCTGGCACGCAAAGGTCGCCAGAAACACCGTCAGCGTCAGCGCCGTGGTGGCCCGCCCGATCAGCGCGTCGGGGAAGCTGCGCGCCAGCACCGCGTAGGTCAGGATGCCGCTGGAGCCGAACACGCCATAGGCCGCCCACAGCAGCACCGGCGGCAGCGGCACCTGCGCCATCAACAGCGCCTGCACCACGATAAACCCGGTCATGCCGATGCCCGCAAAGGCATATAGGCTGACGCCGAGGCGTTCGAGGTGCCGCGCCGCCCAGCCCGAGCCCACGCAGCCCGCCATCATCGCGAAGCCGATCACCGAAACCAGCCGCGCACTGGTGGCCGGATCGAAGCCCGGCACATCGCGCAGGAAGGCACCGACCCACAGCGTCTGCACGGCCAGGAATACTCCCTGGTTCAGCAGCGTCAGCGGTACCACGCGCCAGAAGCGCTCGCTGGCCAGGATCTGGCGCGTGCCGCGCAGTTGCTCGCGCAGGCTTTTCTTGCCGGCGCGCGGCTTGTCGGGCACGCCGAACCACAACAGCGCCGCCATCGCCAGCGATACTCCGGCCAGCCCGGCGCTGACCATGCGCCAGTCCGTCAGCGACAGCAGCCACGACAGCGGGGTGCCAACCAGCACCGCGCCGAACCCGCCGATCGCCATCACCACGCCGTTGAGCAACGGCATGCGCGACAGCGGGAACCACATCGACAGCGCCTGGATGGCGGCGCCCAGGCACACCGACACGCCCACGCCGATCAGCAGCCGGCCGGCGGCCAGCCCCGCCATGCCCGGCGCCAGTGCGAACACCAGCGAGCCGGCAACCGCCGCCAGCAGCATCGCCGCCTCGGTGCGGCGCGGGCCGTAGCGGTCCAGCAGGATGCCGGCGGGCAGCTGGGCACAGGCAAAGCCCAGGAAATAGAAGCTGGTGAGCAAGCCCAGGTCACCGGCATTGAGCCCCAGTTCGCGCGTCAGGTGCGGCGCGAAGCCCAGGTTGACACCGCGGAACACATAGGACACCAGGAAGCCCAGCGAAAACACGGCCAGCACGCGCCAGCGAGCGCCGGCTTGCCGCGTCGGCGCGGAGGCGGAAGACAGAGCAGGAGAAGTGGAAGAGGTTGTCGTCATGGCCCGCATTGTCGTCCCCATTCCAGTGCAAGGCCAACGAAACATACCCGCGGCAATTGTGAGTAGAATTTGACGGCCATGGCCAGATCCCCCGGCAAACCCGCCGATCACCCCGTCCACCTGCCCCCGCTGCAAGCGTTGCGTGCGCTGGAGGCGGCCACGCGCCACCGCAGCTTCTCGCGCGCGGCCGAGGAGCTGGCGCTTACGCACAGCGCCATCAGCCACCATATCCGCGGGCTGGAAGCCAGCCTGGGCAGCAAGCTGTTCCAGCGCACCGGCAGCCAGATGACGCCGACCAGCGCGGGCGCGCGGCTGGCCGAACAGGTGCGCGCCGCGCTCGACAGCATCGAAAGCGCGCTGCGCGAGGCCGGCAACAGCGCCGCGCCGCCGGTGGTGCGGCTGCAGGTCAGCGTGATGGAGGACCTGGCCAATGCCTGGCTGATCCGGCGGCTGCCCAGCCTGCACACCCAGGTGCCGTCACTGGACCTGCACTTGCGGCTGCACGCCGAGATCACCCCGCCCGACCCGTACAGTGTCGACGTGGGCATCTGGC
Source organism: Cupriavidus phytohabitans (assembly GCF_017815025.1). Lineage (NCBI taxonomy): Bacteria > Pseudomonadati > Pseudomonadota > Betaproteobacteria > Burkholderiales > Burkholderiaceae > Cupriavidus > Cupriavidus phytohabitans. The sequence goes on from NZ_JAGIQB010000003.1 coordinate 210,543, forward strand.
ATCAGCGCGTGGACCTGCCCGGCTTCGAGTGCCACAACCTGATCGAGGACCACGTCATCGCCGTAGCCAGCCCGACGCTGCTGGCGCGCTACCCCGGCTTCACGCTGGCCGACGTGCCACGCCTGCCGATGCTGCGCTTTGCGCTGCGCCCGTGGCGCGACTGGCTGGAAGCGGCCGGCCTGCCGGGCGACGAGCCCGAGCGCGGGCCAATCTTCCAGGATGCGGGACTGATGCTGCAATCAGCCGTGGCCGGCCTGGGCCTGGCCACCGCACGCTTGCAGCTGGCGCACGATTACCTGTCCAGCGGCCAGCTCGTGCAGATCGGCTCGACCCGCATTCCATCCAGCCTGCACTACTGGGTCACCTGGCGCGAAGGCAACCCGCGCGAAAAGGCGATCCATGCCTTCCACGCCTGGCTGCAGGAGCAGGTGCGCGGCGAGGCCACGCAATCGCATCCCACCGTCGGCGGGCTACCCCAGCAGTTTCATTCATGAAATTGTTTCGTACGCCGATGTTGGCAATACGAATCATTTTCGATAACTCCAGGCATTTCAACGACTGACTGGCGATCGCAACGCCGGCGTGGTGTCTCTGAACGAGCCCTTCGATTGCATCGGAAACCGCCCCGAGTTTCATCGATGCAACCATTTTGCCACCCATGCCAGCACGCATGGATCTCCTGCGCCACCCATCCAAAAAGATGAGGCCGGGCCGGCAGCGTCATGCGCGGAACCGTGCAAATGCGTGTCAACGGCCGTAGCCATAGCCTTCCAGCACAGCTACGCGCGGCTGTAAAGCGCTAAAAGGCTGAGGCAGTCGAGGCCTGGCAGACCTGCGCCGCTTGAAAAAGCTCCGGGCCGGTGTAAAGAAAATGCAACTCCGGTGAACGGGTTGCTGCGTGCAGCATCGGAGCCATGGCGCCCGAACGTCCGGTTTACCGCCTCCCCTCTTTCGGATGGCCCCAGATGCGTTCAGGTAGCCTTTTCGGCACTCAGACTCATAAAACTGTGATGTATGCCTGGCACGGAAAAGCGCACTCATGTTGCATTGCAACATGAACAAGGCCTGCGATGTATCAGGATCGGAACGTTTTCTCACAGCACGGCGGCGACAGAAACTCTCGTTTTTTTCGATTCTCTTTTTGAATCAACGATTTATGACGCACTGGCACGTTCGTCGCACTTATGTCCCCGCGAACAGAAGCCCGACACAGGGGAAGTCTGAAACGGAAGCGGCAAACATACTGGCGTGCGTTCGCCGAAGGTCAGTTTCAGAACGACCCTCGCATCCCAGGGCGGGACGTCGGGCTGGTGCTGTAAGCGTTGGGCCACGCGGCAGGAACTGGCCCGCATCGGCGGGTCGTTACAGAGGCCGCCGACAAGATTAGAGGAGGTCTTGCGGGACACGGGCCGCGCGCTTGCGCGCGGCCCGTGGAACCCGGAAGAACCCATGCCAGCCCGGACCACCGGGCGGCGAAACGGGATCGCGGACGCACGGCTTGCCGGCGCGTCTGGAAGAATGGGGTGCTGACCGGCCTGCCATGCAGGCGCGGAGAAACGCCGCTGCCGTGACCGATGCCATCGACATCGGCGCGGCAGCGGCCAACTACGCGGCGCAACGGCGGGACGGCAAGAACAAAATTCGGGGAACACGCCGGTGCGAGGCATCCATGATGCATCGACGGCGCAGGCCTCAGGGCCACCGAATCCGGTACGTGGCAACCGCCACGTCCGGCTTCGTCAGATAAGAAGAAATCCGGGGAAATCGTATGAGCGCGTATGCCAACCGCCCGCTGCTGTATCTTTCGCAGCATCACGACGCCATGCTGTGCAGGGTCCTGTCGCAACGGGGCTGGAAGATCAGCTTCGCGTCGAGCCTGCAGGAACTGCTCGCGCTCGCCCACAGCGGCCAGCCAGCCGCCGCGTTGCTCGACGTGCACAGCGGCTTCAGCGATGCCGAGCTGGAATCGTTCGAACCCTGGCTGGCCCAGCCGCAATTCGGCTGGATCGGCATCGTCGCCAGCCGCGACGCGCTGAGCGAAGCGGCACGGCGCCTGCTCGGGCTCTACTTCATCGACTACTACACCTCCCCGTTCGAGTCCGCCGACCTGGCCCACTCGCTCGGCCATGCCCAGGGCATGGCGCAGATACGGCCCGCCGTGCGGGGGGCGGCGGCCAGCTCGCGCCCGGACGGCATGATCGGCACCTGTGCCGCCATGCAGACGCTGTTCCGCGGCATCGAGAAGGTCTCGCGCTGGGACACCCCGGTGCTGATCTCCGGCGAATCCGGCACCGGCAAGGAACTGGCCGCGCAGGCCATCCACCGCGCCAGCGAACGCGCGCAAAAGCCCTTCGTCGCCGTCAACTGCGCCGCCATCCCGCCCACGCTGCTGATGTCCGAACTGTTCGGCTACGAGCGCGGCGCCTTCACCGGCGCCACCAAGCGCAAGCCCGGCCGCATCGAGATGGCGCAGGGCGGCACGCTGTTCCTCGATGAAATCGGCGACATGCCGCTGGAAAGCCAGACCAGCCTGCTGCGCTTCCTGGAGACCGGCCGCATCGAGCGCCTCGGCGGCACCGAATCGATCGAAGTCGACGTACGCATCATCTCTGCAACCCACGTCGACCTCGACGCCGCCATCGCCGCCGAACGCTTCCGCGGCGACCTCTATCACCGCCTGTGCGTGCTGCGCGTACGCCAGCCACCGCTGCGCGAACGCGGCAGCGACATCATGCTGATCGCCGAGCACGTGCTCGAAAGCGTGCGCAAGCAGTCGCCGGCCCGGATCCGCGGCTTCTCGCCGACCGCGCTGCGCGCGATCCAGCAGCACAACTGGCCTGGCAACGTGCGCGAGCTGATCAACCGCATCCGCCATGCGGCGGCGATGTGCGAGGACGGCGTGATCCAGCCGGCGGACCTCGAGCTGGCAACGCCTGCCGAAGAACGGCCCAAGACGCTGGCGGCGATCCGTGAGGAGGCCGAGCAGCATGCGATTGTGGAGGCGCTGCAGCGTAATCACGAGCGGCTGATCGATGTGGCCGCTGAACTGGGGATTTCGCGGGTGACGTTGTTCAGGCTGATGCGGGATTACAAGCTGCAGGTGAAGAAGGGGAATATGGGGATAGTGTGTGTGCAGGGAACCTGAGGCGGGAGACTGTCCGCGCCAATCGCATCATCAGCTTCCGCGCACACGCCCGACTCATCCCTCTCGACATTGCTGGCGGGGTCGATTGCGATCCCGCCAGCATTGTGCCATTCATGCGTTGCCAGCCTGGGGCCCGGCATGCTTGCCTGCCGAAAATAACCGCCCTCGAAGCGGGGCGGCGGCACCCTGTGCAGGCCTCGGTCAGGCTGTCAGCTGCGCTTGCCGGCCACCAGTGAAATGATCTTGCCGTCCCCACCTGCGCGGCGCTGCGGACGGCGCGTTTGGTAGCGGCGCTTGACCAGGTAAATCGGCCTGCCTTTTGATTCCTCGTAGATGCGCCCGATGTATTGGCCAACCAGGCCAATGCCAATCAGCTGCACGCCGCTGAAAAACAGCAGCAGCGCGATCACCGGCGCAACGCCGGGCACGTCCCCATCGCCCATTGCACTATATGCGGCGATGTACAGGCCGTAGCAGATCGAGACCAGCGCGATGCACGAGCCAAGGTACGTCCAGCCACGCAGCGGCACCGAACCAAAGCTGGCGATGTCGGCCAGCGTCGCCCTCCGTCGCCCGCTTCGCTGCTCGTTCGATAAGCCTGCACGGCACTGTTCACGCTGATACGGCACGATCACGGTATGGAAGCCCACCCAGGAGAACAGGCCCTTCATGAAGCGGTGCCTTTCGGGGAGCTGCTTGATGGCATTCACTACCGCACGATCCATCAGACGGAATTCACCCACATTGCTGGGAATATTCAGGTCTGACAGTGCGTTGTGCAAGCGGTCGCAAACGGCTCCGGCAAACCGCTTCAGGTACGAGCCATTGCCGGGACCCGTGCATTGGGCAAGCACAACCTCCGCGCCTTGTCGCCAGCACTGGACCAGCGTCGGGATCAGTTCTGGCGGATCACGCAGGTCCGCATCGAACGGAATCACGGCGTCCCCGAGTGCCTCGTCCATGCCGGCAGTCAGGGCCGCCTGCTTGCCAAAGCAGCGCGTCAGCTCGATCACGCGAATCCGGCCATCACGGCGCGCTGCTTCGACCAGCCTGGACAGCGTGTCGTCCGTGCTACCGTCGTTGATGCAGACAATCTCGAAATGCGTGGCGTGCAGGGATTCCAGGATCGGCAGCACGCGCGCAAGGAAGCCATCTGTGGCAGCGCCGTTGTTGTGGAACGGCACCACCAATGACAGGAGCTGGGTTTCATAGTTGGACATGACCTGGATCCTCCGATGCTGGCAACACCTGCATCAGGGGGCGTGCGCGTGTGCAACCACACCGGCTGTCGATGCGACATCTTCCCCCTGTTTTTTTGGTCTTGTGCATGCGGCACCCCGCTGTGCATAGCGGGTTGCGCAGCCATTCTTCCTGGCCCAGTTTTGTCGCGCACCGAACGGAAAGCAAGGGGCGCGAGCGTCGGCAACGCGTGAATCGCCATCCCGGGCGGCGCCGGAGCGAGCAACGTTTCCTTCGTGAATCATGCGGCCGACCTGGTCGGTAAGCCGCGTAAATACAAGGGTTGCAAGGGATCAGGCTGGCATTGCAACACATGCCAGGCACGCCACGGAAGGCGTCGACGTTTCTATCCGGAAACGTTGGCCTGCCGGTCTGGCTGCCTCATCCATCAGGCGGCGCCGTCCGCGCCGCAGTCGGCGAACACCGCAATGCCCCAGCCAAGCGCTGTATGTATCGCTCTCATCCAATCCTGCCAAATCATGCTTTTGGTTGAAGCGGCTGTTTTGATTTGACAAGCGGTGCCCGCCAGCGCGCCCTGCGTCCTCATCCGTTAGTTGGTTCATCCGAAATGGCCTTTGCGGCTTGCGTTTCCCGCCGGCAACGAAGCGCGGTGAAAACACGGCATACGGTGCCGACGGCCCGCCGCCTTATCACCCCTGCTTCCCGGAAAGCCTTATGGCACAAGGGTTTCGCGTTGGCTGGCCCGCCGCTTGCCTATGTCCTGGCACCGGCACCGCCACAAAGGCGAATGCCGAGATGCCGGAGCAACTGGCCGGCATCAGAACCAAAAAACGATACGGGGAATCTTGCCATGCCTGCCGCACGCCATTTCGCGCTGACGCACTGGAACGCTGGTCACGCCGCATCCGCCCGCATGGGCGGCAGCGTGCCGTTCCGTTGCATGACCCGCGCAGGCCATGCGCATCACGTAGCGCGTTGCATGCACGCTTCGGCCGAACGCCGGCTGGAGGCGCGCAGCCCGCAGGGCGTGTGCGGCGGTCCCGGGCGCTGGCCCTTCCATGCATGTGCTATCTGCGCGCCGCCGTGTTGTCGTAATTGCCGGCGCTGAGATCTCAGGCCGGCCCCACCCTTGAACCGATTTTCCGCAGCCTGCAGTGAACGTTCACAAAACAGAGGAGTGAATCATGCAAAACCTGACCACCATGTTCAAGCAATTTATCCGCGACGAAGAAGGCGTGACGGCCATCGAATACGGCCTGATCGCGGCCCTGATTGCGGTCGTCATCATCGCCGCAGTCAAGCTCGTCGGCTCGGAGTTGGACAAGACCTTCGACAAGATCGGCTCGGAACTCCAGACCGCCAACGGCTGATAAGCACGCAACGGGTGTACGCATAACCGTCTTTACGGGCATGCGTACGCCTTGCGGTACGAACCTCATCAGTGACACAGGAGACGCCATGTCCTCGAAGTTCAACATGATCGTAAAGGACCTGTTGCAAGACGACCAAGGCGTCTCCTCTATCGAATACGCACTGCTCGGCATGCTGATTGCGGTGGCCATCATCGGATCGGTGTTCAAGGTCAGCGGCGCAGTGAAAGAAATGTACGAGCTGATCGCCACTAGCATGCCATGAGGCATTCGCCTAGCAATTCTCTGACAACTCGCCCCCAACCTTCAAGCCGATACGCCATGCAAGCCGCCACCGCACTCGCCTCCCTCGTAGGCCCTGCCACGATCGGCATCGTGCTGACCGCCGCGGCCATCGACCTGGACCGGCGCCGCATTCCCAACTGGCTGACGTTCGGCGCCTGGATCGCCGCGCTGCCAGTGCAGATGACCATTCATGGCCTCACCACCGGCTCGCTCGCATGGCTGTATGGCTGGCTGGTGGGCCTGGCCCTGTTTCTGCCCTTCTACCTGCTGCGCGGCATGGCCGCCGGCGACGTCAAGCTGCTGGCAGCCGTGGGCGCCTGGCTTGGCGCGGCCATGGTCGTTAACGTTGCACTTGCGACCTGCGTGATAGGTGGCGTGTGGGCGCTGGTGCAGCTTCTCATCACCAGACAAACGCTGGTGACCTTCTCAAGGGTGAGCTACATGCTCAGCGTGGCGATCCAACGCCGTGCGAGGCCGGTTCAGCCTGAAGCTGAAGCATCCGCTGGCTCGATACCCTACGGCGTCGCCATCGCCGCTGGCACGCTTGCAATGCTCTTTGCCGGCACATGAAAACCAATACGACAGCGCAGCAGCACGACGCGCCTTGAAGCGCCAGGACACCAGATCAGCAAACGGGGGGAAGGCAATGAATGAGTACCACGACACGGATCTCGCCACGCGGCACATCGAACCCGTCGCGACAGCCAGGAATACCCAGCCCGACCACGGCACGGTGCCTCCGTCCCCCTGGCACGTCCTGCCTCGCACCATCGCCGACACCGGCCTGGAAGTGGCATTGCTGCTGAGCCTGCTGATGAAGGCCGCTTACCAGCACCGCACCGTCACGCTGGCTGTGCTGACTGACACGCTGAAACTGCCGGGCACCGTGGTCAACGAGGTCGCCGCCGTTGCGGTACGCGAGCGACTGCTGGAGATCGCCCACCGTGGCGCCAGCGACCTGGACGTTCGCTTCCGGCTGACGGACGCCGGCTATGCCCGCGCGGCCGAAGCCTCGGCGCGCTGCAGCTACGTCGGCGCCGCGCCGGTCACGCTGGATGCTTACGTCCAGGCGGTGAAGCGCCACTCCGTCGGCCAGGCATCGGTGACCAAGGCCGACGTCACCGCGGCCTTCCATGACCTGGTGATCCCGGCCCACCTGCTGGATGCCATCGGCATGTCGCTGAATACCTGCCGGGCCCTGATGATCTACGGGCCCGCCGGCAGCGGCAAGACCTACCTGGCGCAGCGCCTGGGAATGCTGCTGCCGGGCGCGGTGCCGGTGCCGCATGCCATTACCGTGGCCGGTGAAATCATCCAGGTATTCGACCCGCTGGTCCATGTTCCCTGCGATGACAGCGAAGGCTCGCTGGCACGCCGTTCGCTGGACCGCCGCTGGATCCTCTGCCACCGCCCGGTGGTGCTGTCCGGCGGAGAGCTGACGCTGTCCATGCTGGACCTGCGCCACGACCCCGTCGCCGGCTTCTACCAGGCGCCGCCGCACATGAAGGCGAACAACGGCATCTACATCATCGACGACCTGGGCCGCCAGCTGGTTGGCGTCACCGACCTGCTGAACCGCTGGATCGTGCCGCTGGACCGCAACGTCGACATGTTCACGCTGCAGACAGGCGTGCGCTTCTCTGTGCCGTTCGACGTCTGGCCGGTGTTCTCGAGCAACCTTGAACCGGCGGCCCTCGGCGACGATGCCTTCCTGCGCCGGCTCGGCAGCAAGCTCTACGTGGGTGCGCTGTCGGTGGACGACTATCGCGAGGTGTACCAGCGCACGGCCGCCGAATACGGACTGGCCAGCAGTGAAGCCGTGTTCGACTTCCTTGTCGACAGCCTGCACTACGCCAGCGATACGCCCCTGTTCGCCTGCATCCCGCGAGACCTGCTGCGCCTGGTGGCCTCCGGCGTGCACTACCACGGCGCCGCGCCCCAAGTTACCGAGGAAGGTCTGGTGGCGGCCTGGCAGGGCTACTACGGGCTACGCACTTCGCCCGAAGGAATGCCAAAGGCAGGTAGCGCCCGCCGCTGGTCAGACAACCATCGCGCCGCGAGCTGAACGGTAGCAGCCAACGCGGACACCATTCGGAATTTCTGGGGAGAGTCATCATGAAAAACATGCGCGCAATCCTGATGCTGCTGATTGCCCTGGTCGCCGGCGTGGCGGCAGTGGTGTCGGCGTCGCGATGGCTGGTGCAGCAGTCATCGAGCTCAGTCAGGCAAGTGGTGGTCGCCGCCAACGACCTGAACCTGGGGCAACCGCTCAACGGCAGCCAGCTGCAGCTGGTCAGTTGGCCGGCAGGCAGCGTTCCGCCCGGTTCATTCCAGGACCTGAAAGCACTGGAGGGCCGCGTGATCCGCACCAGCCTCCAGCGCGGCGAGCCGGTCCTCGATGCCAAGCTGGCGCCGATCGGCACCAAGGGCGGACTGTCCGCGGTCATCAATGACGGCAAGCGCGCAATCACGGTTCGCGTCAACGACGTGGTGGGTGTTGCCGGCTTCGCGCTGCCGGGCAACTACGTCGACGTGATCGTCAACACGAATGAAGAAGCGCGCAACGCCCAGAACAGCAACATCTCCAAGATCGTGCTGGAGAAGATCCTGGTGCTGGCGGTAGCGCAACAGGTCAGCCGTGACGACACCCAGCCCAAGGTGGTGAATGCCGTCACGCTGGAAGTGACGCCCGAGCAGGCCGAGAAGCTCGACGTGGCCCGCAGTGTCGGCACGCTGTCGCTGGTGCTGCGCAACCAGATGGACGTCGCGGACATCAACACTGGCGGCGCCACCAAGGGCACGCTGCTGGGCAAGACACCCGAAGCGCCGGCCGTCAAGGTCGTGACCCAGACGGCCACACGCACCGTGGTGAAAACCCGCACGGTCGCAGCGCAGCCCGCGCGTGGCAACTGCATCGGCGTGCTGGCAGGCATGCAGGGCGGCGTCGAATGCTTCTGACCGCGTCTCGCACGACGTTCAACGAATTCTGATCTGCATCACCGCTTCTCCGGGGGGAGATTCAAAATGAACCAGAAAAGATCCGACGCCGCAGGCGGCACCCGTACCCTGGTGCTTGCCGCCATCCTCTTCACCCCGCTGGCCGCCGCGGCGCAGGCCGCCATGGAGGCGGGCATCGTGACCAAGGCCACTGCGCCGGCCGCCGCCAAGGCACCCGCGGCACCGATGCAGATGACCATCAGCATGACGCCAGGCGCCCCGACCACGGTGGCCCAGAGCTCGGCGCAGGCACCCGCGCCGGCCGCCGACGCGCGCGGCCCCAACTGCGTCGGCGCGATCCGCAGCGAATCCAGCGTGATGGTGCCGGTCGGCAAGTCGCAGCTGATCTCGCTGCAGGAGCCGGTGCGCAACCGCACGCTGGGCAATCCCAATGTCGTGCAGGCGACCATGGTGTCGCCCCAGACGCTCTACGTGCTGGGCCGCAGCGTGGGCACGACAAACATGATCGTGCAAGGGCGCAGCGGCGCCTGCACCATCATCAACGTCGTGGTCAATGCCGATGCCGGCGGCCTGCAGACGTCTCTCGCCCAGCTCCTGCCTGGGGAGCCTGGCATCCGGGTGATGACCGCTGCCGATAACCTCGTGCTGACCGGCAGCGTCACCAATGCCCAGTCGGCCCAGCAGGCGATGGACATTGCCCAGGCGTATGCCAACGCGGCACAAGGCACCGACGGCAAGAACGGGGACAAGAAAGGCGGCGTGCTCAACATGCTGTCCGTCGACAGCCCGCAGCAGGTGATGCTGGAAGTGAAGGTGGCCGAGGTATCCAAGACGCTGCTCAACCAGCTGGGATCCGCGGTCAACCTGCAGGGCGGCTTCGGCTCCTGGACGGGTGGCGTGGTGACGTCGTTGCTGACCGGCGCTTCGGGGGCAATCTTCGGCAGCAAGGCCAACAACCTGCCGTTCGAGTTCGCCATCGACGCGCAGAAAAACGACAGCCTGGTCAAGATCCTGGCCGAGCCCAACCTGGTCACCATCAGCGGCCAGGAGGCCAGCTTCCTCGCCGGCGGCAAGATCTACATCCCGGTGGCACAGGCCAATGTGCTGAACGGGGCCGGCACCGTCACGCTGCAGGAAGAAGAGTTCGGCGTGGGCCTGAAGTTCACGCCCACCGTACTGGCAAACGGCCGCATCCACCTGAAGGTGTCGCCGGAAGTGTCCGAGCTGTCGCCCACGGGTGCCACGATCCGCGGCGGCACGCTGGCAGGCCAGACGATCCTGCCGGTCATCACCACCCGCCGCGCCTCCACCACCGTGCAGATGCGCGATGGCGAAAGCTTCGCTATCGGCGGGCTGCTGACCGACAGCGCGCGCGGCTCGCTCAAGGCGCTGCCTGGCGCTGGCGAGGTGCCGGTTCTGGGCACGCTGTTCCGCAGCACGCAGTACCAGCAGGACCTGACCGAACTGGTGTTCGTCATCACGCCGCGCCTGGTCAAGCCGATGCCGACCAACAACTACCCGCTGCCGACCGACAGCTTCTCCACGCCAAATCCGCTGTCGCTGTACTTCATGGGCAATATGGAAGGCAGTGGCAAGCCCGCGCCGCAGCCCGCGCCGGCCCCCTCGCAGCCTGCCGCGCCGGCCGCCGCACCTGTCACGCCGCCGACGGCGCCACGCAGCGAGGGCACGCCCACGTCGGTCTCAATGGTGCCGACGGGCCGCCCGCTGGACCCCCCGGCAACTGCCGGATCGTCAGGAGCGCAAGCAGCCGCGACCGCGATGCCTCGGAGCTCCGGCGCGCCGGAACCGGCCCAACCAGCTGCTCGCAATATCGCCGCCGCACCACCTGCCGAGGACACCGCCGCGCGCATCGCCCGCATCGAAGCCACCGCCGCGCGCCTGGCACAGGCACGAGCCACCGGCACCGCCACGCGCACCGCCGCGGGCGGCAACTGAACCGCCGCGCCCACAGGAGAACGATCATGAGCAAGAAGCCCAACCTTTCGCGCGGCGCCACCACGCTGGTGCTCGGCAGCCTGGCCTGCCTCACGCTGTCGGCCTGCATGACCTCGACGCCGGTGTGGGACGGCCAGCGCGGCGTCGCACTCGCCACGGTCACGCAAATGCAGATCATTAATCCCGATGCGCCTGCGGGGCTGCCCACTGTCACGGGTGCGGACGGCAAGACCGCGGTGGCTGCGATGAGGAACTTCGACCGTTCGCTGGCCAACGGCACGCAAGGCAGCTCGCCCTCCATGACGATCGACTTCGGCGCCAGCGGCTACGGCGGCGTCGGCATGTCAGGTGGCGGGTCGCGCTGATCCGAGCAAACCACGGAGAGCCGATATGTCACGCCCTACCACCTACCGGGGCCGACGGACGACCTGGCGCAAGCGGCAGCGTGGCGCAATCGCCATCATCGTCGGTCTGTCGCTGGCCGTTCTGATTGGCTTCGTCGGGCTGGCGCTCGACCTGGGCAAGCTCTATGTGACCAAGAGCGAGCTGCAGAACAGCGTCGATGCCTGCGCGCTGGCCGCCGCGCGCGACGTCACGGGGGCCACGCCCCTGCTCGTGTCGGAGGCGGCGGGCCTCGCCACCGGCACGAGCAATGCTGCCATGTTCCAGAACGAGGCAGTGAAAATGGTCAAGGATCTCAATGTCTCGTACAGCGACACCCCTGACGGTACCTACTACACCAAGGACAGCGTGCCATACGCGCTGGACAAGGTGAAGTACGTCAAGTGCACCGCCGAGCGCACGGATATTGCCCACTGGTTCATCCAGATCCTTAACCTGCTGCCCGGCATCGACATCCAGCCCAGTACCGTGAACGCAATGGCCGTGGCCACCACAACCAGCGCGCAGACAGCCTGTGCCATCCCGGTCTATATCTGCACGCCGCCCACCTCGAATCCCCCAAAGACTGCGTACAACAAGGGCGATTGGATCAAATCCAAGGTCGATCCGAAGGATCCGTATGGCCCCGGCAGTTTTGGCTGGGCTGACCTGTCGCCTCCGGGAGGTGGTGCTTCCGAGCTGGCGGGCCTGCTTGCCGGAAGCGGACAGTGCGACCTGCCGGCAGTGGGTTCCAAAGTTGGTGAACCAGGCGATATCGCGTCGCTGATCGCGGCGTGGAATACCCGCTTCGGCATCTATACCGGCTCTTACAAGGGACCGACTGACGGGACGCCGGACTTTACCGGCTATGCCTACAGCGTCACCACATGGAATCCGCCGAACGGCGGCAACGCCTACGCCGACTTCATCCAGAAGCGAGGAGCCAACGCGCCATACCAGACGGACGCGAATAGCGGCTTGACCACCAAGGGCACGGAATCGACACAGGCGGTGCACAAAGCCGGCGCTGACCGCAGGCTGGTTCATGTACCGATGGTGGATTGCACCGAATTCGCCTCGACCAAGCTGGCCAAGGTGGTCTCCTGGAACTGCATGCTGATGGTGCAGCCAATGCAGGAGCCCAGCGCAAAGGATGTGGTTAACCTCGAATATCTGGGCAATTCGAACGACCCCACCAGCCCTTGCGCGACACAGGGTGTGCCTGGCTCTGATACGGGTTCTGGTCCCCGCGTGCCGGTGCTGGTGCAATAGGAGCGAATCATGGAGCGATGCAGACAGCGCAGGCGCAGTCAGCACAATCGGCGCAATCGGCGCGGAGTGGTCGCTGTGGAATTCGCAATGGTCCTGGTGCCGTTGCTTCTGCTGGTGAGCGGGGTTGCGGAGTACGGCCGCGCCATCTACCAGTACAACGCCCTGACCAAGGCCACGCGCGACGCCGCACGCTTCCTGTCGCAGTATGCGCCCAGCGAGCCTAACTATCCGGTGGCGCAGGCAAAGTGCATGGCCGTCTATGGCAAGACGGTCTGCGAAGGCGACGTATTGGTGAAAGGCCTCAGCACCTCGATGGTGGTCGTCTGCGACCGTGTCGACGCAAGCGGCTGTGGCGGCAAGCAGTTCGCCAACGTCCCCATCTACGAGGACGGCGACAGTTCGGGCGTGCAGGCGGGCACCATCAACCTGGTCGAGGTAAAGATATCGGGTTATGCATATTCGCCAATCCAGACCTACATCAAGGTCGGCAACCTCGCGTTCTCCGATATCGCGACAGTGATGAGGCAAGTGCTATGACTTCGCTTCGAGCCACCCGCTTGTGTCGGCAAGAGGCCGGCGCCACCGCGATCGAGTTCGCCATCGTTGCCAGCATTTTCTTCATGCTGCTGATCGGCATTGCCGAATTCTCGCGCGTGCTGTTCTACTGGAATACCGCTGGCGAGGCGACCCGGCTGGGCGCACGCATCGCCGCAGTGTGCGACGCCAAGGACGCGACCATCAAGGAGAGGATGACCAAGCTGATGCCGAAGCTACAGGCCACCAATATCCAGATCGGCTACGAGCCAAGCGGCTGCGACGCCGACGCCGACGCTGCCCGCAGCACGTGCCGCTCGGTCACCGTCAGCGTGGCCAACGTCTCGGTCAAGACCTTTATTCCGGTCGTGCCAATCACGCTGGCCATGCCTTCGTTCACGACTACGCTGCCGCGGGAAAGCCTGAACTCCTCAACCGGCGGCAAGATCTGCAATTAGCACGCATAACCAGGAGCACACCATGCTCAGAATTCTGATCGTTTCCGAGGATGCTGAAAGATTGGGCGAGCTTTCGCGTATGGCGGATGCCTGTGGATCCTTCCAGATCATGCGGCTGCAGGATGCTCCCGCCGCGCTGTGCACGCATGGCAGCCACCTGCGCAGCGCGGATGCGATCATCCTCGACCAGGACTTCCGCGCTGGCACGCAGATGCTCGGCATCGAAGCCTTGCGCCAGCAGCATCCCGACCTGCCCTGCATCCTGGTGACGTCGGCGCAGCAGCCGGATGTCCTGATCCGGGCACTGCGTGCCGGAGTGCGCGACATCCTGCCGTGGCCGCTCGACAAGGGCCAACTGAGCGAGGCGCTCGGGCGGCTGGAGTCAAACCACGTGCCCAGGGAGCGCAACGAAGCACGCGTGATCTCGCTGGTTTCATGCAAGGGCGGTGCCGGCACCAGCTTTATCGCCGGCAACCTGGCCTACACCCTGAGCGCCTGCGAGCGCAAGCGGGTGCTGCTGATCGACCTGAACACCCAGTTCAGCGACACCGCCTTCCTGATCACCGACAAGACGCCGCCAGCAACCTTGCCGGACGTGTGCTCGCAGCTGGAACGCATGGACGATACCTTCCTCGATGCCTGCATGACCCGCGTCGATGAGGGATTCGACATCCTGGCCGGTGCTGTCGACCCGATCAAGGCCAACGAGGTCCGCAAGGACAGGATCGACCATATCCTTTCGGTGGTCAGCCCGCGCTACGATTTCATCCTGATCGACATCGGGCAGTCGGTCACCCCACTGTCGCTTGCGGCCTTCGACCGCAGCCACAGCATCTGCGTGACCGTGCAGCCCAGCATCCCCTATGTCCGCACCGGCAAGCGGCTGCTGGATATCCTGCGCGCGCTGCACTACACCGAGGACAAGATCCGCATCCTGCTGAACCGCCAGGGCCGCCGCGACGAGTTGCCGCGTGCCAAGCTGGAGGAAGTCTTCGGCATGAAGATCTTCCACGCGTTGCCCGATGATCCTGTCGTGGTGGATGAGTCGATCGGCCACGGCGTGCCCGTTCTCAAGGAACAGAAGCGCAGCGCCATCGCCAAGTCGCTGCTGTCTCTCGGCGCCACGCTTGCCGCGGGTACTGGTACCGAGCGGCGGGCGCAGCCGCCCAGGCCGTCCCTGGCCAGGCTCTTCCTGCGCCCGAAGTCGACCGCCGCCTGAACCGCCCGAACCGCATCACGAACCGGAGTCCATCATGTCGATCCGCGAACAGCTTTCCCTGCCGGAACACCCGCCGCTGCAAATGAACGGCCAGGCCGCGCCCGCCCGCAGCCATGGCACCACGCAGGCCTACCGGAATTTCAAGAAGACCGTCCACGACGCGGTGCTGGACCGGGTCGAACTCGAGCGTCTCGCGCGCTATCCGCTGGAGCAGGTGAAGACGGAGATCGGGGTGCTGATCGACGCCATCATCGATGAAGAGCGCATCCTGATCAATGATACGGAACGCCGCCAGATGACGTCGGACATCTATGACGAGATGTTCGGCTTCGGCCCGCTCGAGCCGCTGCTGCAGGATCCGACCGTGTCCGACATTCTGGTCAACACAGCGAAGCAGACCTATGTCGAGCGGCGCGGCAAGCTGGAACTCACCGATATCGGCTTCTACGACGATGCCCATCTGATGAAGGTCATCGAGAAGATCGTGTCGCGCGTAGGGCGCCGCATCGACGAGACCAGTCCGATGGTCGACGCGCGCCTGCCCGATGGTTCGCGCGTCAATGCCATCATCCCGCCCTCGGCGATCGACGGGCCACTGCTGTCGATCCGCCGCTTCGCGGTCAATCCGCTGCAGGTTTCAGACCTGGTGAACCTGAGGAGCCTGACGCCGCCGATGGCCCAGATGCTGCAGGCGCTGGCGCATGCCAAGGTCAACGTGCTGGTCTCGGGCGGCACCGGCAGCGGCAAGACCACGCTGCTGAACATCCTGTCCGGCTTCATCCCCGAGGACGAGCGCGTGGTCACGATCGAGGACGCGGCCGAACTGCAGTTGCGTCAGCCTCATGTGCTGCGCCTCGAAACCCGCCCGCCGAACATCGAAGGCAAGGGCGAGATCACGCAGCGCTCGCTGGTGCGCAACGCACTGCGCATGCGCCCGGACCGCATCATCCTGGGCGAGGTGCGCGGCGGCGAGGCGCTGGACATGCTCAACGCGATGAACACCGGGCATGAGGGGTCGCTGACGACCATCCACGCCAATACCCCGCGCGACGCGCTGACGCGCCTGGAGAACATGGTCAGCATGGCAGGCCTGACCATGCCGGCCAAGGCAATTCGCCAGCAGATCTCTTCAGCCATCACCGTGATCGTCCAGGCCGCACGCATGACCGACGGGCGACGCAAGATCATCAGCATCTCGGAGATCACCGGCATGGAAGGCGAAATCATCAACATGCAGGAGATATTTACCTTCCAGCGCTCCGGCGTGGACAAGGACGGCACCGTGCGCGGCCATTTCCGCGCCACCGGGGTGTACCCCAAGTTTGCCGAGCGGCTGCGCGTGTTCGGCGTGGGCCTGCCCGATGAAACCTACGATCCGGCGCATCGCTATGAAGTGTGATCCGCGCCACCGACGCGGCACATTCTCTCGGGGGAGACGCATATGAGCACGATCTTCTATGCCTTCGGCATCATGCTGTTCGCGGCGGTGGTGCTCTGCATCGAAGGCCTCTATCTCTGGTGGAACAACTACCACGGCCCCGCCGCCAAGCGTATCGACGCGCGGCTGCGTGCGTTGTCCGCGGGCGGGCATGTCAGTGCCGAACGCCTGTCGATCCTGAAGAAGCGGCTGCTGAGCGATTCTCCTCGGATGCAGCAGTGGCTGATGCGGTTGCCGCGCATCGGCTCGGTGGACCGCTGGCTGGAGCAGTCCGGCAGCTCCTGGTCGGTATCGCAGCTGCTAGGCTACTGCGCGCTTGTGGTGCTGTGCACGGTGGCACTGATCCCGCTGGTGCCGGTGCCGATGCCTGTGGTGCTGGCCATTGCCGTCGTGGCCGGGCTGCTGCCGGTGCTGCACGTAATGCGGCTTCGGGTCAGGCGGCTCCAGCAGATGGAAAAGCAACTGCCGGACGCCGTCGACATGATCAGCCGCTCGCTGCGCGCCGGGCATTCGTTCAGCGGTGCGCTGGGCATGGTCGGCCAGGAGATCAAGGCCCCGATCGGCCCTGAGTTCCGCACCACGTTCGAAGAGATCAACTATGGCGTTGCGCTGGACGAAGCCATGACCAACCTGGCAATCCGTGTGCCGGTGGGTGACCTGCGCTACTTTGTCATCGCCGTACTGATCCAGCGCGAAAGCGGCGGCAACCTGGCCGAGATCCTCGACACCATCGCCAACATGGTGCGCGAGCGGCTGAAGCTGTTCGACAAGATTCGCGTGCTTTCTGCCGAAGGGCGCTTGTCCGCCTGGATCCTCGGCCTGCTGCCGTTCGCGACTGGCGGCATGATCATGGTGGTCAACCCCGGCTTCATGAAGGTGCTGTGGGAAGACCCGATCGGCTGGCGCATGATCGGCGGCGCGCTGGTGTCGATGGTGTTCGGCGTGATATGGATGCGCAAGATCATCCGCATCCGTGTATGAGACAACAACAAGCCGCGGCGGCACAACGGTCCTGAGGGGAGTCAATCATGCAAGGCATCATCGGGGGTATTCCCGCCGAGCAGTTGGTCGTGCTCGCGCTGGTCTTCGTGGCGGCATTCGGCACAGTACTTGCCGTGATGTACGCGTTCTCACCAAACCGCATGCACGGACGCGTGGAGCAGCTCGCCGGCCAGGCAGGCACGCCTTCCGCTCCCGGCCCGCAGCAGGCCTGGATCGAGAGACTGGTGCGCTGGGCACAACCGGTGTCGCGGCTGTCCCTGCCCAAGGAAGGCTGGGAAAATTCACAGTTGCGCGTGCGCTTCACCAACGCCGGCTGGCGCAGCGCCAGTGCAGCACCGCTGTACTTTGGCGCCAAGACTGTGCTGGCGGTGGTGCTGCCAATGACCGGGCTGCTGGCGCTGAATGGCAGTCGGGCGGTCGACGACCAGTACACGATGTTGGCCCTGCTCGCGCTGCTGGGTGCGATCGGCTACTACCTGCCCAACGTCGTGCTGGCACGGAAGGTTGCCGAGCGGCAGCGCAAGGTATTCGAGGAATTCCCCGACGTCATCGACCTGCTGACCGTGTGCGTGGAAGCCGGCCTCGGCCTGGACGCCGCGCTGATGCGCGTCGCCGACGAACTTGCACTGCGCTGCCCGGTAATGGCCGATGAATTGCAGCTGATGCTGCTGGAACTGCGCTCCGGCTTCTCCAAGGAAAAAGCGCTGTCCAACCTGTCGCTGCGCACCGGCGTCGAAGACGTCGACAAATTTGCCTCGATGCTGATCCAGGCCGACCGCTTCGGCACCAGCCTGGGCGAATCCCTGCGCGTGCTGTCGGACATGCTGCGCACCAAGCGCCGCATGCTCGCCGAGGAGCAGGCCGCCAAGATCGCGCTCAAGCTGCTGTTCCCGCTGATCTTCACCATCTTCCCCTCGCTGCTGCTGGTGCTGCTGGGGCCGGCGTTTATCCAGATCTATCGCGTCCTGTTGCCAACCATGGCGGGACAAGGAGGATAGGACGCACGGGTAACCCTGAACGGTTCCCCCGGCTGTCTCCCGGTGCAACGCCGGCCAGACAGTCCCTTGCCCGGACCTGGTTCCGGGCTTTTTTGCTTTGGTGGCGGGCGTGCGAGCCAGGGACTTGACCGCGGCGCCAGGGTTCTTAAGAATGCCACTCACTGCCCCGCCGCCGGCGCGGCGGACGCAGCCAGACCCAATCGCCCCGGAGTTCCCATGAAACTGCGTATCCTGAGCGACCTGCATATCGAGCACAACATGCCGCAAGAAGTGCCCGGCTGCGATGCCGACATCGTTGTGCTGGCGGGCGATATCGCCAACGGCCGCGACGGCATCGACTGGGCCGCGCGCACGTTCGCGCAGCCCGTCATCTATGTCCCCGGCAACCACGAGTATTACGAGAGCAATTTCGATGCGGTAGACCGGCAGATGGCCGAAGCCGCCACGGAATATCCCGGCATGCATGTGCTCAACGGCGCCGTTGCGGAGTTCGACGGCGCCAGTGGCCGCGTGCGGATCGTGGGCACGACCTGGTGGACGGACTACACGCTGTTCGGCGCCGACCGGCGCGAGGATTCGATGCAGGCCTGCGCGGGCGTGATGCTGGACCACAGGCTGATCGAAGTCGGCGGCGGCGACGGCAAGGCCCGCCATTTCATGCCGGAAGACGCGCTGGCGCGCCACGAGGCCGCTTCGGCCTGGCTGGCGGCGCAGCTGGCGCAACCCTTCGAAGGCAAGACCGTGGTGGTCACCCATCATGGCCCTGACCTGGGCAGTCTTGACCCGCGCTACTCGCATGACCTGGTCTCCGGCGGGTTCCTGTCACGCCGGCCCGACCTGGTGGCGCAGGCGGACCTGTGGATCCATGGCCATACCCACACCAGTTTCGACTATTGCATCGACGATTCGCGCGTGGTGTGCAATCCGCGGGGCTATGTCAGCCGGCGCACGGGCGAGCTGGAAAACAAGCGCTTCGACTGGTGCTGCGTGGTGGAGGTATGACGGGGGGCAGTCTCCTACGCATTTCCGCATTAGCCGTGTCGACGGGATCACCGCATCCGGCAACCACGGCGCAAACGGGACCCAGCGCCAGCGGCTTACCTGAACCCGGGACGAGTCGCGCGTGAGCCGGGGGATACTGGCAAGCAGCATAGCGGCGGACGCGACAACTTCCTTGACACATTCCGGGTAGTTGGACTTGCCGAAGCGGCTACACCTTATGAAGGGTCGACAGCCGCGCCCGGCATAGAAGCAATCCCAGCATTGTCAAGACAACTAATGGGCCCATCTGAACCGACAGGACGCTGGCACCAGCTTCGCAAACCAGCGGTGAAAACCAGGCAACCACAAGCAGTTCGCGCTCGCCGCGAAGCCAGCCCCATTGCAGGCCATGAACGCCCATCCACGCAATAGGCAGGGCCAGCCAGGTGAGGTCATAGTCGAACATATGCGGGCTGACCAGCAGACTGGCCAATACCAGCACCGACGCTCGCAAATACAATGGCTGGGGCTTGCGCCACACAACCACCACAGCCAACATGCCCAGAAGGGCCACCGCAAAGTGAATACCATTGGCAAGCGATGCCTCTGCTCCCAGCAAGCGCGCGGCGCCAAACACCGTTGGCATCTTTACCAGGGGCAACGCACCCTCCATGGCTAGCTGTCGGGCGATGCCAATGCTATGCACGAAGCCGGACGCCGTATCAACGCCAAGCACCAGCAGGCTGGCGGTGAAAAGGCAGAGTGCGGTGGCGGCAGCGGCAAACATCGTCTTCCATGCGCGCGCGCAAAGCAGCGCTACAGGAAACAAAATGGCCAAATGAGGCTTGATCGCCAGCAAACCGATGCAAATGCCGGCCACCACGGGGCGCCGCTCCAGCAACATCAATCCACAGCCTGCCAGCGTTGCCGTCAGGAATGCATTTTGCCCGTTGAAGGCAGTCAGTATCGTCGGGGGAAAAGCAAGGGCCAGCAGGCCGCTCCGATAGGGCCTGGCAATGCGCGCGAGCATAGCGACATAGCCGGCCAGCGTGCTCAGGGTGAAGGCGGCATAGGACAGCAGGTAGGGTAGTAGGGCAAGCGGCAGGACTGCCAGCAGGAAGCTCGGAGGATAAAACCAGTGGAACCACGCCCGCACCCGTACCAGGCCGGGATCCACACTCTGCAAAACGGGGAACAGCTGGTTGATGTCATAGGCATCGGCAGCACGCCCCTCCAGCGCCAAGTGCGAAGCGCCCCAGAATACGCGGAAATCGTTGGCAAAGGCCATGCGGGGTTCGTTGCCGGGCACATGGCGATGCACAACTAGCCAGATGCAGACCCCGACAAGCTGCGCCAACAGCATCGCCGCCGGGTAGATAACCAGACGCTTGGAAGTCACCCAGTGCCCCGCCTTCATTCCATCCCCCTAATTATGGCTTGCACGCTGAGAACAGCGTGCAGCCTCATTTCCGCGTTTCAATGCACGCAAGCTATTGGTCTACGTCAATGACGGATCCTATACTTGAAGCCGCACTAAAAAAATAGCGCTGCGGGTCCGCACATTCTGTGTGCTGCCTTGCGCATCGCCTCGAACGGCGCACCAGCATACCGGCCATCTCCAATGCCCGATCACGGCAACCGGAATGCGAGGACAACAAGGGGAACATCGCATGGGTCGTCCCGAACATTGGCTGAATCGCCAGCGCCTGGTCGCGTATTCGCGCATCGTGCTAGCCTTCATTCTGCTGGCCATCGTGGTGCTGTGCTTCCGGGCGAAGGGCCTTGTGGATCCGAACGGGAAGCCACTCGGCTATGACTTCATCACGTTCTGGGCGGCCTCGCGCATGGCACTGGACGGCGATCCCCAGCACGCCTACAACGTGGCGCGGCTATTCCAAGTCGAACAGACGGCGGTATCCGGGATCAGGGCTATGTATGCCTGGTTCTATCCGCCGTCGTTCTACCTGTTGATCCTTCCTCTTGCACTATTGCCCTACCTGGCGGCCTATTTCGTTTTCCTGCTGACAACCCTTGCTGCCTATGTAGCCGTATTCCGACGCATTGCGCAGAGCCGCGAAGCCCTATGGTGTCTTGCCGGGTTTTGCGGGGCGTGGGTCAATATCTTGCACGGACAAAACGCCTTCCTGACTTCCGCGCTGGCAGCCGCAGCCCTGCTCTGCCTTGAGCGCCGGCCAGTGCTTGCCGGTATTCTCATCGGATTGCTTGCCATCAAGCCGCATCTGGCGGTGCTGTTCCCGGTTGCCCTCGTGGCGACGGGTGCGTGGACCACCTTCTTCGTTGCTGGCGCGGTTGCCTTGCTCCTGGTGGCGACCGGCACTGCCGTCCTTGGTACCGTTACTCTGTCTGCATTCCTTGGCAGCCTGCCGGTCGCGCAAGCTGCGCTGGAAACCGGCGCGCTGCCTTGGATCAAGATGCCGACAGTCTTTGCCATGCTCAGGCTGTGGCACGTTCCGGTGCCAGCCGCCTGGCTTGCGCAGACCGCCGCCGCATGTGCGGCCGCTGTTGCCGTCTGGTACGTGTGGCGCCATACGCCGGTACTGGCACTGCGCGCATCGGCCCTCATGACAGCAACTTTCCTGGTCAGCCCGTATGCCTATGACTACGATCTCGCCGGCCTTGCCTTCCCGCTTGCGTGGCTCGCCGTCGATGGCCTGCTCCGCGGCTGGCTTCGCGGCGAACGTGAAATCCTGTTAGCAGCGTGGTTCCTGCCACTGCCGATGGCACCGCTGGCTGCCGCGGTATCGATTCAAACGGGGCCGGTCGTGCTGACTGGCCTGCTTTTCCTGATACTTCGGCGAACTGACCACTTCCACGAAGCCTGCAAGGTCGGGCCGCAGGCTGGGGCTACAAGCTCAGGCGGTGGTATGTCTGCTTCTCTGAATCCGCGTGTGATCGATCCCGCCACGCGCGAGCTGTCCCGGTACTGAAGCGGCATCTCGCGCAGACGGGATCCCGCCTGTCAGAACACTAGCCGCCTGAACACCACATCGGGCAGCCACCGGATCGCCATCATAATGGCCCGCCAGAACCCCGGCACATAAGCTTCGGACACGCCCGCATCCATGGCGCGCACGATTGCCTTGCCCGCAGTGTCTGGCTGAATCCATAGCGGCCCCTTGCGGAATCCGTTCGTCATGGGCGTATCGACAAGCCCCGGCTTGATCGTCACCACCGCCACGCCGCATTTGGCCATGCGCTGCCGCAACCCCGACATGAAAGCCGTTACCAGTGCCTTGGCGCTGCCGTACACATAATTACTCTGCCTGCCCCTTTCGCCAGCCACCGAAGAGATGACCGCGATGGTGCCCTTGCGCCGGCGCTCCATCCTGTTGGCGATCAGCGTGAGCAAGGCCACGACCGACAGTGCATTGGTCTGGATCTCCGCGAGCGTGAGCAATACGGATTGCTCGCATGCCCGCTGGTCAGACAGGGTGCCGTGGCAAATTAGGACCGAATCCACGCCTCCCATGGTGGCCTCGGCCTCATCCAGCATGGCGGCGTGCGCGAAAGCATCGTTGGCGTCCATGACCCAGGTCTGAACGCCTGCGCCACCACGCACCCGCAGGTCATCGGCGATCGCCTGCAAACTGCCCGCATTGCGGCCGACAAGGAAGAGTTGATCCCCGCGTTCTGCAAAGCGACGCGCGGCCGCCTCGGCAATGGCCGAAGTCGCGCCAATGATCAGGATATTTTTCATTCGTCCTCCATGACCCGCCTCCAGAAGCTGGAGGAGAAAGCGGGATCGATATATGGGCTGAAGCGTTGCCATTGCGGATACCCGGCACGAAACACTCTGCCCGGCATGCGCCCGTCCTTGGCTGGATAGAGACGGCCGTGCGCAGCCATCACCACTGCATCGAGGCTGGTGAAAAGGCGATGCAAGGCTTCCCCGCGATTCGGGAAATCCAGCGCCAGGGTGGTGCCTGGATGCGGAAACGACAGCAGCCCTGGCGAAGCCCGCTCGCCGAACTGCTTCAGTACCGCCAGGAAGGACGCCATGCCGCTGCGCGCTATCAGCCGGAGGAGTTCGGCAACGGCCTCCCGGCCTCCACGAATATCCGGTACGACGCACTGGTACTGATAGAAGCCTTTCGGGCCGTATATGCGATTCCAGTTCAGCAAATGGTCGAGCGGATAAAAGTAAGACTCGCAATGCCCGCTCGTAGTCAGCGGCTGCCTGCCAGCGCGATGGAAGTACAGGCTGTTGAACACCCTGACCGACAAGGTGTTCACCAGGGAAAACGGCGGCGTGAAGGCCACCGCGGCGGCGTGGCGCGCTTGCGGGACGTCCTGCTGGCGGAACCCCGCTGGCGCGTGATCGGCACGCGTGAAGATGCCCCGCCCCATGCGGCGACCCGGCCCTGAGCAATCCAGCCACGCCACCGTGTACTCATGAGCCGATCCTGACTCGCTCAGTCTGAAGAATCCGTCAAGATCCGCAAACTGTTCCGCTTCCGAAACGATCCACGGGTTCTCGATGCGGCGCAGCCTGATCTCAGCCCAGAGGATCAGGCCGGTCAGTCCGAGCCCTCCGATCGTCGCGGCGAACCAGTCAGGGTTCTCTTCCGCGGAACAAAGCCGCATCTCGCCGTCCGAACGGCGCAGCAGCAGGCGCACCACGTGGCACCCGAATGTACCTTGCCTGTGATGGTTCTTTCCATGCACGTCATTGGCAATCGCCCCGCCGATGGTCACGAAGCGCGTGCCCGGTGTCACCGGCAGAAACCAGCCGCGTGGCACCATCAGGCGGGAGATCTCCGCCAGTTGCACGCCGCTTTCGCAGCGTAGGACGCCGCTGCCGGAATCAAAGGCAATGAAACGGTCGAGCCTGCGGGTGGAAAGCAAGGCGCCGTTCGTGTTAAGGCAACTGTCGCCATAGCTGCGACCATTTCCGAATGGGAGGTAACTGTCGGCGAGTTCGGGAAGCGGCGGCAGTTCTGCCATACAGCTTTGCAGCGGTAGCAACACGCATTCGGAGCGGATGGCCCTGCCCCAGGAATATATCAATCGCCGCGCCATGTCATGTAGCAAAGTACACAGTCAATGCCCCGCACACCCCGATGGCAAGACTTGTCCTGTCCTTCAGTGCGAATACCACCGGATCGTCATGCATCATGCCCCGATGAGCCAACACCCAGACTCTGCTGATCCAGTACAGCAACAGCATGCAGAGCACCCAGATAATCTGGGGCTGGCGATACAACATCTCCACGGCCGGGCTGTTAATGTAGAGCGCCAACACCACCACACTGACATAGCCTGCGGCCGTGCCGAGGCTCTCGACTATCGCGAGGTCTTCAAGTCGGTAGCCACGTCCCGCAGATTCCAGGCGGCACTCGCGCTGCATGACTTTTAGTTCGGCGTACCGTTTCACGAGCGCAAGACTGAAGAAGAGCGCCAATGAAAGCATCAGCAGCCAGAATGACAACGCCACACCTACCGCCATGGCCCCGGCCACGATACGTATCGTATAGAGCGCAGCAAGGACCACGACATCGGCCACCACCAGGCGCTTGAGGACTGTGGAGTACGCCAACGTCAGCGCATAATAGCCGCACAATACGCCCTTGAATGCCCATGGCAGTGGCCAGGCAGCCGCCCACGCGCCGGCAAGCAGCGCGGGGGCAAGCCCGAAGCCGGCGAGCAACGATAACTGACCAGATGCAAAGGGCCGGCGAGCCTTGCCAGGATGCTGTCGGTCAGATTCCACATCAAGCATGTCATTGAGCACATAGACCGACGATGCACATAGGCTGAATGCCACGACGGCCAGCAGTGCTGCGCCGACTGCCGACGGTTCGCCTAGCTCGTGGGCCGCGGCCAGCGGCACCAGTAGCAAAATATTCTTTACCCATTGATGTGGACGCAACGTCTTGACAATGGCATGTACTACATGACTATGGGGGGCAAACGTCTTGTAAACATGCGTGACTGCGCGCGCCTCCGCTTCCAGGCCTTTGCTGGCATTCACGACCACACCGCCACGGCTCATCGACCAGACTGCCAAGTCCACGCGATGGTTGCCGCAGTAGTCAAAGCCCTTGGCACCGAATTTTTCTGCAAGAGAATGCGCTTTTCGATGTCCACTGAGGTTGTGGGTGTCGCTACTGGACAGGACACCGTCGAACAACTTGAGGTGGTCTGCCACAGCCTGCGCCAGCCGGTAGTTGGCCCCCGTGCAAAGCCAGAGCGGTCGCCCGCGCCGCTTCTGCTCCCTCAACCAGGCGATCAGCTCTTGATGAAACGGCAACGCAGAATGATTCAGCCGCGCGCGGCTCGCGATCTGTGCCTTGAGATAGGCCTTGCCCCGCCATAGCCAGCAGGGCAACAAAATGAGGTAGAACGGGTTTTGCCTGAGCAAGGCGATGCACGACTCAAGCAGCAGGTCCCCGGGGATCAATGTCCCGTCCAGGTCCACGCAAAGCGGAATCTCCGGCTTGCCCATGACTTCTCCCCGGCAGACGACGCAGTCGGGCAAAACTGGCACGAGAAGATCAGTACGCGGCCCCGCTTCCGTGCCAAGGTGCTGCCGGGATATTGCCCGGAAGTGCCCTAACATCGGGAAAACCCCGCCGCCCATGTCCGCCAACCGTAATGCCAACCCGCATTCGTCCGTCAAACAATTGGTCTTGTTTCTTCTTGTTGGGCTCGTCGTGACCTGCCTTATGTCACATCGCGAACTAGATGCTTGCTTCGGACGGGCACCTCTGAGCCTGATTCTAGGCCGCAAAAGAACGTAGGCAATCCCCCAAATGCACTAGTGAATGCTCCGCATTGACGGCCACGCCTGCGCTGATTCAGACTGCGCCATCAACGGGATGGGTGATGCAACTAGTTATGCAGCTGGCGATTACCTATGCGGGGCTTGCGATTCTGGCTACGGCTACAAATATCGGTGTGCAGGACCTTATGATCCGTAGCTACACCGGCCCCTTCCAGGTATTGTTTTCCGTGTTGGCCGGGACGGGCGCTGGACTATACCTGAAATACATACTCGATAAGCGCTTCATCTTCCGCTTCAGCCCTCGCAATGCGGGCCACGACGGGCGAACTTTTGTTATTTATACCGCGACCGGAGTGGCGACCACGCTTGTGTTCTGGGCGTTCGAGTTCGGCTTCGACTATCTGTTCGACACCCGGGAGATGCGATACCTCGGCGCGGTAATTGGCCTCGCCATCGGCTACACCGTGAAATATGAGCTGGACAGACAATACACGTTCCGCCGGGCCTGAGCTTCCGGCCATGGCCCCAGCTCGCCCTCGCGCCAGGGCAACTTGAGAACGGGCTGTTTGCGCTCCCGCCACTCCGACGGCGGGAGCCACACAAACAAAAACCCCCGCGGGTTCGCACCCGCGGGGGTTTTTGCTGTGACAGCCTGCCGGCCAGGGTTGTCACACCCCACCGGCAGTCAGTCGGCACAAATTACATCATGCCTTCCATGCCGCCCATGCCGCCCATGCCGCCCGGCATTGCCGGAGCCGACTCTTCCTTCGGCGTTTCGGCAACTGCGCAGTCCGTGGTCAGCATCAGCGAAGCCACCGA